>JAXHTH010000317.1:0-7791 GCA_034211115.1 Planctomycetota bacterium | reverse complement strand
CCGGCGATGGGGTAGCTCGGCGAGGATCGGGATGTCGCGCGCGGCACAGAAGGCGCGCGCACGATCGTCACCCAGATCGCAGCGATTGATGACCACCGCGGCGGGTCGCCCCAGCGTCTGCACCGTCTCCGCCGCGAGCTCCAGGTCGGCCAGCCCGAACGGCGTGGCGTCGGTGACGAGCAGCACGAGATCGGCATCGCGGACCACCGTCACCATCGGGCACGAGGCGCCGGGCGGGGCGTCGAGCAGGGCGAGATCGAACTCCGGCTCCGCCCCCGCCTTCGCCGCTTCGATGACGGGAATCCCGCGCGGCCGGCCGATGTCGAGCACGCCCCGGACGAAGCGCACCGCGCCCGCCCGGCCCGCTTCCACGCGGCCGATCGCGGCCGGCGTCTCGCCGATCGCCGATCTCGGGCAGGCCGCGACGCACGCCCCGCAGGACTTGCAGAGATCCGGATACACCCTGACCGAGGCGGGAAGACAGACGATCGCCCCGAACCGGCAGGCCGCCTGACATGCCCGGCAGTGATCGCACAGATCCTCATCCACCATCGGGAGGAGGCGCTGCACGGGATGGCGGCGCTCGATCGTCGGTCGCAGCAGCAGATGCCCGTTCGGCGCCTCCACGTCGCAGTCAACGTAGATGGTCTGAAGACCGCGCCGGGCGGCGAGGGTCGCGAGCGCAGCGGCGATCGTCGTCTTCCCCGTCCCGCCCTTTCCGCTCGCGATGGCGATCTTCATTCCACTTTCTCCTTGTGTCGGCGTGTCCGCCACCGCCGGTCGATTCGATCACTCGGGGACGGCATCACGCACCTCCGCCACCCGGTTCCGCCGGTCGACGAACACGGCCCTGGGGATGTGGCGCACCTCGTCGCGATCATCGACGTGGCAGTAACTGAGGATGATGAGCGGATCGCCGACCCGGCCCAGCCGCGCCGCCGCGCCGTTCAGGACGATCGCCCCGCCGTCCCGTTCCGCGGCGATCGTGTACGTGATGAACCGGGCGCCGTTGTTGATGTTGAGCACGTGGACCTGCTCGCCGGGGAGGATGTCGGCCTGCTCGAGCAGCGCGACGTCGATGGTGATGCTCCCGACGTAGTCCAGCTCCGTCTCGGTGAGCGTGGCGCGATGGATCTTCGATTTGAGCATGATCCGCTGCATGGGCGGGCTCCGTCTGGGGTCGAGGCGGTTGTGTGTCAGTCGGACTCGGAACGGTGTTGGAAGCGTCGTCTTCGTCGTCGACGTCCTTCGCCGCATCCTCGTCCGCCGCCACCGCCGCGGCCGCGGCCTCCGCCCTCTCTGCCGCGCCCGAAGCCGCGTCCCCGGCCGGGTCGTTCATCCGCTTCGGAGACGTTGGAGCCGGCGCCGGCGGGCTGGGGCCGCAGATGTCCGGCCTTGAAGGACTCGACGCTTTCACGGACCGTGCCGGCGCAGTCGAGCACCGCCCGGATGCCCGCGGCATCGAGGGCGTCCTGCGCGTTGGGGCCGAGCGTGCCGGTCAGCACCACCTCCGCGCCCTTGTCGGCGACGAGGCCGGCCAGGCGGCTGCCCACCCCGCCGCTTTCGTCCGCGTAGGGGTTGACCACCGCCTCCCCCTGCATCCCGTCGGTCTCGACGATGAGCAGGTACGGGCATCGTCCGAATCGTTGATCAATGGCTGAATTCAGGTTGTCGCCCTGCGATGTGATGGCGATCTTCATCGGTCAGACTCCTTCGCCGGTCGGCGTCGCGGGGGCCCGGAAGGCGGCGGCGGCGCGGCGGCCGGCGCATTGTTCATGAGTCAAAAAAGCGTGTCGTGCCGGTCGGTTTCGCGGGAACGTGTACGGCCGGCGAGGAAGAAAGGGGATGTGATCAAACCGCGTGAGCACGGTCGTTCATCTCGTCAGGTTTCCAGAAGCCACTCGCCTGCTTCATCGACGCATCGCTCTTCATCCACCCGGCGATAGAGGTCGAGGTAGAGCTCGGTGGACGACTCGCCGCCGCGATGGCGATGCTGACGGCCGATCTGAAAGCCCAGGCATTGCAGGAGCCGCAGCATGCGTCGAGGCTGGCTCGACGTGTTCAGCGTGACCTTGAGCAGCCCATGCCGGCGGCAGTGACCGAGGGCGTGCTGGATGAGCCGGCAGGGGACGGGCCCCTCGCGCCAGCGCGGCGCGATGGAGATGTCGTGGATGTGGCCCACGTCGCCGCGGTGATCGAGCACGAGCGAGCCGGCCAGGTCGTCGCCCACCCGGGCCACCCACGCCCGCACCTGGCCGGTTGCCGCAGCGGTTGAATCATGCCCGCCGCCCACGCCGTCGGCGCCCGGCCGGACGTCGGCGGCCTCCGTCTCGCTGATGATGACATCCTCGCAGAACGTGGCGAAGTCATCGTGCGGGGAGCCGGGAGTCGCGCCGCGCCGTCGCCGCCGTCGGCCGCCCCGCCTGGCCGACGTGCAGCCGGGGAGTCGGAACCGCGGCGCCTCCAGACCGTCGGCGAGGAAGGCCGCCAGCACCTCGTCGACATCACCGCAGATGCGCGAGACGACGCGGACCTGCCGCGCGCGAAGAAGCTGCTCGATGACCCGGGAGATGGCGCCGCAGATGAGCACGTCCACACCCCAGGCGAGCAGCGTTTCCACCCGCTCGTGCGGGGCGCCGGCCGTCAGCCGCCGTTCCTGTCGGCTGCGCTCGGTCTGCCGATCCGCATCGACGATCAGGACGTGGGCCGCCACGTCGAAGACCGGCGAAATCCGATCCTCCCAGATGGGCAGAGCGATCCGCATCGACAGACGGGGCTGCAAGGAGTGTGCCGATCGACTTGGAGAGGGCAGACCCTCGTTCTCGGCATCAGCAACGCCGTTTGAGCGGTCATGCCACCGATCCGGGACGCCGATACCGACGCGTTTCTGCGACGATATGCCCTGCAGTCTTGCAGCGGTGCAACGGTAATCGGCGCGAGTCCGCCCGACGATCGGGGACGCGGGCGTCCCGCGAAAGGCACCGAGCACGGTGCCGATGCCCGCTCAGGACGATCGGCGGTGCCGGCCGTCCTCTCGCGGCAGATCGATCCCCAGCGCCCTGGCCTTGCGGTACAGCGTGCTGGGGTGCATCGCCAGCTCCCGGGCGGCGGCGGTGCGGTTGCCCCGGTGGCGGCGCACCGCCTCCAGCAGCATCCGCCCCTCCATCGCCCGCAGCGGCGCGGGCGGGCCGTCCTCGAGCGGCTGCTCTTCGTCAGGTGCCACCTCGGCCGGAAGGTGTTTCACATCGATCAGTCCGCAGCGGCACACGGCAAACGCGCGCTCGATGATGTTCTCCAACTCGCGCACGTTGCCGGGATAGTCGTAGCGCATCAGGCACGACATCGCCTCGTCCGACACGCCGACCACGTCCTTGCCCTGGAGACGGTTGAACTTCCCCACGAAGTGATCGACGAGCGGAGGGATGTCCTCGAGCCGATCGCACAGCTCGGGCAGCTTCAGGCGCACGACGTTGATTCGATAGTAGAGATCCCGGCGGAATGCGCCTTCCTTCACGAGGTCATCGAGATCGCGATTCGACGCCGCGATCACGCGCACGTCGGCGCGCTGGCTCTCGACGGCGCCGAGCGGTTCATAGACGTGATCCTGGAGGACGCGGAGCAGGCGGGTTTGCATGGCGGTCGAGACGTCGGCGATCTCGTCGAGCAGGATCGTCCCGCCCTCGGCCAGCGCGAAGCGACCGGGCTTGTCACGCCGGGCGTCGGTGAACGCCCCGGCCTTGTAGCCGAACAGCTCCGATTCGAGCAGCGTGTCGGGCAGCGCGCCGCAGTTGACGGCGACGAACGGCCCGGCGCGTCGCGTTGAGAGTTCATGAATCGCCCGGGCGACCAGCTCCTTGCCCGTCCCGCTTGCCCCCTCCAGGAGCACCGTGCTGTCGCTCTCCGCCACCGTGGGCAGGAGGCCGAAGAGCTTCTGCATCGCGGCGCTGCGGCCGACGATGTCCGCGAAGCTGTACCGGCCCTCCAGCTCCTTGCGAAGCTGCTCGACCTCGCTCAGATCGCGGAACGTCTCCGCCCCGCCGATCACGTTTCCCTTGCGATCGCGGAGGATCGCCGTCGAAATGCTGATGGGCACCCGCTGCCCGTCGGCGCGGATGATGTAGACGGCCCGGTTGACGAGTGGCCGGCCGGTCTTCAGCGTCCGGCGCAGGGCACATTCGTTCTCGCAGATGCTGGCCCGAAAGACATCCGAACATCGACGGCCGATCGCCTCCTCGCGGGGCACGCCGGTGATCTGCTCCGCCGCCCGGTTGAACGAGGTCACCCGCCAGTTTCGATCGACGGTGAAGACCCCGTCGCTTATGGAGTCGAGGATGACTTCCTGCCGCTCGTTTGACGGCCCGTTCCTCATGGTTTCACCAGAACAATGATAGGCGGGCGGGCGAGCGCAGCCCGGAGATCGGCAGCGCGCGGGGCCGGGGGAGGGCGGCCTACTTGTGCCGCCACTCCAGTCTGCCGCCCTCGATTGCCTTGATCGCGCCGGAGTCGAGCCACGTCTTCGCCGCCTTGTCGTCCCGGACGTAGGCGTCCATGTGCGCGACGACGGCCGCCGTCGTGATCCGCTCGATCCAGTCGACGTTCAAGGGCGTCTCTTCGCGCAGCCGGCGCGAGGCGTCCCTGCCCTGGTAGGAGCTGTGCGTCGCGCCGTCGATGAACAGCAGGTACTTCGTCCCGTCGGCCGGGGCGTGCTCGAAGGGATGGCGCCGGCTGGCAGGCGTCTCATCCGTCAGCGATGTTTCGTCCCTGCTGCCCGCGACGACGAGCATCGGCCGCGTGCACGTTTCCCACGACCGCTCTGTGATCGAGCGCCGCGTCGTGCCCTGCCCGGAAATGACCGCAAACGCATCGATCTCCTCGACGGGCATCGACCGACCGCGGCCGCGGGCGCGGGGATAGAACATCAGCCCCGCGGCGGTCTGGGTGGTCATCGCCCCCGCCGAGTGGCCGGCCATGCCGATGCGCTGCCGATCGATGAGCCCCGGCGCTTCGAGGGCCTTCTCCAGCTCGTCGATCGACTCGAGGATGAACTGCACATCCGCGAGGCGATCGCGAAGATCGACGCGATCGACCAGTTGGTCGAGGCCGCGTTTCGGGTCGTGGCCCCGCTCGCCCCGGCGCTGTGCGAGCTTGATCGAGTCGGAATGCCAGGGATGGACGACGACGTAGCCGCGCAAGGCGAGCGCTGTGCTGAGGTGCTCGAACGCCTCGCCCGACCCGCCGGCGCCGTGGGAGAAGATGACCAGCGGGGCGGGGCCCCCGGTCTCGCCCACGTCATGGTCGTTGTCGTCGGCTCGAGGTCGCCGCACCGTCAGCAGCACATCGCGGTCGCGCGCGGCATCGCGGAGCGTGATCTCCTGCGCGGGCGCGGTCCTGACGATCGCTTTCGGGGGCTCGTATTCGGCCCGGGCGGTCGCCGGCGCCTGGCCGACCATCATCGCGGCGAAGGAGAGCAGCAACGCGTTGAGCATGGGATTCCTCCTCGATCGGGCCGGGAGTTCTTCGGCAAACCCGCCTCGGACGTTCCGCGCCCCGAGGGCGCCGGTCCGCGTCGACCAGGCCTCTTCGTCGTTCGCGGCGCCGATGACGCTCGATCCGGTCCGGCCCGGTCACTCATCGAAATAGGTCACGCTGCACCCGCAGCCGTCCCACATGCGCTCGTAGGTCTCCAGCCGTCCGGCGATGAACGCCCGAGCTTCATCGAGTGATGGCATGGCGCGGATGATGATCTCTTTTTCGTCGGTGGTCTCCTGCACGAGGAGCAGATCATCGAGCCGCAGCAGGCGGATCATGTCGCTGAGATACGTGTCCTTCTCCTCGACGAGTTCGGCGCGTTCCCTGAGTTCCGCAAGCTCCTCGCCGCTCATCGTCACGATCTCTCCGCCCCGCGCACGATCAATGATGTCTTCCGGCATGACGTCTTTCCTCGGCCGATGGGTCTCTCACGAGCATGTCAATGATAGGGCGCGGCGCGGGACGGACGAAGCGGCGCCTGCCGGAGTGTTGCTCGAGTCCTGCATTTCCAATGCACGCGCCGGAGCTGGCCGTCGGCCGGGTCCGGGTGGCGGTGTGGGTCTATCGGTGCAGACTCGCGCGGAAGTGTACCGCCAACCGGCCTGTTGCCCGCGCGTGCATTGGAAATACCGGTGTCAGCAGGTGCCGTCCGCGTCGGCCCGCTCGCGCAGGCGCCGCAGCGACCCGCCGGCGATGGACTCGATGACGCGGTGCAGGATGAGGAAGGCGAGGACGAGTCCGCCGACCGCGATGCGGGTCCACCACGAGCTGAGATCGCCCTGGAAGGTGATGAGGGTCTGGATGAGGCCGAGGATGAGCACGCCGAGGAACGTGCCGATGATGGAGCCGACCCCGCCCTGGAGGAGCGTGCCGCCGATGATGACCGCGGCGATGGCGTCCAGCTCCAGCCCCTTGCACGCGGCCGGGTCGCCCGATTGCTGGTAGAGCGTGAACACGACACCGGCCAGGGCCGAGAGCAGGCCGGCCGCGGAATAGACGAGCACCGTCGTGCGCCCCACGGGCAGGCCCATCAGCATCGCCGCCTGCTCATCATCGCCGATCGCGTAGATGGCCCGGCCGAAGCGCATCTGCCTGAGCACGAACCACGCCGCCGCGAAGCTCGCGATGAGGATGAACACCGTGAGGGGGATGACGATCCCGCGCGGGCCGAGCGGGATGTGCAGCGACAGCGTTTCGTTCAGCGTCTCCGACACGAACGGGTGCGAGATCCCGATCGACTGCGGATGGACGATGAACGCGGCCCCGCGCGCGAAGAACAGGCCGGCGAGCGTGATGAGGAACGGCGGAAGGCGGAAGGCGCGGATGAGCCACCCCTGCGCGGTGCCGAACAGGAGCCCCGCCGTGAGCGCGATGAGCATCGCGGGTATCGGATGAACGCCGTGCTCTTCGATCAGGGCGGCGATGAGGATGCTCGTGAACGCCATGACCGAACCGACGGACAGATCGATGCCCCCGGAAAGGATGACGAGCGTGGCGCCGATCGCCGCGACGCCGAGGAACGCGTTGTCCACGAGCAGGTTGCGCAGGACGGCCCAGGAGGCGAAGTTGGGATACGCCACCGCGCCGAAGAGATAGATCCCCAGCAGCACGATCGCCGTCGCGCAGAGCGGGATGTCGCGGCTTCCGAGCGGGAGTCTCACGCCCGCCTCCTTTCCCGCAACGCGGCGAGGCGCGCCCGCACGACCGGCGACTGGAGGAGGCAGACGATGATGACCGCGATCGCCTTGGGCGCGGGGACGATGTCCGCGCTTACATCATGCGCCCAGAGCGTCCGGGTGAGCGTCTCCATGATGAGGGCGCCGATGATCGAGCCCAGCAGCAGGAAGCGTCCGCCGGTGAGGGCGGTCCCGCCGATGACGACGGCGAGGATCGCATCGAGTTCGATCAACTGGCCGGCGTTGTTCGCATCGGCGGCCTTGATGTAGGAGCATTCGATGAGCCCGGCGAGCCCCGCGCAGAGGCCGCAGAAGCCGTAGGCGATGAGGCGCACGACGCGATCGGGCACGCCCGCGAGGCGGGAGGCCACGTCGTTGTCGCCCACCGCCTGGATGAACAGCCCCAGCGTCGTGCGCCGCGTCGCCAGCGCGCAGAGGACGAGGACGATCACGAGCAGCGTGACGGGCACGGGCAGCCCCAGCAGGGAGCCGTTGGCGATATAGACGAGCTGCGGGTTGTCAAAGGTGACGATGAAGCCGTCGGTGATGAGTTGCGCCACGCCCCTCCCCGCCACCATCAAGGTCA
>JAXHTH010000316.1:0-3042 GCA_034211115.1 Planctomycetota bacterium | reverse complement strand
TTTCTCGCTCTTAATCACAACCCTGCGCAAAAAGTGTAAGCGTCCGGTGGGGGGCTGGCGCGCGGACGGCCCATCCGGGGGCGGGAGGCTGGGGAGCCGAAGAGCAGGTCAGAGGCGGATCGCTTCCAACGGAAGGGGCCGCCGGCCGCAAGGGAAGGGGCCGCCGGCCGGAGGGGGGGATCAGGGTTCCGCGGGAGGCTCCGGGGAAGGCTCCGGGAGGGGCTGCCAGCGGTCCGGCAGCAGGTCGCGAAGCTCACCGACCGGCGTGGCCGGGATCCGCGCCAAAACGTCCCGGAGGTACGCCAGCGGGTCGACGCCGTGCCGCTCGCACGTGGCGATCAGGCTGAACAGCACCGCGGCCGTCGCCCCGCCGTTCTCCGAGCCGGCGAACAACCAGTTCTTCCGCCCCACCGCGATGCGACGCAGCGCATTCTCCGCCGCGTTGTTGTCGATCGCCAGCCGGCCGTCGGTCGTGTAGGTGCACAGCGCGTCCCACTGGTTCATCGCGTACCGGATCGCCTTGCCTAGCGGACTCTTCGGCAGCACCGGCCCCCCGCACTCGGCGCGCAGGGACAAGAGCCACTCCTTCAAGCGCGCCAGCCGCGGCACCGCGAACTTCTGGCGCAACCGGAGCCGCTCCGCCGCAAGGTCGCGCCCGCGCCGCTGGGCCAACTCCCTGGCGACCCGCTCGATCAGATACAGCCGCCCGATGCGCGCGAGCGCCTCGGCGCGAATGGCCGGGGCGGCTTCCCTGGCGTCATAGAACTTCCGGCGCGCATGCGCCCAGCACGCGACTTCCGTCACCTCACCGCCGGTCCGGCCCTCGTAGATGCCGTCATAACCCCCGAAGGCATCCGCCTGCAGATACACGCGCTCGTTTTTCCCCCAGTTGCGCAGGAACGACATCGGCCCGTCCCGGCTCCGGCTCGGCGTGAAGTCGAACACCGTGCAGGGATGATCCGCCTCCCCCACGTACACCCAGAACCGACCGTTCCGAGGCTTGACCCCGCCACGACCCTGGATCAGCACCGGCGTGTCGTCGGTGTGAATCACCGTCGAGGCGAGAACCTCGTCGTTCATCACGCCCACCAGCGGCCGCAGCAGCGCCGCACATTGGGCCGCCCAGTCGCACATCGTCGAGCGGGCGATGTCGACCTTGTGCCGCTTCAGGATCCCCTCCAGCCGGTGCAAGGGCAGGTGGTCGGCGTATTTGCTCACGATCACGTACGCCAGCAGACCCGGGGCCGCCAGGCCCTTCTCGATCGGCTGCGGCGGCTTGTCGGCCGCGACGATCTGCGGGCCGTCGGGGGCGGCCGTCGCCTCGCAGTGCGGGCAGCCGTACGTGAGGCGGATGTGCTCGATGACCGTGAGCTGCATGGGGACGATGTCGAGCTGCTCGTGCACGTCCCTGTTGATGATGTACCGCATGTTCCGGCAGCACGGGCAGGGCTTCTGTTCGTCAGGGAGATCGTAAACGACCTTCTGGCGCGGCAGGTCCGGCGGAAGCTTCCGCCGGCCGTGACCCTTGCGGCGGCGCTTGCGCCGGGGCCGATCGTCGGCTTCCTCGTCCTCGGCCGGCGTCTCGGGAATCTGATCCAGAAGATCGTTGAAGAGCAGCAACTGGTTCCGATCGAACCGCTCGGAGGAACGGCCGTAGCCCTGGCGGAGCAGCACCTGCAACTGATGCTGCAACTGGGCGATCTCGGCCTTCTTCTTCTCGAGCTGCTCGAGGAGTTCGATGCGCTCGGACCGCCAGGACGGAGGCTGCTGCGCGGACTTCTCGATCGCGGCTCGGAGCCTGGTGTTGGTGGTGTGGAGTTCACTGTTCGTTGCGTGAAGTTGCACGTTGGCCTGAGCGGATTCACGCAGCAACGTGCGGAGCTTCTCGTTCTCGCGCTTGAGGGCTTCCAGGCCTGCGGCGTTGTCGCGGTTCTTCGCCATTACGCTGAATGATATGCATCCCGCGTGCCACCGCGCGGCTCTTGTGCAGAATAATCATGCCCATGTAATGAATCACGCGGGATGCGGAAGCGTGTGCGCCGTCGGACGCTGCGCAGGTCGATCCCGTCCAAAAGCATCGCCAGCTCGCTGGCCGTCAGTTCGGCGACAGCGGCGCCGGGCGCGGTGCGCGGCACGCGGAAGGTGCCCTGCTCCAGCCGCTTGTACCAGAGGGCGTAGCCGTCGCGGTCCCAGTAGAGCAGCTTGATGCGATCGCGGCGGCGGCTGATGAACAGGAACAGATGGCCCGACAGCGGGTCGTGACCCATGCCCTCGCGCACCAGGGCCGCGAGGGAATCGAAGCCCTTGCGCATGTCGGTGGGCGCGGCGTGGAGGAACACCCGCACGCCCAGCTTCCGATCGAGGTCGCCCAGGCTCGGCAGCGTCAGCATGAGCGGGCCTCCTTCCGCGCTTGGGGCGCGTGAGGCTGCGCCGCTTCATCTTCCGGCCGGGTGCGGCTCGGGCTCACGGCGGCGAGGACCTCCAGCACGTCGGCCAGGGCCTGGCGGTCCACGGGGCCGACGACGCGGACGCAGCGCCCGTCGGGAAGGGCGATCTCGATGGGGCCGGAGGCGGCCGGACTCGCTGCCACGGGGGCTCGGTCTGGAGTGATGCGCACCGGCAGGAATCGGGCGTCGGCCGGTGCGGGCCGGGGACCGGTCGGTGTCTTGCCGTCGGAGCTCTGGCCGGGGGCTGTCTTGTCGTCGCGGCTCTGGCCGGGGAGTGTCTTGCCGTGGGGGCTCTGGCGTGGGCGTGTGGCTCGGCGGGCGGTGGATTCGGCATCGCGGCGGCGTAGTTCGCGGCGCCACCACCCGAAGGTTCCCTTGTTGATTCCACGCCTGCGGCACCAGGCCACGGCCGAGAGCCCGCTGGCCGCCTGCTGGGCGACCATTCGTCGCCAGTGGGCCTCCTTCGCCGGGTTCCGCGATGATTGCTTGGTCATGTCACACCTCCTTTACGGAGGCATGATCCCACACCGCCCCGCCCGATTGAAGATGCGGTTCACCGGACGCTTACAATACACGCAGGCGGCGTCGTACGGGC
>JAXHTH010000315.1:0-18250 GCA_034211115.1 Planctomycetota bacterium | reverse complement strand
CTCCAGGTCGATTTCCGGGGGCCGGCGGGGTTCGAGGACATCTACCGCGTGCCGGGCTACGAGGATGACCTGTACATGCGGGTGGACGGGGCGATCTACGCCGTCTTCCCGCAATCCGTGTATGCCAACTCGCAATCGGGGCCGGTGCCGCTCATTCCCCACGGCACGATCTTCTACATCGGCTCGGGAAGTATGCAAAGGCTGATGGCCCTGAACGGGCCGGCGACCAATGTGTGGGTGGATCGATCGGGCCTGCGCATCGATTCGCGCATCGACTTCGAGCGGGAATCGCCTGAAGATGGCGGCGATCCGAATGCGCTCGGCTCCGCGGCGCGCGAGCCTGCGGCGGAGCAGTTCTCGATCGGGACGTCAACGCCGATGCGCTCTGTGCCGCCTTCGCGCATCGTTCGCCCTGCCTCGTCCGAATCGGCCGCGTCGCGCGATGATGACCGGTCATCGACGCAGGCAAGGACGATCGCGACGGATGCGACGTACCGCGCCGATCGCGTCCGTGAACTGATGCGCCGCGCCGCGCGGGCCGATGACGAATCGTCCGACTGAGCGGCACTGGTCGCCGGAGCAGAGCGTCGGGGAACGGTGGACCGTGTTTGTACTTCTTCCTGTCGCGCCGGCCGCTCAGGCGGCTTTCGGGCCGTCGTCGTCGTCGTCGAAATGACCGAGGCAGTTGAGTTCGCGGGCGAGGTCGTCGATGCGACGGCTCATGTGCTCGATCGCCTCGAGCACCTGCTCGGCGGAGTCGGGGAGGAAGGTGAGATCGAACTTGCGCTCCCGTCCCGACTTCGTCTCGTCCCGGATGGTGGGATCGCCGGGGAAGGGGATCGGTTCCGAAGCGGGGTTCGGGTTCTCGCCCTGGCCGTGTTGGGTCCGCATCAGTCCTCGCTCCTCGCCGGCGGCCTGGGGGTCGCTGCCGCGCGGTCCGGCTCGTCCAACCACCCGCGGCGGAGATCGGCAGGATCGGACGGCGTCTTTGGCCCGCTCGGCGGTTTGCCGGAATCACGCCATCGTCCGGGAATGTGCAATCGATACAGGTTGCCCGCTCCGCGCAAGCTCTCGGACCTCGTCCCGCAGCCGGGTGAAGCGGCGCCTTACGTGCCGGGGATGTCGACGCCGGATGTGCCGCCGGGCTCGACCGGCTCCACGGCGTAGAGCACATCGTCATCCTCGAACTCGCGCTTCGTCTTCATCAGCCGGGCATAGACGACGCCGACGAGCAGGAGCATGACCGCGAAGACGCCGCCGGAGATCATGCCCGCGTATTGCAGCCGCTCATCGCGGATGGGCACGCGGTTGACCGTGGCGTAGCGGACCTGCCCGTTCTCCTTCCGTTCGCCGTCGACGACGGCCCAGGCTTCCCCGCCGCGTTTGCGCATCTGCCGGGTGGACTCGGCGGCGATCGTGCTCGCGAGCACATCGAGGAAGGCGGTCGCCTCCTTCGCGCTGGTGTCGGCAATGGTGAGCGTCAGCGCCTCCGGCTCGGTGGTGTCGAGGGTCAGATCATCGTCAAGGCGCCGGTCGAGGACGGACCGGTCGCCGTAGCGATCCAGCCGCCGCTCCTCCATGCGGTTGGCGAGCCCCTTGCGGAACCGTTCATCGGCGATGAGCTCGGTGTGCCACTGCTGCCAGGCGGCGGCCTCCTCGTCGGTGAGCGGGCCGTGGTCCCGGCTCTTGGGCTCCAGGCTGACAGAGGCGGAGACGAGGGCCGGGAAGTAGCGATCGGCCCCGAACCAGCCCGCGGCGGCGGCGATCACCGCCATGATCATCACCCACGCCACGGTCGCGACGGCGCGCGGACGCGCCCACCGGCGCATCATCTTCCGCTCGCCGATCGCGAGCATGCGCTTCAGCTCGACGAGTTCCTGCCGCTGCCGGTCCAGCCGGCGCATCTGTTCCGTGTGCTCCTCGTGCCGGCGCTGCGCCGCTGACCGGTCGCGCTGGGCGGGGCGTTCGCGCGTGAGACGGCGAGCCTTCTTCAGCCGCTGCCGGCGTCGGCGGAGATGATCGGCCACCTCGGCGAGCTGCTGCGCCTTGCGCCGCAACTCGTTCCGCTCCTCGGCGCCTGCTTGAGAAGCATCGGCACGGCGTTTCGAGCTGGCTTCGGCCAGTTGTGCTTCCAACTGTGCGATGCGCCGGTTGAACGTCGCATGATCCTGCGTCGCCTTCTGTTCGAGTTCATCCCGCACCTGCTGAAGCAGTTGGCGCTCGCCGTCAATGCGTCCGACCTCCGCGCGAAGCTCGTCGACGAGTTGTTGCTGCTCCGCCCACTGGGATTCGGCAACGGAGGGTTCGGCCTGGGTCTCGCGCGCCTCCTGTTGGGCGCGTTCGGCGTCGGCGCGGGCGGTCTCGAGTTCGCGGCGAAGTTCCTCGACTTCCCCGGTCAGGGCGGCGATGCGCTGCTCGTGGGCCGCGCTGTCGTCGGCGGAGGCGGTCAGTGAATCGATCCGCGTGCGGGCCTCGTCCAGGGCGTGCGCCCGTTCGTCGGCCAGTTGCCGGGCTTCCTCGAAGCGTCGTGCGAGTCGTTCGGTATCGCCGGCGCGTTCTCTCTGGCGCATCTCGGCTTCGTGCAGGCGCCGGCTGAGCTGCTGAAACTCGTCCTGGAGGGGGGCGGCGTGCTCCTCCATCGCCGCCTCGCGCTGCTCGAGTTCGGCGCGCTGTTCGTCGAGCCGCTGCCGCTTGATGCGGAGGGCGTGGTCGCGCCGCTCGAGTTCGCCCTCGCTGCGCATCAGGTCGGCTTCGCGCTCGGCCTGGGCGTTTTCGATCGCCCGCTGGCGCGCGACCCACTGATTGCGCTCCGCCTCGAAATCGCTCTGCTGCTGCGCCAGCGCCTGATGCCGGGCCGCCGTTTCGCGTTCGCGCTCGGTGAGGGCCTTTTCACGCTGCTGGAGCCGGGACTCGGCTTCCTGATGCCGGTTTTCGAACTGCAGTTTCTCTTCTTCGAGGGCGCTGCGCTGCGCCGACAGCGTCTCGGCCTGCTGCTGCGCCTCGGCGTGCTGGTGCTCGAACGTCTCGCGCTCCTGCCGGAGGGCGGCGCGATCGGACTCGAGCGTCTCGAGTTCGCCCCGGAGGGCCGTGCGATCGTCGTTCAGCGCCTCGCGATCGCGCTCGATCTCGGCGCGATTCTCGGCCGTCGATTGACGCTCCCGATCCAGCACGGCGCGTTCTTCATCGAGTGCTTCCTGTTCAGCGCGGATCGAGGACTGCCGTTCCTCCACCGCCTGCCGCTCGCGATCGAGCTCGTCGGTCCGCTCCTCGATCTGCCGGCGCCGCTCGTCCAGCGATTGCTGTTGCTCATCGAGCCGCTCGTGCTGCTCGCCGAGCTCGTTGCGCGCCTCGTGCAGCTCGGCGACGAATCGTTCGCGCTCTTCGGCAAAGACCTTCCGGTCGTGCTCGAAGTCGCCGCGCTGCTTCTCGAGTTCCTGCTCCCGCTCCCGGAGGGCCTGCCCGCGACTCTCCAGCTCCTGTTCGCGCTGCGTCAGGGCGAGCATCTGCTCGTCATGGCTGCGCTGGACGGCGCGCAGATTCTCGAGCTGGGCCTCGACGGTGGAGAGGATCTCCGACACCCGTTCGGCGGGATTCTCCTCGCGTGGCGAGTCGGGTGTCCCGGCCTGGGGCGCGGGCGATGATGATTCGTGCGGCGATTCGTCGGGAAGATCGTGGTGATGCATGCCAGTTGCCCGAAGGGTCAGGGTGAGCGGCGCAGGGACAACGACGAGCGAACGCAATCCACCCGCATCGACATCGTCATTCGCGCCTGCTCCCTCAAGGCCGCGGCCGCATTTGCCGCATCCTCTTTATGAACCCAGACCGCAGGGTCGGAAAAGGCTGTCACCCGGACGGCGCGCGATGCCGCAACACGCCTAGGATGTGCGGCCTGTGACAGTCGTAGGAGTCGCCATGAGCGAGGGCGTGACAAGCCCGGACACCATCGCGTCGGAAGAGGCGCCGCGCCGAGCCGGGTTCGACACGCGGCTCCAGCCGATCGTCGAGAAGGTCCGCGCGGGCCTTCGCCTTTCGCGCGAAGACGGTGTGCGGCTCTTCGAGTCGCCGGATATCTGGACCGTCTGCTCCCTCGCCGATCTGGTCCGCCGGCGACTGCACGGCGATCTTGCGTACTACAACGTCAACCGTCACCTCAACTACACGAATATCTGCGCGCTCTCGTGCAGCTTCTGCGGCTTCCATCGCAGGAAGGGGCAGGACGGGGCGTACGAGTACTCGCTCGATCAGATCCGGGCCGAGGCACGGCAGGCGGCCGACGCCGGCGCCACGGAGATGCACATCGTGGGCGGGCTGCATCCCTGGCTGCCCTTCGAGTATTACCTCGACATGATGGCCGTGATCCGCGAAACGGCGCCTCAGGTGCACATCAAGGCGTTCACCGCGGTGGAGATCGTCCACCTCGCGCGCCTCGCCGGCCGCGGGCGCGCGGGACGGGACGGCATCCGTTCGGTGCTGGGGGAGCTGAAGGACGCCGGCCTCGGCTCGCTGCCCGGCGGGGGGGCGGAGGTCTTCGACGATCGCGTCCACGACGCCGCCTTCAAGGGAAAGATCCGCGCCGGGCAGTGGATGGACGTCCATCGCGCCGCCCACGAACTGGGCCTCAACACGAACGCGACGATCCTCTACGGCCACATCGAACAGCGTCAGGATCGCATTCAGCACCTGATGCGCCTGCGGCAGGAGCAGGATCGCGCCCTGCGCCACTGGGCGCACGAGGCGGGGATCGCGCCCCGGCGAGCCGTGCGGCACGATGGCGAAGAGGATGATGCGGTCGTCCTGTCCGGCCCCGAAGAGATGTATCAGGGCGCGCCTCTTCCGGCCGCCCTCCCCGGCGGGAGCGGCTTCTTCCAGGCGATCATCCCCCTGCCGTTCTTTCCCGACGGCAGCGCGCTGGAGCATCTGCCCGCGCCGACGGGGCTGGAGAACCTCCGCACGCTGGCCATCACGCGGCTCATGCTCGATAACGTCCCGCACGTCAAGGCGTTCTGGATCATGCAGACGCTGGACATGGCCCAGTTCATGCTCCAGAACGGGGCCGATGACATCGACGGCACGGTCGTCTGGTACGACATCACGAAGCTCGAGGGCCCGGACACGCATCAGGAGGCCGGCGTGTGGGACCTGCAACGGGCCATCCGCGAGGCGGGGTTCCGCCCCGTCGAGCGGGACACGCTCTACCGCCCGATCACGCGCGAGGGCCGCAACTGGCGGGTCGAGACGACGTGACACCGCCGCCCGATTAGAGCTTGTCTGGATTGAATAAGCGACCTCATCGCCCGGTTGTCTCGGCGGAGATGGACGTCAAGGCATCCATTGAGACCGAAGCGACGGTGGCCGCCGTGCCGAGCAATGGTGAAATCTTCGCCGGCCGCGCGTGCGTGGACACCTCGCGCAGCCGGCGGCTGCCCGTCCTGATGGAGATGGTGGGGGCGCTGAGCCGGGCGGGCGAGCCGGCGGAGGTGCTGCACGCGTTCGCCGTCGAGTTCCGCAAGCTCTACGGACCGCAGGCATACGTCTCGCTTTCGACCCGCGGCCTGGGACCGGGCGAATACAAGATCACCCGCCTCCTCCAGGATGACGAATCCGATCGCATCGGCGACGCCGACCCGTGGGCGAAATGGACCTCGCTGCCCGTCCACCGCGGCGGGTTCCTCGGCGACATCATCCGCCAGGCGTATCCCCAGATCATCCACAATCTCCACCTGCGCGATGATCCCGTCCTCGGCGATTCGCTTCAGGACTACGGCTCGCTGATGGCGATTCCGCTCTTCGACGGCGGCGAGCCCCTCAACTGGTCGATCAGCCTTCGCCGCGATCCGGCCTCCTTCACGGTCGAGGAGCTGGAGGAGGACGTCATCCGCTCGAATCTCGGCGGGGCGATGGTGAAGAACGTCATGATCACCCGCCAATTGCGCGAGGCGAACGAGACGATTCGGCGCGAGGTCGAGCAGATCGCCACGATCCAGCGCGCCCTGCTGCCGAAGGAGACGCCGGACATTCCCGGCCTGTCGATCGCGGCCAGCTACCACACCTACGACCAGGCGGGCGGCGATTACTACGACTTTCTCCCGCTGCGGCCGACGATGCCGGGACAGCCGGACGGGGTGGGGCCCTGGGGGCTGCTCATCGCCGACGCGGCCGGGCACGGACCCGCCGCCGCCGTGCTCATGGCCATGCTGCACGCGATCCTGCACGCGTATCCGCGTCAGCCGGAGAACCCCGGCGAGGTGCTCGATCACGCCAACGAGCACCTGTGCCGGAAGGGGATCAAGAGTTCCTACATCACGGGCTTCTTCGCGATCTACGATCCGCCCACGCGCCGGCTGACGTACGCGCGGGCGGGCCATCCCCCGCCCCTCCTGAAGGACCCCGGCCCGGGCGGCGCGGTGCGCAGGCTCGATGCGGTCGGCAGTATCCCCCTGGGCATCCTGCCCGACGTCAGGCATGAACACAGCACCATCACCCTCCAGCCGGGACAGACCGTCGTCCTTTACACGGACGGCATCACGGAGGCGATGTCGCCGAACGGCGCGATGTTCGGCGTCGACGGCGTCGAGGCGGCCCTCGAGCGCTGCAGCGGCATGCCCGGATGCGTGCACGACTCCATCAGCGACGCGTTGCGCGCACACGAAGCCGACGTTCGGCCCAGCGATGATCAGACGCTCGTCGCGCTGCGGGTGGATGATGAGTGATGGCCGGGGGGCGGCACTGATCGGCTTGGGCCGACCGATCAGTGGCACCGTCTATCCCTCCCTGAATGCATCGCGGCAGAAGTCGACGGTTCGCTTCAGGCCTTCCTGGAAGTGCACGATCGGCTCGTATCGGATGAGCCGGCGCGCGGCGTCGATGTTCGCGAGGCTGTGCGTCACCTCCCCGGTTCGCTCGGCGGCAAACTCGCACCGCGGCTCGACGCCGAGCAGGCGCGCAATCCCCTCCAGCAGGTCGAGGACGCTGGCGCTGCGCCCGCAGGCGATGTTGACGACGTCGCCACGGAGGTCGGCGTCGGCCGCGCCGGCGAGCAGGTTCGCGTGCACCGCGTTGGCGACGTAGGTGAAGTCGCGCGTCTGCCGCCCGTCGCCGTAAATGACCGGCGCGCGCCCTTCCCGCAGGGCCTTGATAAACAGGGGGATCACCGCGGCGTAGGGCGAGTCCGGCCGCTGGCGCGGGCCGAAGATGTTGAAGTAGCGCAGGCTGAGGCAGGAGAGACCGAAGCAGTGGGCGTAGGCGCGAAGCAGGTGCTCACCGGCGCATTTCGCCGCCGCGTACGGCGACTGCGGGCTGGCCGGGGCGGACTCGACGCGCGGGCCGCCCGCGTCGGCCTGATCGCCGTAGGCGCTGCTCGAGGCGGCGTAGATGAGCCGCCCTGCGCCCGCGGCCCGCGCCGCCTCCAGCACCCGCAGCGTCCCCATCGCGTTGACCTGCGCGTACAGCGCCGGCTCCTTCACGCTGCGCGGGACCGAGGCGACCGCGGCCTGGTGGAAGATGAGCTCCGCCCCTTCCGTCGCCTCCCTCAGCGCCGTCTCATCGAGGATCGAGCCGCGCACGAAGTGGATGCGATCGGCGACGCCGTCCAGGTTTGATTGCAGGCCGTTGGAGAGGTCATCGATGATCCGCACCTTCGCGCCGTGGACGACGAGCGCCTCGGCGAGATGGGAGCCGATGAACCCCGCGCCACCGGTCACACACACCCGCCGACCGCGATACGCGGAGGCGAACTCGGCATCGTCAGGCATGCGCGGATGCTCCGTTGGGGTGGCTCGATCGCGACGCGGCCATGACGGGACTCCGCCTGCGGCGGGAATATCCTGCTGATCGCCTCGCCGGGTTCACGTGGGGCGGGTCACCGCATCGGACTTCGGTCGGCCGTTCGCCTCCGACGGCGGGGGCGGAGGCACCTGCTCCGCTTCCTCTTCGGCCCCGGTCGCCTCCTCCTCGTCCGGCGGCGGAGGGACGTAGTGCGCTTCGGGGGCCTCGATCCGCAGCCGCCATCGCCGATGCCACTTGACACGCCAGCCTTCCGCGAACGTCTGGTTGAAGTACACGGTCATCAGCTCCGGCACACCGCCGGCGCCGGGATGGATGACGTCCACTTCCGCATCGAGCCCCCGCACGCGGACGGCTTCGACGTGATAGGCCTGCGTGTTGCCCGCCTGCATCGGCCGGGCGGCTTCGAGACGCTCGATGACCTCGTCGTAGACGGTCGCGCTGGTCCCTTCCGGGAGATTGAGGGCGATCTCGCCCTCTCCTCCCTCCAGCGTGTGGACGTAGCGGACCGCATCGGCCATGAGCCGGGGGATCGGGGCGAGGGCGGGATTGGAGATGTCCACCGCCCCCTCGATCGGCGGGTACGTCGCCCACGGCGTGCAGCCGCAGAGAACGAAGATCAGTGACAGGAGAAGCGTGCCGGTGAGCTGTCGCATGGCGTCCACCCTTGCAGTTGGTCGGATGGCTCAGTCTACCACGACCGCGCCGAAGATGGGCCGATCGCCTAGGCTAGTCGGCCGGCCCCGGACAAACGCCCGGCCGCTGGAAGCGGCCTCGGCTTTCGGCCTGAATGGCCGGATGCGGCCCCACGGAGACTGCTCCCGCCACGGGAGGAAGGAGACGCCCGCATGACCGATCATGCCGTAAAACGGGTCGTGGTGGGCATCACCGGCGCCAGCGGCGCGCTGTATGCCCGGCGCGTCATCGAGTTGCTCACCGCCGCGGGGGTCGAGGTGCATCTGACCCTCTCGTCGCTGGGCCGGTGGCTGCTGGCCGAGGAGCTGGGGCTGAAGCGGCCCGAGCCGGCGGCCCTCGCCGGTGACGCCGTCCGGTCGCGGCTCGTGACGATCTACAAGGAATACGACTTCAGCGCCCCCATCGCCTCCGGTTCCTTCCTTCATGACGGTATGGTCATCGTGCCCGCCTCGACGAACACGCTCGGGGCCGTCGCCTCGGGCCTGACCAGGAACGTCCTCCAGCGGGCGGCGGCGGTGACGCTCAAGGAACGCCGCACGCTCATCCTCGCCCACCGCGAAGCGCCGCTGACGCACATCGACCTCGAGAACATGCAGCGCTGCTCACGCGCCGGGGCGATCATCTGTCCCCTCGCGCCCGGCTTCTACCTGCACCCGACCTCGATCGACGAGCTCATCGACTTCATGGCGGGGAAGATCCTCGACCTGCTGAACGTGCCCCACGACCTCGACACGCGCTGGGAAGCACACGTCGCGGGGACGGAGGATGGGGACGATCCAGCGTAGCGAGCCGCCGCGTCCTCGGGCGCGGGTCGTGTCCGAATCATCCTGTGTTCCCTGCTCGCGGGGGGCGGCGTTGCCCGCCGGGGGCGAGCCGCTGGCGGGGACGCCGCGGCTCACGGGAGCACGTCACGAACGCGTCGCGCTCCAGCCACGATGAGCTCCGTTCAGTGCGCCCGGACGCGCGCAAACCGCTCGGCCGTGTCCTGCTTGTAGTACTCGCGGAGCACATCGTACAGGTCAGGGTGCTCTTCCCGCATCGCCCGGGACTGCTCGAAGAAGCACTCGGTGGCGACGGCGAAGAACTCGCCGGGGTTGGTCGCGCCGTAGGCACGGAGCAGCGTCGCCCGCCCTTCCCGCGTATCACGCTGCAGTTCTTCGAACGCGTCGGTCATCACGCGATGCCAGCGGCGGTACTGCCGTCGATCGTGCAGCGGCGGCGTGCCGTTCACCAGCCCGTCCAGCATGTCCAGCCGGTGAGCGAACTCGTGCAGGACGACGTTGCGGCCGTCGGTCGCATCGCGCGCGCCGCGGAGCACATCGGTCCAGGAGAGGATGACCGGCCCGCGGTACCACGCCGTGCCCGAAGCCCCGAGCCCTTCACGCATGATGCCGCCGCCGACCGATTGCGGATGAGGAATCGTGTACGCGGCGGGATAGAGGAGGATGTCCTTCACGCGCCGACAGCGATCGACGGGAAGTTCGAGCACGAGCAGGGAGGCGAGGGCGGCGATGGTCACCTTCATCTCGTTCGTCAGCACCAGCCCGCCGCATCCTTCCCAGCGTTTCTCGGCCATGAAGAGGCGCAGATCGTCGCGCAGCTTCGCCCGCTCCGCTCGATCGAGCAACGCATAGTGATGGACGTTGCGCCGAAGATGCAACAGCCACTCGGCCGGGAACGGCTCAGCCAGAATGCGGCGACGGCGACGACGCTTGAATCCGAACATGCCGGGCGATCCTTCGTGCTACGATACCCCCCGCGGGGCGGAGATCAATCGCGGTCAGCGGCTCCGTGTCTCGGAATCCGGGCCCGCGGTGTTCGCCAGTGCCCGCGGATATGCATCCGCGGCCATAGCGGCACTTCATTTCGTCCCTCCGTGCCTGTTCCCTCCTATGATCGCCCCATGCTCGGTTCGCATCTGTCCGTCGCCGGCGGCCTGGTCAACGCGCTCGATGAAGCCCAGCGCCTGAACATGGACTGCGTGCAGCTCTTCACGAAGAACCAGCGGCAGTGGAAGACGAAGCCGCTGACCGGGGAAGAGCGCAAGGCGTTTCAGACACGCCTGCGCGAGATCGACTGGCATCGCAGGCGCGGGCCGGCGCACGTCGTCAGCCACAACAGTTACCTCATCAACATGGCTTCCCCCGATGCGGAGGTGCGGAAGAAGTCCATCGATCTTCAGCGCATCGAGCTCGAACGGTGCGAGCAGCTCGGCATCCGGTACGGCGTGGCTCATCCGGGCGCGCATCTGGGACAGGCACCGAAGGCCGGCGAGGCGCTCGATCTTGAAGCGCCGCCGACGCGCGACGAACTGGCCGGGTTGAAACGTATCGTCAAGGCGCTCGATCGCATCCATCGCGACCTGCCCGGCTATCGGACGATCACCTGCCTGGAGACAACGGCGGGGGCGGGCAGCAATCTCGGCTACGCCTTCCACCACCTGGCGTTTATTCGTGATCACGTCCGTGAACCGCAGCGCATCGGGTTCTGCCTCGACACCTGCCACGTCACCGCGGCCGGCTACGACATCAGCAGCGAGCGGAAGGTCGCGGCGATGTTCCGGCGTTTCGACGCCGTCTGCGGCCTGCGGGACCTCCGCGTGCTCCATCTCAACGACTCGGTGGGGGCGGTGGGGTCGCGGAAGGACCGGCACGCCCATATCGGACGGGGCGAATGCGGCCTGGCGTGCTTTCGGGCGATCGTGAACCGTCGGGGGCTATCGGGCGTACCGATGATTCTGGAAACGCCGAAGGGGAAGGATGACCGGGGCATGTTGTGGGATGTCGTGAACCTCCGTCGGCTGAAACGGCTGATCCGCCGCCCCGCCTCAAGCCGATAGGAGCGCTTATCATGGCCTTTTTCGCCGGGGTCTGAGCAGGAAATGGTGTCGATGATGAAACGCCCGTGGATGACGACGACGATCGCCGTGTGTGCCGCCTTCGCCGCGAGCGTTCCCGGCTGCAGGACGGTAGAGCGCTTCCCCGAGCCACCCCCGCCGCCGACGATCGAGGTCGCCGAGCCGACCCCGGTGCAGCTCGAGCAACTGGAGATGGCGGAGACGGCCAGGGACGCGGGCGATTACGACGAGGCCCTGCGCCTCTTCCAGGATCTGCTCGCCGAGAACCCCACCATCACCACCGCGTACCTGGGGATCGGCGACATTTACATGGTCAAGGAGGACTACGCGAAGGCGGAGCCGGCCTACGGCCGGGCCGCCCGCCTCGAGCCGCAGAGCTTCGACGCCCAGTTCGGGCACGGGCTGGCCCTGCAGATGCTTCGGCGCTTCGTCGAGGCCGTCCGCGCCTATCAGCGCGCCCTGAACATCCGACCCTCGGACATGAAGGCGAATCTCAACCTCGCCACGGTCTATCTGCAGATGAATCGTCCGGACCGGGCGGTGGACCTGGCCGAGCGCGCCGTCGAGGTCAATCCCGAGAGCGGGCCGGCCCGGGCCAATCTCGGGGCGATCTACGAGAAGCTCGGCCGGTACGCCGAGGCCGTCGACGCCTACGACGCGGCCCTCGAGCTCATGGGCAACGAGCCCCGGCTCATGATGAACCAGATCAACGTGCTCGCCAAGCAGAAGCGGTACCGCGAGGCGGCCAACACCGCCCTGGCCCTAGTGAAGATCGAGCCCGCCGCCGACGCCTACGAGCGCCTCGGATGGTGCTACTTCAAGCTCAAGGAGTACGACAAGTCGCTGGAGGCCTACCGCACCGCGGTGGACATCGACCCGGGGCACTGGCCGGCCCTGAACGGGGTGGGCGTGAACGCGCTCAACACCTGGTTGCTCAGCGACCGGGAGAACATGCAGGCGAAGCTCGAGGCCCGCGACGCCTTTCGCCGTTCGCTGCGCGTCCGGCCCGATCAGCAGCGCGTCGTCAAACTCCTGCTCAATTACAGCCTGTAACGTCAGCGCCCGATCCTCCCAACGACGACGGCAGCACACGCCGCGGGCTTGCCCGCAAAGCATGCGTGATTAGTACATCCGCTTATCCGGCATACCGCGGACTTTCTCCTCGCATCGACCGCGGCGTTCGGCGCGCGATACCATCGTACGATCGACTCGCAGGAGCCCCGCGATGGAACCGAGCAAGAGCTACAGCCTGAACAGCGCGATGATCGACGGTGGGCAGGCACGTGCCGCGCAGGAGTACGCCGACAACTTCGGCCGGGAAGGCTTCGACGATCCAACCCGCCTTTACATCGAGCAGGGCTACGACGGCTACACGGACGAGAATCAGGAGACCTGGCGCATCCTCTACGAGCGCCAGATGGAGTATCTCGCCGAGCACGCCTCGCGCACGTATCTCGACGGGGCGAAGATCATCAATCTCCGCTCCGACCGCATCCCGCCCCTGGCGGACATCAACACGCGCCTCAAGGCGCGCACGGGCTGGCAGTCGCGGGCCGTGCCGGGCTACCTGCCGCCTGCGGCGTTCTTCGCCTGCCTCAGTCGGCGCGAGTTCCCCACCACCATCGTGATCCGCCCCAGGGAGTCGATCGATTACCTCCCCGAGCCGGACATCTTTCACGATGTGTTCGGCCATGTCCCGCTGCACGCCGATCCCGTCTTCGCCGACTTCCTCCAGACCTACGGCCAGGCGGCGCTGCAGGCGAAGAGCGACGAGCACACCGAGCGCCTCGCCCGGCTGTTCTGGTTCACCGTCGAGTTCGGCCTCATCCGCGAAGACGGCCGTCTGAAGGTCTACGGCTCGGGGCTCATCTCCTCGCCCGGCGAGTCGCGCCACGCGCTGAACTCCGATGCCGTCGATCGCCGGCCGTTCCATCTCCAGACCGTCTGCGATACGAGCTTCGAGATCGACCACTATCAGCCGATCCTCTACGTGCTGGAGAGCTTCGAGCAGCTTCGCGACGCGATGAACGCCTACTCGCGGCGGATCCTCGATCAGGCGGCCTCGGCGCCGGCCGGCGCTTGAGTACGCCTTCCGGGGGCCGCGGCCGTCCCGGCCGTGCGGGATCGACATGCTCCCACCGATCGGGGTCTTGTATAATCCGGCCATGCCGGACCCGAAGCTGCTCGAGACCTTCCCCGCGCCGACGGATGAACCGTTCATCATCGAGCACGTGAACGAGGAGTTCACGAGCCTGTGCCCGAAGACGGGCCAGCCCGACTTCGGCCGGATCATCCTGCGCTACTGCCCGGCGGGACTGTGCGTGGAGTTGAAAAGCCTCAAGCTGTATGACCAGTCATTCCGCGACGAGGGGATCTTCTACGAGACGGTGACGAACCGCATGCGCGATGATCTGGCCGCGCTGCTCAAGCCGCGCTGGCTTCAGGTGGTCACCGAATGGCGCGTCCGCGGCGGCATCCATTCCCGCATCATCGCCTCCCACGGGGAGGTGCCGGAGGAGTGGAAGAGGGGGTAGGGCTCGTGCATGTCCGCGGCACGGATTGCTGAGCGTCAGCGATGAGGCAATCAGATCGGGACGACAGGGATGGCTGAGAAGCTGATCCATCACTACTTCGTTGATGAAGCAGGATGTCTGACGCTGTTTGACAAGCGAGGGCGGATCATCGTCGGCGAGCAAGGCGCTTCCAAGGTCTTTATGGTTGGCGTCGCACACATTCCAGACCCCGACCGCGTGGATGAAACACTGGACACATTGCGTTCCACGCTGCTCAACGATCCGTACTTCGCAGGCGTACCGTCCATGCAGCCGGAGATGAAGAAGACAGCCCTTCACTTCCACGCCAAGGACGATCTGCCAGAGGTGCGTCGTGAGGTCTTCAGGCTGCTGCCGCAGTTCGGAGCGAAAGTACAGGTCTTCATCCGGCGTAAGCACGCGATGGCACAAGAAGCGCGGAGCTCATTCAGACTGGCGCGACAAAAAGCCAGCGCGGACGCCCTATACGATGATCTGGTCAAACGCCTGTTCAGGAACATGCTCCACAAGGCGGATGAGAACCGCATTGTGTTCTCAAGGCGCGGGAAAGCAGCCAGATACGAAGCTCTTCAGTCGGCGATCGCTCGCGCGAAGGCAAACTTCGATCGCAAGTGGGGGATCCATCCGGACACTACGACGACCATCGAATCCGCCTATCCGTCTGAGCACGGGGGGCTTCAGGTCGTTGATTATTATCTCTGGGCCGTGCAGCGGTTGTATGAGCGCTCCGAAGACAGGTTCTTCTCGATGCTCGCAGACGCCTACCGTCTCATCGTGGACCTCGATGACAAACGTCACAAGCCCTACGGTGAGTACTACAGTGACTCGAACCCGCTCGAATTGCAAAAGATAGAGCCTGTAGCAGGCTAGGCTCAGGCGGACCGGCCGCCCGAGCACACGGCATGGAGCCGACGTTCGCCTGCTCCCAGGCTTCGAATAATCATATCGTCAAGATCGGGCTCCCGCAAGACTATTCCGGCCACTTTGGATGACCCGCTCCGGCCGTCCGGCGAGCCCGGGCCCCCTCCTACGTCACCCATGTCACGAGGTGGCCGATGACGAAGAGGGCGAGGAAGAGGACGATCGTCACCACCAGGACCGTGCCCGCATCGCGCGGCTTCATCCGGAACAGGAGCACGGTGAGGGCGAAGAACGCCGCCCCCGCCAGCAGCGACTCGAGAAGGAACTCCCCCAGCCGCAGGGGGATGCTGATGAAGCCCACGCAGCGGGCGATCGCCACGATGCCGAGCATGCGCAGGGCGGCGAGGCCGACGTGGCCCAGCGGTCGGCCGAACAGCCACGCCCCGACGATGAGGGCCCCGAAGCCGCACATCGTCCACAGGCCGATGAAGACGGGGAGCTGTCCCGCGCCCTCCCAGCGCGCCGCCCACGGAATCGTGAGCGTCTCGCCCTCCTCCAGGCCGGAGCGCAGCTCGGGAAACAGCCCGGCCGCCCCGGCGAGCTGGCCGATGAGCAGGATCACGCCGCCGATGATCGCCAGCGTGAGCGGCAGCCAGCGATCGCCCGGCCCCTCCCGCACGAGGGGATCGCGCTTCGGTTTCCCCTCTTCATCGGCGGTCGTCTCGCCCATCTTCGTCTCGATTACCTTCATCGTCTTGAGATCGAAGCCGCAACGCATGCACACGAGCGTGTCCGGGCCGCGCATGGTCGAGCCGCAGTTGGGGCACACGTCCAGGGCGTGCACGCCGGCCGGGGCTTCCTCGTCCGCACCCTCCGGCGGCTGCGATCGACAGTCATTTCGTCGCCAGCATGGTGCTGCATCGCCGCTACGGTGATCCGGGAGTCCGGGTCGTCCGGTACGGCAGCGGCGCGGAGTATGGCCACCAGCGCTACTACGACCGGCTGGGACACATCCACGTCTACACACCCGACTCGGGTATCGTTGACGCCGAGCGCGTTCAGGTCACCCGCTCCGATTTCTTCGACCAGGCCGCAGCGGTCATCGAGTCGGGCAAGAATCTGGTGATCTGCCCGGAGGGCTCGAGCGGCCCGACGTCGTCGTCTCCTGGCCCCTTTAAGGCGGGTGCGTTCGCGCTGGCGGCGAAATTGCGGCCGGAACCTTTTATCGTACCGATCGCTGTCGCGAACTTCGACGGTCGATTGGGAGATGCGCCTTTTGCCGTTGCGATAAGCGCACCGTTTCGGGTCTCCGAACGCATCGATGAGAAGCAGGCCGATGCCATGGCGGATTTTCTCCGCGACCTGCGCGGTGAATTCCGCGACCGGCTTCGTCAGATCCAAAACGGCTGCGCCGGGGCCGCAACGCTCCGAACATCTATCGATTCCGGGCTGTAATAACAGCCGCCTTAGCGTCGGCCGCCCACTGCCATACGCCAGCGGCGGTCGAATGTGATGCACGCCGCACAGACAGTCGCTGCGCAAATTCTGCGGGGTCATCACACGTACCGACCACCCCACCGCGGGAACGGAATGGCGAACTTGGCGCGATTCTGCAGGGCACGGGACCTGCGTCCCGTGGCGGAAAGCCGGAGCCATCGCACTGATCGAGGCGGTCGGGTAACATCCCGATCAGTCGACTCGCTGGTTTCATCGGCGAGCCGCGTTGCGATCGGCCGGCCGCGCGGCGGCGGACATCTCCCGCTGCCAAGGGGCGCAGGCAGTTCGCGGTTAGACTGTTGCGCTTCCGCATCCGGTCACATTTTGGTATGTGGCAGATCGCCAGTCGTGAGGTGATTCGTTGCCGTGCTAACCACTCTCAAGTCAAACCTCAAGCGCCCCCTGCTGGGCTACCAGAAGCGAGTTTGTCAAAGCGAATACGAAGCTCAGACATTTACCAGATTCAACGAGCGTCCTGTCGAGTTCGGATTCGTGTTTCGGCACCTGTCCCGCATCTATCCGAAACAGATTCTGGACGTCGGCACGGGAACAACCGCATTACCCCATCTGCTGCGCAATTGCGGTTTCCTGGTCACTGCGATAGACAACATTCGGGATTATTGGCCCGATGGCATGGTCAATCGCCACTACCACGTGATCGACGATGACATTACGGCACCAAAAACCACCCGGCAGTTCGACTTCATCACCTGCGTCAGCGTGCTGGAACACATTGAGGCATTCGATGTCGCCGTGCGCAACATGAGCGCCTTACTCAGACCGGAAGGGCATCTGGTGGTCACCGTACCGTACAGCGAGGATGAGTACGTGCGTAATGTTTATGATTTAGCGGGTTCCAGTTACGGGCAGGGCGCCCCGTACATTACCCAAGCCTATTGTCGGGAAAACGTCCAAGCCTGGCAGGAAGACTGCAGTCTTTCGCTGGAAGATCAGGAGTACTGGCGATTCTGGCAAGGGAAACATTGGACCGTCGGCGAACAGATCATTCCTCCGGAGCGAACGAGTGCATCACAAGCCCATCAACTGACTTGCCTGTTGCTGAAAAAATGCTGACTCGGTGCCGCGTTGATGAAAGCTGCCATGCAGCCTGATTCATTCCGCGAAAAAAGAACAAGTCCCGGCCGCTGAGGCGGCGAACCGCAACTATTTCAGACAAGGGTACGCCGTGGGCGAAGAGACAGAGTCCGACTACAGGCCCTCGGGATTTGAGCGAATACGCTCGCTACAGTGGCTGCACCGCATCGTTGCCAGGCGCAGGGTAGAAGAAGCGATCCGCGAAGACCATCTCCAGACTGACGACCCGGGTATCAGCAAGGCACTTGAAAGCGGTATCGCCTGGCTGAAGCGAGCACAGGACTGCTCACATTCAAAAGATGGCGGCGTCGCCCGCCATTATTCACTGATCAACGGTTGGTCCAGCTCCTATCCGGAAACGAGCGGATACATCATCGAAACACTTATTCGATACGGACACCTGTTCAAGGACGATGATGCGCTGTACCGCGCCCGGCGGATCAGCGACTGGCTCTGCTCCATCCAGCTCGACTGTGGGGCGTTCCAGGGCGGCACCGTCGATCAGAAACCTGTGGTTCCGGTCGTTTTCAATACCGGGCAGATCGTGATCGGCCTTGCAGCCGCTTGCCGAGACGACGCCAAATACGCTGATGCTCTGCATCGGGCGGCAAGCTGGTTGGTATCGGTTCAGGATGCCGATGGCGCCTGGCGCCAATTCCCCTCGCCCTTCGCGGCCAGTGACGCGAAGACCTATCAAGCGCACGTGGCCTGGGGACTGTTGGAAGCCAGTCGCGTCCTGAAGGATGAGCAGTTCGCTGCGACGGCAGTTCGAAATATCGATTGGACCATTACACAACAGCGACCCAACGGATGGTTGGAGCGCAATTGCGTTACGGATGATGCCAACCCGCTAACGCATACACTCGCATACAGCTTGCGCGGACTGGTGGAAGCCTATCGATATACGGGA
>JAXHTH010000314.1:0-4020 GCA_034211115.1 Planctomycetota bacterium | reverse complement strand
CCTCGGAGCTGAACGATGTTTTTGGGAGCGGCACTAACGTGAAGACTTTTGGGGAAGACAATCAGATCAAGATAACCACTCCGTACAAAGTGGATGTTGAAGGGATTGAAGTCGACGACGAGATTCAGAAGACGTCCAGGCCTCGAGGGACATGTACTACGACGAGGAGTTCGCCCGCGACCTGGCCAAGCGCAACGCCCTGCTGGACACGCCCGTCACCGATTTCGAGCTGTCCGTCCGCGCCCGCAACTGCCTGAAGAAGATGCAGATCCGCACCCTGGGCGATCTGCTGAAGATCAGCGAGGCCGAGCTGCTGAGCTACAAGAACTTCGGCGAGACCTCGCTCGTCGAGATCAAGAACATGCTCGCCATGAAGGGGCTGCGCCTGGGGCAGGGGCTGGAAGGCCAGTTCAGCCGCGTGCGGAAGCAGATCTACGAGGAGCTCCGCGGCAAGGCGCCCGATTCGGTGCTCAACAAGCCCATCTCGGTGCTCGACCTTTCCGTCCGCGCCCGCAAGGCGCTGCAGTTGCTGAACATCCAGACGCTGGGCGACCTGGCCACGCGGACGGAAGCGGAGCTGATGGGCGTGAAGAACTTCGGGGCCACGAGTCTCAACGAGATCCAGGCCAAGCTCACCGAGTTCGGGCTGGAACTCCGCCAGCTCGACTAGCCGGCGCCGGCCGCGGCGGAAGCGAACCGGCGACGGACGCCCCTGACGCCGAGGGTACACTGTCATCATCGCGCGAAGTTCGTCCCATGACGGCTCTTCATCGCGGCGCGCGTTCCTGCGGCGGGCGGCCGGGGCGCTGACCGCTTCGGCGATCCTGTCCTCCTGCGGCCGGCGGGAGCCGAAAAAGCCCGTCTCGCGGCCCGGGCCGCTCGAGCCGGAGGAGGCGCCGCAGGCGGCCCCGCCCGCGAACGAGAACCGGCCTCCCCTCCCGGTGCAGGAACCGGTCGTCCGGGTCCGCCTGTTGAAGGTGCGCCCGGGACAGCCGACGTTGCAGGTCGGTGGCGCCGGGCGATGGATCGAGCTGGCGATGGTGGAGGCCGATCGCGCCGACGAGGAAGAAGACGGCCCGTCCGCCCTCGTCTCGTTCGTCTCCGTGCATCGAGCGCCGCTCGAGATCGCGCTGGGCGCCCGAGGCTGGTCGATCCTCGATGCGCTTCGCTTCCGGCCGTCCGTTGCGGGGAGGCCGATTCTGGAGTTGCGTCCTCCGCCGCCGGACGAGGCGTCGTTCGTCGACGTGGATGGCCGCACCTACCCGGGATGTGTGCGGCTCGTCCCGCGTGCCGATCTCGGCCCGGAGGCCTATGACGTCGTCAATCACGTCGCGGTGGAGCGGTACCTGCCCGGCGTGCTCGGCCGGGAGCTGTTCCGGCACTGGCATCCGGAGACCTTCGCCGCCCAGGCGATTGCCGCCCGCAGCTTCGCGTGCGCCGAGCACGTGCATTTCGGGTCGCGGCGTCATTATGATCTGACGGACACGGCCTCGTCACAGGAATACATCGGCCGCGTGAACGACGACCGCGCGCTGGAGGCGACGGCCGGGACGCGGGGCATCGTCCTTGGATACGGCGGCGCGCTCGTGCCCGGCTACTACTCCAGTTGCTGCGGGGGGCTGGCCGCGGATGCACGCGACGCCATCGGCGATCATCCCTCTCACGACGTTCCCCCGCTTCGAGGTCGATCGGGCGCCGACGTCTGCACGGACGCTCCGCTGTATTCCTGGTCCATGCGCCGGCCGGTTTCGGACCTCCTGCGCCGCCTGCGCGCCTACGGGAAGGCGCGGAAACTCGAAACGCTGGCGAACATCGCCTCGTTGCGGGCGATCGACGTCTCCTCGGTCAACGCGCACGGCCGGCCGCGGGCGTACGTCATCGGCGCGGAGAACGGGGTCGAGGTGGAGCTTGCCGCCGAGAGGCTGCGCCGCGCGCTCGACTACACGCCGCGCGGACGGTCGGCGCCGGACCCGCCCGCGTGGTCGTCGCACCTGCAGATCACGATCGCCGGGGGCGAGGCGAAGCTGGACGGCCACGGTCACGGACACGGCGCCGGCCTCTGCCAGCACGGGGCCGAGGCCCTCGCCCGCGCCGGGCAGGTCTATCCCGCGATCCTGGATTGGTACTACCCGGAGATCGATCTGGAACGGGCTTATGCGTGAGCTGATTGTCATCCAAGTGATGGCCGGCGCGTGGAGATGAAAGAGGTTCCCGGGACGGGAGTCCGTGGGTTTTGGGTTTCCACCTCAGCACGACGCTTTCGAATTCACGACTCACGACTCACGACCCGAATCATCCCCAGTTGGCGAGGAGGGTGAGCAGGTCGGTGGTGTCGACATCGCCATCGCCGTCGATGTCTTCCGGGCAGCCTTCACAATCGCCCCAGGCGGCGAGGAGGGCGAGGAGGTCGGCGGTGTCGACATCGCCGTCGCCGTCGATGTCGCCGGGGATGCCGGCCTGGTATTCGTAGGGGCCCATATCCACGATGGGCGGATCGCCGAAGCCGGTGTCTTCGGTGTCGGGATCATCGACGAAGCGCGGGTTGCCGTCGAGGTCCTCCTCGACCTCCGGCGGCAGGGCCGTGTTGTTGCCGGCGTCGATGCACGGCGAGCCGGCGTCGAGGCGCAGGTTGTCATCGTCCGTGCCCGGCTGATCGTCTTCGCCGTCGGGATCGACGAAGGCGGGATCGGCGTCGATGTTGCCTGTCCCCGCCCAGCCGCCCTCGACGTCGCAGTAGTTGATGGACACGGCCGAGCCGGTATCGGCGTAGAGATGGACCTGCGGGCCGTTGGAGGCGGTGTTTTCCCAGAGAATCGAGTTGGCGACCTGCGGGGCCTGGGCGGGGAAGTTGAGCACGTACATCCCGCCGCCGCTGTTGGCCGAGTTGTACGCGATGACGTTGTTGGTGATCACCGCGCGATCGTATCGGCAGTACAGTCCGCCCCCGTCGGTGGCGGTGTTGTGGGCGATGAGATTGTTGCGGATCGTGGCAAAGGTCTGGTTGTAGATGTAGGACGTCCAGGAGTTGATTCCCCCGCCGCCCCAGCCGCCGGCGTGGTTGCGCATGAGGACGTTATACTCGACGAAGGGCGAGCTTCGCGCGCCGAAGTACATGCCTCCGCCCGCGTAGGAGCCGGTGTTGTCCACGATGGTGTTGCCCCACACGATGGGGCTGCCGTATTCGGTGATGCAGACCCCGCCGCCGCTGTCGGCGATGTTGTCGTGAATGTAGTTGTCGAGGATCAGGGCCGAGGAGGTCTCGGTGCAGATCCCGCCGCCCGTCCCGTTGTAGTTGCCGTTGTGCGAGGAGCTGTAACGGATCTCGTTGTTGGCGATGGTCGGCGAGCAGTTCCTGACCATCATCGCCCCGCCGCGCACCTCCGGATAGTCGCCCGTTCCTTTGGCGTATTCGATGATGCAGCAGCGGATCGTCGTCGCATCGTCGGCGCTCTCGAGGCGCAGGCCGCGCCAGCCGGCGTTGATGTCCTCGGCGGTCATGAGAATGGGCAGATCGTCGGCGCCGACGGCAAACAGGGTGGCGTTGTCGACGGTCAGCTTGTAGTGGCCCCGGGCGATCACCTCGACGCCGGCTTCGATGGTCAGCGTCTCGCCCGGCGGGACGCGCACATCGCCCACCATCAGGTAGGGACTGCCGGCCAGTGTCCAGAGACCCGACTGATCGCCGGACACGTCGGTGGCGCGCGCGGGCGCGCCGAGCAGGAGCGCGAAGACAATCGCTGTGGCGAGGATTGTGCGTCTCATCGTTTCCCCTCTTGCCGTTGTCGAGACAGGTATGTCGGAGCGCGGATGGTTCGTCATCGCGCTCTCTGCTCATCACGATACCGCCGGACCGCGGTCGATCCAAGCCAAAAACGGGGGCCGGGCAGGCGCGGCGGGCGGCGCGCGCTTGTCCCGCCTGCTCAGCGATCGTCGCCAAGCTGCTTGCGGGTGCGCCGCTTGGCCTCCAGCAGCCCGCGGGTGGTGTCGGTGGAGCCGGTGCGCTCGGGCCGCTGTTCCTCG
>JAXHTH010000313.1:0-5262 GCA_034211115.1 Planctomycetota bacterium | reverse complement strand
CCACGTGCTGCCTCAGCCCCAGCGCGTTCCGAAGCTTGCGAAGCTGATGATACTCCTCACCTTCGCCCACGATGGTGAGGTGGACGTCAGCGCCTTCGCGCACGAGCTGCGCCAGCGCCTCGAAGACGTAGCGATGGCCCTTCTTCTCCACGCACCGGCCGACCATGAGCAGTTTCACCGGCGCGTCGGGGTCGCGGTCGGCGCGATCGACGAACCCGAAGCGACGGAGGTTCGTCCCCCGCCGGATGACCTCGATCCGCTCCGCCTCGACCCCGTGCTCCACGAGCTGCCGCTTCAGATCCTCCGAGACGCAGATGATCTGATCGGTCGCGTCCAGCAGGACCCGGTAGAGCTCGTCGAAGTGGGGCAGGTTCATCTGCACGCCCACGTCCCGGCCGCCGAAGCTCACCACCAGCGGGATCCGGAGGAACTGCTTGAGCAGCAGCATCCGGATGCCCGACCAGCCGAAGTGGGCGTGCATGACCCGCGGATTCCACGCGCGCTGGATGTACGAAGCGGCGAGGAGGGCGAAGGTCGGCGTGACCAGGTACTGCGTCTTCAGCCGAACCACGTGCTCCGTGGGGAAGCGGTCCAGGTTCTCCGTGCGATTGCACACCACCACGTTGGTCACGTGCTCGCCCAGGGCACTGATGAGCTGGTGGATGAACGGCTGGCTCCAGGACAGGTAGGCGGCGAACTTGCCCTGAAGAACCGTGAGCCTGTCGTGTGTGCGGTCCATGGTGAACGAGAACCCGTCGGTACGCCGCGGCCGGCTGAGCCTTCCCGCCCAGCGCCCCGACATCGGCCTCTCGAGGCCGCCGGGCGGGTCCGCCGGGATCAACGGACCGATTCTAGGGGCGGGCATACTGCTGTCAACCAGTCGCGGACCGGGGGCGCCGCAGGCGGCGGCGCCCGGGGCGATCATCAGTGCAAGGCCCCGCGAGCCGCCTTCATCCATGCGCGCAGCCGGGTCCGCAGGCTCTTCCTCCAGGCCTTTCGCCTCCAACGCCACCACGTTCGCACACCTTCGCGCTCAAACAGCGGCTTCCAGCGCTCGTAGACACCCGTCCCCTTGAACCGGCAGGGGGTCGTCAGCCACCCGATCGCCAGCTTCTGGCGCAGGGACAGGCCCTTGCGCCACTTGGTATCCAGCCGGATCGTGCTCTCCGTGGCGAAGCGCATCGGGTTGCCATAGATGTTGTGCCGCGCCGGCTTGGCCCAGTCGAGCTGCCCGGGATCGAACGCGAGGCCGATCTCGTCCATGATCCGCTCGACCGCGCGGCGCGGCTGGTGAACCAGTTCCTCGTAGCGAACCTCCAGATGCTCGCGTCCCTCCAGCAGCCGGCGGGTCTTCATCATCGCGTACGTGTAGTTGTAGGTGTGATAGAGCCAGTCCCGGCCTCGTCTGGCGTTGGAGTACACCACGCCGTACGGGGAGCGCACGAGATGAATCGCGCGGACCGGAAAGAGCGCCGCCTCCAGCAGTGCCGCCAGCCGATCCACGTTCTTGGAGGAATCCACGATGAACCGCCTGCCCGTGACGCGGGCGACCGCCTCGAAGAAGGCACGGTTGTGGGCGGCGAACGTCTCCGCGTCCAGGCTGTCAATGTCGATCTCGCGCAGCCGCAGGCCGGCCCCCTCCTGCAGCGCCGCATCAACCCGCGTCCAGAAGGGGCAGACGAAGACCGTGTCCGCCCCGCAGGTGCATGGCTCGTCCGGCCGGGTCACCAGGCACTTGGCCTCGCCCACGCTGACCACGTCCGGGTGAGCGCTGATGAGCAGGTCCAGCAGCGTCGATCCGCTGTGGCCGCGGCCGGTGATGTAGATGAGCTGGATCGGATCCGACATGAGGCTGAGAGGCAGGCTTCAGACGGGAGAGGATCGACCTTCCCCGCGTCGCCGGCCGCTGATGCCGTCGCTCGGGAGAGGCCGCGAATGCGGTTCGCATGCTATCCGGACCCGCGCGCATGATCAATCACGCCGCGCCGGCCGGAGACGCTACAATGCCGTTCACCGCAGGCGGTGAAGACGACGACCCGGAGGTTCGGTGTCCGAGATGACCAGTTCCATGCAGCTTTTGAGGAAGGCCCAGCGGGGTGTGGTGGGCTGGCCGGCGCGCCGGCGCATGGCTCGCGAGAAACGCCGTGCCGACATCCTGCGCCGGTTCCATCGCGACCCCGACGCGGCGTGCAAGGCCTACTTCCTCTTCAACGCCCGCGGCCGGGACAGCAGGCGCAACTTTGATCGCGCCATGATCCGCCGCGCCGTCGAGTTCGATTACCTGAGCTGGCCGCGGAAGATCGCCGGCGATGTGCGGGGCCTGGACGTGCTCGACGTCGGCTGCGGCACCGGCCTCCATGCCGTCGGCTTCCTCGTCGTCGGCGTCAGGAGCTACACCGGGATGGACCCCATCCTCGACCTGCACGATGACCGGAGCAAGAACCTGCGCAAGCGCACGAAGGAGTCCTTCGGCTGGACGCCCGCCCAGGTGCAGCAGCGCCTGCCCCGCGTCGAACTCATCTCCGGCACCTTCGAGCAGGTCGCCCCCGACAAGACCTTCGACATCGCCGTGCTTCACAACGTCAGCGAACATCTCATCAACATCGAGGAGGTGTTCCAGGGCGTCTGGCAGCGGCTGCGGCCCGAGGGGCGAATCCTCTTCAACCACCACAATTACTACTGCTGGAACGGCCACCATCAGCCGCCCAAGTTCGTCGCCGAGATCGATCCCGGCGATCCGCAACAGCGGAAGTTCCTCGACTGGAATCATCTCGACCTCGATCCCGAGACGGAAGCTTCGCTCGCCGGCAAGCTCAACCGCATCCGGCTTGATGAGATCCGCGCCCTGACGGAGAAGTACTTCGAGGTCGAAAGCTGGGAGGAGATCCCCTCCGGGCCTGACCGCGGCGCCGGCCGGCTCACCGACGAGATCCGGCGGAGATTCCCGCGGTATTCCGAGCGCGAGTTCACCGTGCAGAACGTCCTCTGCCGCGCGCGGCGGCGGGCGACGCCGCGCCACGAGCAGACCATCATCATCGAAACGAGTAGCCAATGGACCTGAGCGGAAAACGCATTCTCGTCGTGGGCGGAGCCGGCTTCATCGGCTCCCATGTCGTCGATGAACTGCTCAAGACCGAGGTCGGCGAGGTCGTCGTCTACGACAACTTCTCCCGCGGGACGCATGACAATCTCGCCGAGGCCCTCGACGATCCGCGCTGCTCGGTCTTCCCCCACGGCGGGGACATCCTGCACGCGGACATCCTGAATCGCGCGATGGAGGGGATCGACGGCGTGTTCCACCTCGCCGCCCTCTGGCTCCTGCACTGCCACGAGTACCCCCGCTCCGCCTTTCAGGTCAACGTGGGCGGGACGTTCAACGTCATCGAGGCCGCCCTCGCGCACAACGTCAAACGCATCGTCTATTCCTCCAGCGCCTCCGTGTACGGCGACGCGGTCCGCACGCCCATGGACGAGGATCACCCCTACAACAACTTCACGTTCTACGGCGCGACGAAGATCGCCGGCGAGCATTTCTTCAAGTCGCTCGCCGCCCGCTACGGTTTCGAGTGGGTCGGCCTCCGATACATGAACGTCTACGGCCCGCGACAGGATTACAGGGGCGCCTACACCGCGGTCATGCACAAGGTGCTCGACCGCATCGAGGCGGGCCAGCGCCCCGTCGTCTTCGGCGACGGGAGCCAGCAGTACGATTTCGTCTCCGTCGATGACGTCGCCCGCTGCAACGTGCTCGCCATGCAGGCCGATGTGTCCGGCCAGTGTTACAACGTCGGGCGCGGCGTCGGAACCACCGTGAGGGAACTGACCGAACTCATCCTCGAACTCACCGGCGCCGACCTCGAGATCGAATACGTCCCTCAGGGCGAGACGTTCGTCACCCGGCGCATCGGCTGCCCCGAGGCCGCGAAGCGGGATCTTAAGTTCGAGTGGACAGTAGATCTTTGCCGCGGCATGCGGGAACTCATCGACTGGCGTCGCCGGCATCAGCGGCCGGCCGAGGCGCTTCTCGCACAGCATACATGACATAGCCGGCGTTCTCGAAGATCGGCGCACCGAGCAGCGCCTCGGGATGCGCGCCCCACGTCCGCACCAGGCCGTCGATGTACTTGCGCTCGATGATGAAGTGCGTCGCTCCGTATTCGCGGGCGAGCTCCGCGGGCGGCCGGCGGAAGACCTCCTTCGATTCCATCCACACCCGGTTCTTCTCGATCATCCCGCCCGTGTCGTGCTCGTAGTACTGGAACGCCCGCTCGCCCGGGCGCTGCATGAACTTATGATAGAACAACAGGCGCGGCTTCTTTTTGCGATTCAGCCGGCTCGAAAAAAGGAAACCCAGCTTGCAGGGCACGGTGAGAATACGCCCTTTCTCCAGCGAGGCGTCGCACCATCGGATCGCCTCCTCCAGTGCGACCGGTATCTGCGCCTCGGCCCGCCAGATCTCGTTGAGTCGGATCGCCGTGAACTGGTAGAAGATGACCCCCAGGTGGCCGAACAGGAAGATCCAGAACATCGAGTCGCGCGCGGGGGGGTTCCAGTACGCCAGCAGGCCCGCGCCGAGCGTGCCGGCCGCATACGCGCTGTACTCGAAGTAGCGCTCGGCCTGGCCGAACGAACTCAGCAGCGGGAATGAAGTCAGGGCGAACAGGAGGAGCGAAGCCACCGTGACGCCGAAGAGGAAGTTCAGATCCTCCCGGCCGGTGATCAATGCGCGCAGGCGCGGATCGGCCAGCACGAACACGGTGATCACGAACGCGAGCGGAGCGGAGAGCACGCCGATGATCGGCGTGATCTTCGTCGTCGACAGCCGGATGAACCGCCGCGGAGCCGTGAACAGCATCACCGGAAGCGCGAGCACGTCCCGCAGCCGATTGCGGTCCGATGCCGTCGTTCCCTTGTGATAGTTGCGCAGGTACCAGCGCTTGTGGTTCCACATGAACCGCAGCGCCGGGCGCGTGCCGAGGCCGGGCAGCAGCAGCCCCAGGGCGATGGAGCCGACCGCGACCAGACCCGGCGCGGGCGAGAGCAGGTACAGCGACAGGAAAATCGAGAAGAAGACGGCGACCTGGAGCGCGAACATCGAGGTGAGGATGATCGCCTGCCCGAGCAGAATCGCCGCCGCATACAGCCACCACGCCCCGGTCGACATCGCCTGCTGGAGTGCGATCAGATACAGCACGACCCACATCATCCCCAGCGCGCGGCCCTTGATCGCCAGCAGGCGCGAAGTCGTCGGCAGCAGGGCGG
>JAXHTH010000312.1:0-3503 GCA_034211115.1 Planctomycetota bacterium | reverse complement strand
AACACGACGCAGCCGCGAGGCGCTTGAAAGACACCTGCGACCCGATCCCGAGCCGCAAGCGCGATGCGCCCGGTGCGTTCACGATCATCGAACTGCTCGTGGTGATCTCGATCGTCGCCGTGCTGATCGCCATTCTTCTGCCGGCCATTACGAAGGCGCGGGATCAGGCCAAGCTCACGCAGTCCCAGGCCAATCTCCGTAATCTTGCCGTGGCCCACGCGAGTTATGCCGCCGACTGGAACGACCGGCAGTTCACGCTGTGCAACGACAACCTCGCCACCGAGGGATGGTACTCGCAACCTCATGCCGTCCTCGGATGGGGGACAAGGGAGTCCGACGGCGGATGGCACCTCTTTATGTTCAAAATCGGGGCAGCGGGCAATAGGTGCATTTTCCAGCCAATTGTCTTCGACGAATTCGAGAGCGGCGGCCCTGAGTACATTGGTTGGGGCTCGTTCCGCATTCCCAACGCGAAGGGATTCAGCCAGTACGTGAGCGGCCGCTTCTACGATCCCGTGTTCTACGCGCCCAAGGACACGATCGTCATCAACGCCATCGAGGCCGCGGGGTGCTGGGACAGCCCCGATGAGTTCTGCGACGCCGGGGTGGCACAGATTCCGAACACCCGCCTCCCCTACTGGTCCAGCTACTGCCTCTCGCCCGCGGCGATGTTCGCGCCACAGGTCATGGGCCACCCGAATCCCGATGGCACCGGCGGCTGGAAGCATCCTTGGCACGATCTCAAGGTGGGCTTCCGCTCGCCTTCCGCATCCCAATCGCTATTCCCGGAACTCAAGACGCGCATGCTCGAGCATCACTGGCTCCAAAACCGCCGCGCCGAGTGCAATCCAGGGTGGGTTTGGGGCATGTATCAATACTGCGAGCCGTACTACTTCAACCACGGCTGGGAATCGGTTCCCATGACGCTCTTCTACGACGGGCACGTGGAGGGGCTGGGCGTGCGCGAGGCCATCGCCGCCGACAGCCGCATGTGCCGCCAGACGGGCAGCGATCCGGCCGATCCGGACTGCTGGGGACTGTGGAGCCGCGACACGCCCTTCGGCGGGAGCCCCAGCGGGCCCGCCGGCGGGTACTTCATGGAGATGAGCTACGACACCCTGTCCTTCACGAGTTTCCACACCCTGACCACGGACGGCATCCGCGGCCGGGACAAGCTCGGCGACGGCTGATCCGCCGCATCCCCAGACGACTCGAGCGTCGATCATCGGGCCGCGCGGCCCGGCCCGTTTTCGCTCCTGCTGCGGCGGCGCGGGTCGGTCCGAGGCGGTACCATGCCGTCAGCGCATGTGCCGGCGCGGCGCACGCTCCTCGTGAAAGCCCGAGGCGTCATGGCAAAGGATCGGATCATCTCTCCCAGGTCGCAGCATCAGGACGAATCGTCCATCGCGGCGAGCCTGCGCCCCCGCCGCCTGGAGGAGTTCGTCGGCCAGCGCAGCCTGCGGGAGCGGCTGTCCATCGCCCTCCAGGCCGTCCGCGGGCGGGGCGATCCGATGGAGCACGTGCTGCTGCACGGCCCGCCGGGCCTGGGCAAGACCACCCTGGCCCACGTGATCGCCGAGGAGATGGGCACCCGGGCTTACGTCACCTCCGGCCCCGCCCTGACGAAGGGCGGCGACCTGGTGGGCACGCTCACCAAGATGCAGGCCAACGACGTGCTGTTCATCGATGAGATTCATCGTCTCCCCCCCGCCGTCGAGGAGTACATCTACCCCGCGATGGAGGATTTCCGAATCGACTTCACGCTGGACTCGGGCCTGCACGCGAAGGTCATCACCTATCACCTCAAGCCGTTCACGCTCATCGGGGCGACGACGCGGGCCGGGCTGCTCAGCGCCGCGCTCCGCAGCCGGTTCGGCATCATGGATCATCTGCGGTTCTATCAGCCCGAGGAGCTTCTGGAGATTCTCGAGGCCGCCGCGGGACGCCTCGGGATGGATGAGATCGATCGCCGGACACTGATGAGCATCGCCTCTCGCTCGCGCGGCACGCCGCGCATCACCCTGCGCCTGCTCCGCCGCGTGCGCGACTTCGCGCAGGTGCGCTGCGCGGGGCGCATTGACGAGCAGGTCGTCAACGACGCCCTCGCCCTCGAGGGCGTGGATCAGCTCGGCCTGGATGAACTTGACCGCAGCTATCTGCGCGTGATCGGCACCGTCTACGAAGGCGGGCCGGTGGGCGTGGAGGCGATCGCCGCCACCATGGGCGAAGACAGCGGCACCCTCGAGGACGTCATCGAGCCGTTCGTGCTTCAGATCGGGTTCCTCGCGCGGACGCGACAGGGGCGGCGTCTGACCGCCGCCGGCGCCGAGCATCTCGACCTGACGTCGTCGACGACGGGCGAAACGACCGACGAGTCGTCGCTGCTGTTCGGCAGACCCGGACCGGCCGACGGGGACGAGACCCACTCCGCGTCAGAACGGGCTTCCGGATAAGCAGACACGATGATCGACGTTTCCGCCCGTCTTCCCCGCGGGCCCGGGATCGACGCGCATCGGGTTCGAGCGATCCTCAGACGGCAGCCGATAGAAAAAAACGCAAATACACCTCCGGAACGGCGGCAAAGGACGGCAGCCGGCAGATTAAAGGCAGCATTCCGGAACAGAGCCGCCCCCTTCGGCTAATAGTCTTATGCGGCGAAGACGCCGCGAAGCGGATCGCCATCCTCACGTCTTGCGATCCGTCCTGCATCAGGGTTCGACGATGCCTTGCTGCCCGGCGCGGTAGTCACCGCGCGGCCTGAAGATCGTCGCCGCGCCCCCACAGATCGCCGCTCCTCAGGCGAACGGCCGCCAGAAAGGACTTCTCCATGAGAACTCACCGCCCGAACGCATTCACCATCATCGAATTGCTGGTGGTGGTGTCGATCATCGCGCTCTTGATCGGCATCCTCCTGCCGGCCATCACCAAGGCCCGCGATCAGGCCCGGCTGACCATCTCCCAGACCAACCTGCGCAACCTGTCGACCGCGCACGCCAACTATGCGGCGGAGTGGAACGATCGTCAGTTCACGATGGTCAACGACAACCTGAGCCGCTACGGAAGTTCCGCAAGCAACGCCTACGACGGCTACGCCCAATCGCTCGGTGACGACCATCCGCCCGTCCTCCTGGGCTGGGGATCGGATCCCGGCACCGGCGCCTACGGCCTGTGGGGCTACTGGATGGACCACGCGGGCAACTGGGGCCTGTGCGATCCCATCGTCTTCCCCGGCGGACCCGGCCACCTCGAAGGCTTCGGCGCCTTCCGAATCCCCAACGCCAAGCAGTTCAACCAGTACGTCAGCGGCCGCTTCTATGATCCGGTCTTCTACGCGCCCAAGGACACCATGGTCGTCAGCGTGGTCGAGCCGTGCTTCGAGGATCCCGGCGAGTTCTGCACCGCCGCGGACATGGACCAGGGCGATGTGGGCTGGTCGAGCTACTGCCTCAGCCCGGCCGCGATGTTCAGTCCCAACGTGATGCGCCATCCCGGTCCCAACGAGG
>JAXHTH010000311.1:0-16413 GCA_034211115.1 Planctomycetota bacterium | reverse complement strand
TGCCTCCGTTCGAGCCGGCTCCCCTCACGGGGAGTCCAGTCTCAGGAGGCCGCTGCGGTGGGTCCATTTTCGGCGCCGATCTCCTACCCGGGGCGGGTCCCTTTTGGACGCCGATTACCAGATCCGGACGATCCGGCCTTTGACGATGAATGCGATGCGCCCGCACAGACGTTCGGCCTCTTCGATGTAGTGCGTGGTCAGAAACACCGTCGTCCCGCCACCGTTCAGGTCCGCAATCAACTGGCGGATCTGTCGGGCGCTGGCCACATCGATCCCGGTCGTCGGCTCGTCCAGGAACAGGATCGCCGGTGCGTGGATGATCCCCGCCGCGATCGTGAGCTTGCGCTTCATGCCCTTGGAGTATCCGGCGAACTTGCGATCGGCGGCATCAGCCAGGCCAAACTGATCAAGCAGCTCTCGCGGCGGGTAAGAGCGAGTCGCTCACCGCGTACCTCAAAGCCGTCGCGCTGTTTCACGAGTACAGCTTCGGCAACATCATGCTCATCGCCGCTCAGCGTCCGGACGCCACCCGCGTCGCTGGATTCCGCACCTGGAAAAGACTCGGGCGCTTCGTCAAGAAGGGCGAGAAGGGCATCGTCATCATCGCGCCGATGGCTTGCGGAACAGGTCGGGATCAGAGGTGGGCTCGCTACGGACAATCGCCCCACGCGGCCAGCAGCGCGAGCAGGTCGGTGGTGTCCGTGTCGCTGTCACCGTCCACGTCGCCACACGGGGTCCCCCAGCAGCCAAGGAGATGCAGCAGATCGCCGGTGTCCACATCGCCGTCGCCGTCGAAGTCGGCCGGGCAGGGATTTGCCGACGCCTCCGATCCGGACCAGAAGCCGCCCGTGAGGACGAAGTCGCCGGCGGTCATCGTGGCGCCGGCGTCGGCTTGGCCGATCGTGCCTGACAGCTGGAAGGCTCCGCCGGCCGACGTGCCGCCGCCGCCGTCGATCGTCTGCCAAAGGACCTCATATTCCTGCGCGACAACTGACCGGGTGACAACGGAAAGAACTCCGAGGATGATCAGCCCGATCATCGCCGTGCGTGTCATTGTGGGTCTCATCCTGTTCATCATTCGTCCTCCATCTCCGCGGCGACCTGTTCAACGAAGTGCTCCAACCGCTTCAAGCGAGCTTCGAGATCTTCGATCTCCGCGCTCTGACTTTCGATGATCGCCTGCTGCTCCTGTATTGCCTTGATGGCCAGCACGCCGAAGTCGCTATAGGCGAGGCCGAGCTTATCCTCGCCGAAAGCGTCGACGAGGTCAGGGAGCTGCCTCTGCACATCCTGCGCGATGAAGCCATAGCCCTTGGGTGCGTCGTCATCCTGCCCCTTGTAGTGGTACCGCACGGGGCTGAGACGAACGATATCAGCAAGAACGCTGATCATTGGCTCGACGTTCTTCTTTGCGGAGGCATCGGACAATACGTGGTAGCTTCCGGTGACGCGGTCGATCCGGCAGACGTCTCCGGTCGTGCCATAAGCAAACCCCAGATCGTCGTCATTCACTGGGGAGTGGTGGATTATCCAGTCTTTGACCCGCAACGTTCGCATCCATGCGGCGCCGTAATAGTCGACGCAAAACGCAGCTCCGCCAGGGCTTACCGAATTGAGATTGTCAGACCTCACGTAGAGAGGAAACGCAACACCAAGATCTGATCGGACTACAGCTCCAGCGTCGTATGGCCCATGTGCCCAGCCGGGCGCAACGGGATCCACGAGATGCTCGGCGGTGCCTATTCCCACGAAGTTGTTGATGGTGAGTGGCGTTGTGACATGCCCGTACCAATCCAGCGCGAAAACCGGCGAACCGTTGCAGGTGATTTCAAACTGCTCGTAGCCGGAGATGTTGTTCGGATCGAGGTTGATCCGGAAGATCTGGTTGTTCGATCCGGTGACAGTGAGGGATGTTCCGTGAGTCGTTCCGGCCTTGGCGAGGAAGATGCCTTCCCCGGCGTTTTGAGGCAGCTCCAAGTGAAGCGTCTTCTGGGGGGATGTCGTTCCGATGCCGATTCGCCCGTCGGCGTCCATCGTCATCAGCCGTGTCGCACCGTTGTTCCAGGCAAATGGCGGTCGGTTCAGAACAGGATCCGTCAGGGAGTCTCCGTCCGACATCCAGACGTCAAAAGACATGAGTGGTCGTGCGCCTGCGTCCTGCTCCGGCGGCGTGGTAGCGATGATCAGCGACGCTTCGCGGTCGTCCGTCGCGTGGTGGCTCCAGAGCATCGGGATGAACTGTTCGTTGTTGCCGGTCGAGTTGGCGATCCGGAAGAAATCACCTGCGGCATCGTTCACGCCCGTCTGCATGATCACTTCCGGACTGTCGATTTCCGGCGGCGCGACGAGGTGAAGGAGCGTCTGCGGCGACGTCGTCCCGATGCCGACGTTTCCCATGTCATCTGCGTACATCCCGCGCGTCTGGATGGCGTACGGCGCCCGCGTGATCGGCTGGCGCGGGCTGAGCGGCGTCCCATCCACCTCGATCTGAAGCCAACGCTCGGAGTTGTCCAGCGCCTCGGCGCCGAAGTCCAGCTCGACCGTGAAGAGGCCCTCGCTGACCGGCACGTTGTCGTGCACCTCTGTGAAGCCGATCTGTGAGCCGTCGACCGCGGCATCCCACAGACTGAACGCGAACTCGTACAAGCCATGGGCCGGCTCGCCGCCGTCGGTGAGCTGGCCCTGGTAGGTGAACGCTGTGTCACCGACCGCGAGAGCGGAACCGCAAGCCAGCAGTGCGCTCAAGATCGCGGCCGTCGTGCGCTGCAAGTTACAAGAGTTGATCATGGCAGTCTCCAATCTGGGACGGAATGAGTGCCGGATTGTCGAGGTGCGCGGATGGCTGACGAGCACGGCCGGTGCTCCGGGTGCGTCACTTGTCACTGTCAGCGCCATCGGTGTCATCCACTTGGCCGGACAGCGCGGCTTCGTACTTCGCGAGGCGCTCGACCATGCCCGGGTCGGCGCCCTCGGGCATCATCGAGTTCGCTCGCCGCTGGGTCTCGATCGCCCCGACAGTGTCACCGGTCATCTGCTTGGCGAGCGCGAGCGTGTCGAGGTAGTTCGGGAGATTGCTGCCGCTCGCCGCCTCTTCCCTTGCGCACGCCCGCTTGGCGAGTTTGAGCGCCCGTTCCGGATCGCGCACCTCTTCGAGATCGTGTGTCAGAAGAGACCAGGCCGTAGCGTTCAGCGTTTCGGCGCGCGCTTCCGGATCACTGACCAAGGCAAGTCGTTGATCGAGCAGTTCGCGGAAAAGGGGCACCGCCTCGTCGCGGTGCCCAAGCTTCAGATACGCCGTCGCAAGGCCTTTGATCGCGAAGACCGTCCGTGGATGCTGCTCGCCCAGCACGCGCCGCTTGATGGGCACGCTGGCCTCGAACATCGCGACCGCCTCCTCCAACCTCCCCATCGCGGTGTAGAGAAGGCCAAGATGGGTGATCGTGCCCAGCGTTTCCTGATGTTCTTCACCCAGCACCTGCTTCCGCAACTCGAGCGTCTGGAGATGAAGCGGCTCAGCCTCTTCGTAGCGACCCTGCAGTCGGTATAGGTACGCGAGGTTGTTCATGGACATCAGCGTGTTGGGGTGCGTCTCGCCAAGAACGCGCTTGCTGGTCTCTAACGTCTCAGAGTACAGCGGCTCGGCTTCGTCGTACCGGCCCTGGACTTCATAGAGGAAGGCAAGGTTGTTCGTGGTAGACAGCGTAAGCGGGTGCTCCTCGCCTAACACACGCCGCTCGAGTTCCCTCGACCGGAGGTGGAGTTGCTCCGCCTCGGCAAAGCGACCCTGGTGCGTGTACGTGAGCGCCAGGCTGTTCATGGACCGAAGCGTGTCCGGGTGCTCCTCGCCCAGCACGCGCTTTCGGATCTCCATCGTGTGGCGCTGGAGATCCGCGGCCACGTCGTAGTGACCTTGCCAATGGTGCAGGCTCGCCAGGTCCAATACGGCTCTGAGCGTCTCGGGATGCTCGGCGCCAAGAGCGCTCGCGCGAAGATCGCGTGCGATTGGCAGGTGCTGCTCAGCTTCCTCGTACAACCCAAGCCGCTTGTACACGTGGCCAACGAGCGCATGCAGCTCCCCTGCGATCAGCTCATCGGTGATCTCGCCCGAAGCAAGTCGCGCAGCCGCGTCGTCGAGGATTCCCTTGAGCAGCGAGGTGTCGGCACCCTTGGCTTCCTCCGGGTTCACACTCCGGAGCATCTCCGTGATCAGCCGCTTGACCTCCTTCGCCCGGGCCAGCTCATGATCGGCCCGCGCCTCGGCATGCATCGCCCGCGCCATCCCAATGGTCGTCCCGACCACGCCAATGCTCAACGCGAGGAAGACAATCGCAGCGGCGATGAATACTCCCTTGTTGCGCTTCACCAGCTTCTTCAGCTTGTACCTGGCACTCGGTGGGCTGGCGATCACCGGCTCGTCACGCAGGTACCGCTCGATATCCATCGCGAAGCCGTTGGCAGTTTCGTACCGACGCGTGCGGTCCTTGTCGAGCGCTGTCATCACGATCCAGTCAAGGTCGCCGCGCAGTTGCCTCGTCAGTGAGCGAGGATCGGTGCGCCGGTGCCTGGCGATGTACTGAATCGACGAAGCTGCCTGCTGTGAAGCAATCTCGGTGCGATCTCGCGGTTCTCGATTGGAGGTCCATTCCTGGGCGCGGCTTATCTCGCCCACGCGCTGACTCGGCCGATGGGCTTCCTCCTCACGGATGATACGCTGCACCTCATGGAGCGCCGCGGACCGCAGGCGCCGGCCGTCGAACGGGGTCGTCCCGGTCAGGAGTTCATAAAGCAACACACCGAGCGAGTAGATGTCCGACCGCGTGTCGATATCGAGGCCGCTCATTTCGGCCTGCTCGGGACTCATGTATTCCGGCGTACCGATGAACTGGCGATACTCGGTGAAGAGCGTCTTGTCCGTCAGTTCGCGGTTCGTGGCCTTGGCAATCCCGAAATCAATCACCTTGGCCACCGGCAGCCCGTCGTGCAGCGTCACCATCACGTTCGAGGGCTTCAGATCCCGGTGGATGATGCCTTTCTGATGCGCATGCTGGACGGCGTTGCAGACGTCGATGAACAGCTCGAGACGCTGCCTCGTGTTGAGGTTTTCGGTATCGCAGTATTCGGTGATGGGCACCCCGCGCACCAGCTCCATCACGAAGTACGGTCGGCCGGTGTCCGTCGCGCCCGCATCAAGCACCTTGGCGATGTTGGGATGATCCATCATCGCCAGGGCCTGCCGCTCGGCCTCGAAGCGCGCGATCACCTGCTTCGTGTCCATGCCCAGCTTGATGATCTTCAGCGCAACCTTCCGCTTGACGGGTTCCTTCTGCTCGGCCATATACACCGCGCCGAAGCCTCCTTCACCGATCTGCTGGAGAAGCTTGTAGCGGTCGATGATGGTGCCGGGCCCCTCGGCGAGCGGCGCTCCGGTGGCGAGGTCCACCACCGGCGCCGCCACGGCCGCCGTCTCGAGGAATCCCGCCGCCTCGTCGTGCGCGTGAAGCAGGGCGGCCAGGCGGTCCCGAACGTCCGGCCTGGGCGAGCATGACTCGACAAACGCGCTCCGCTGTCTCCGCGGCAGGCGTATCGCCTGTTGAAACAAATCGTCGATGGGCGTGTCTTTCAGCATGCGGATTATCCGGCGCCAGATGCGCTCACTGACACTGGCGCAGTCTCCGCGGCCTAAGCCTCAACCAAAGTGGAAGATCTCAGGGAGATCTGCGTTTCCGGATTTCCGCATACAGAAAAGCTTTGGCGTAGGCCCAGTCACGATCCGCCGTGGCCGCGGAGATATCGAGGGCGGTGGCGGCCTGATCGAGCGTCAGGCCTGTGGAATAACGCAGTTTCACGAGCGTCGCTTTGCGCCCATCGTCCGCCTCCAGCGCCGTGATCGCCTCATCGAGCGCCGCGAGATCGATCGATGGATCCGCCGTGACGAGTTTGGCTTCGGTTTCCGCGCCGTCGAATTCAGAACGCTGTCGTCCGCCACCGCGTTTGAGAGCATTCCGGCGGCGAGCCTGATCAACGAGGATCCGCCGCATTGCCTCAGCGGCGGCGGCGAAGAAATGACTGCGGTCGCGCCATCGTGGGTTCGCCTCGCCGATCAGGCGCAGGTACGCCTCGTGGACGAGAGCCGTGGCCTGGAGTGCGTGATCGGGCCGTTCGGACGCCATGCGCCGGCGTGCGAGGCGGCGGAGTTCGTCGTACACGAGCGGAAGCAACCGATGCACGCGCTCCGCATGAGTGAGCGATTCATCGGCCAGCAGTTCGGTGATTGCGGCCGGCGCCTGGTCTTTCACGCTTGCTATTGTATCCGGAACTCCTGTTCTCACCGAGTGCTTCCTGCAATCCGCTCCGAGATCGCGCACGGCGGATGCTCTTGAGTTCAGTGCGATCAGAGGATGAGACGATGCATTTATCTTGTCACTACTGCTCCGCCGCGATTCCAGTGCGGTACGTGGTGGACGACAATCCTGCGTGAGCCGGATGCAATGCGAGCGCCGCCTGAACGACGGCGCTCGCATGCGCCGGGGGACGTGCCAGTCAGGATCACGGTCCGCGCTCACGGGCATTCGCCCCAGGCGCCCAGGAGCGCGAGGAGATCCGCGGTATCGGTATCGCCATCGCCGTCCACATCTCCGTCGGGCGTGCCCCAGGCGCTGAGGAGGTGAAGCAGATCGGCGGTGTCGACGTCGCCGTCATCATCGAAGTCCGCCGGGCAGGGCGGCGCGATCCGCTCGATCGCGAGGTCATCGTAGAACACGGAGGTCGATCCGTTGCCGAAGAGATCGACGGCGGCGATGTCGTACTCGCCTCCTCCATCGCCGAGCACTCCGCCCGTCCAGGCATACTCGGTGACCAGCTCATCGTCGTAGTACACCTGAGTCCAATCGTCGTCCAGATCCACAAGGGCCTGCATCCTGACCCAGCGATCGGTCTGGTACGGCAGGTCGATCGTGTTGGTGCCGTCGCCGTGATACACCTTGAGCATCCCGTCGTTGGAGTCAAACTGCATCTGGACGGACCAGTGATACGGACCGCCGTCGTTGTAGGTATTGAGAAGGAGGAAGTACGTCCCCGCGAATTCATCATTGCCTCCGGACTGGAAATCGGCGGGAATGTACTGCCATGCGGTGCACGACCAGGTTCCGCTGGTGGCGCCGGTGAGTTCGTGTGTCAGGTCGCTGTCGCCCTGGATCTGGACCGAGTTCGGGGGACTCAGGAACGGCTCGGGGACCACGATCGCGCCGGCCCCCGGGTCGTTGTCCCAGCCCTTCCAGCCGCCCTGATGATGCATCTGGCTTCCCGGCTCGTACGCGTCGAACGGCTCCGACCAGGGCAAGACAGCGCCGGTGACCGCATCGAAGCAGAGCACGAGATGAACATCCGGGTATCCCAGTTCGGCCAGATCCGTCCAGTTCGGCAGGCCGCACGCATCGGCGCGGAGAAACGACGGCCCTGACTGACCGGCCGCGTTCGAGCCGGGCCAGAAAGCGAAGGCGTCGGTGCCGTTATCGTTGAAGATCTCGAGCACGATGTTGCCCGGCGGAAGGGTGAGGCCGGTCATGGGCACGGTGCGCATCTGAAGTTCGGTCCCGTCAGGCACGAGATCCTGCGCCACATCGAGGAGGACCGCGCCTTCCGTCGACGGGAAGTTGGGTGCGTCCCAGATGTTGATATACACGTTGCACGGGTTACCCTCCCCGGTCTGGTCGTGGCAGGCCTGGACGCCGTAGTCGACGAGCGTGATCATCGTCGGCTGATCGAGCTGATACAGGCGGGCGTGACCGTTTGCGGTGACGGTCAGCCCTTCATCCCCCGAGCATGCGACCGAGCCGGGGACGAGATCGTCGGAGGCGTTCTGGCAGACTGTCCTCCTCTTATCGCACCAGCAGACACCACACTTCGCGCAGTATTTGCAGACGCCGGGCTGGAAGCAGTTGTTGTTGACGCACTTGATCTTGACACTGATCTCGCACGAGCCGGAGCCGACGCATCCGCAGTCGATGATGCCCTGACAGAATCCCCAGCAGCCCTCGCTGGTGCGCACGCATTCATCCACCGCCTCCACTCCGCAGTCGTCATCGCGATCGCCGAGGCGCTGGTACTCCACAATTCCGCCGTCGTCGAGGATCCCCCGCAGCTTGTCAAGGCGGACGCGACCGTCGTCGTCGACGATATACGCGAACTCCTCGACGACCAGGTCCCGGTCCTCTGCGCCACATCCCCACACGATGGCGTGACCGGCGAAATCGCCCGGGCCCGCGAGCGGGGTCAGCTCATCCATGCGGTCGATGTCGATCGTGCGGCCGTCGTCGAAGATCCCCTCGAGGCGCCCGAGGACCACGCGTCCGTCGCGGACGCCGTAGGCGATGTCCTCGACGTAGACTTCGTGCATGATCTCGACACCGCCCTCGTGTTCCGGTGTCCGAATGATCGTGCCTTTCATGTCCGCAAAGCAGTTGACGGCGAGAGCTCGGTTGATCGGCAATCCGGCCTGCTCAAAGACAGGGCTTCCGCTGTTGTCCGACGCCGCGGCGTCGACGGTCGCGTTGCCTGATGTGTTCCGAACGAGGCTCGGCTGGGCCGTCCTCGGAGACGCATCGGGGGCGATTCCGGGTTCAACATCCGCCGTCGCCGGGAGCGCGGCGCCGTCCATCGCAGTCATGTTCGAGGCGGTCGAGAGCCCGGACCAGATGACGGCGGCGATTCCGGACGCCAGCGTCGCGAAGCAGATCGTTTGAAGTGTCATAGGGCGATCCTCCATGGGATGATCGGAATGAGACGGCACACGTGGACGCACCGCGTGTGCCTCCGGTTTCGCGCCTCCGTGATCGATCGATGTCGGGACTGCCTGCGGGATAGACGACCGACAGCTTGCGTCACCTCCCGCGTCGTCGAGGGTGCTCGCCCCGCGGTGGCCGATGCACTGATCATCTTCCTGCTCTTTCCGAATCGGTCGGCTGCGCCTTCCGGACGCGCCCCCGTCCGTGGCGGACCGGAACGTCGACAGTTTCATCAGACGACCGACGTCGCCTCGAGACGTCAGGGCGCGTCGCGGCACATTAAGTCGCGGCGCTTCTCCGATTGCACGTGAACGACCGTCAGGGTCGCGTTACCGGGAGCGCTGGCGGCGACTGCAACAGATCAGGGCATTCGCCTTCCGGGCGGATCCGCGCGCACTGTACTGCGGGGGCGCGTGATGTCCAGAACGAATATAAGATTTTCTCGATGGACTGCGGGCGAGCACAGGATCCGGATATCCTCCTGACTGCGCTGCGGCGAGAAGTCGCGGATGTGAAGCGACTGACCATTGCGAGCCGTTCCCTACGCTGTGCTACGCGTGAACAGGAGAAGGCGCTGTGTCGGGAGCAGCGATATCGCACTGACAGGGTCGTCCGCCGATGCGTCACTTATATTCTCGGGCATTGGCCCCGGTTGCCCGGGAGTTGGAACAGGTCGGCGGTATCGGTGTCGCCATCGTCTTTCGCATCGCCTTTCGGTGTGCCCCACGCGCCGAGAATGTGAAGCGGATCGGCGGTGAGCACGGCCACCGTTCCCCGGAAACGGAATCCTCGAGAACGAGACTGCCGCGGCGCCGGCGGCTCCGACGCGTGGGTTGCGCACCGCTGCCCTGCCGATGTTCATCGTTGATTTGAAGAAACCCCTTGCGTCGCGAGGGAACGTGAGTAGGCTGCGGCAGCACAGCCGCGCCGATCGAACACCGCGGCTTTTGCCATAGCGCCCCGTATCACGCGGGTGGCGGTCATCATGATCGGGATGTCTGGCGTTGCTGCGCAGGTTGATCGCGCTGGTGAACGGCGGTCTCGACGCGACGGTGCTCGTTGTGCTGCGCAATCCAACTCCGCTGACGCGAAGGGAAACTCGTGCCGAGGCTCATACTCGCGTGTCACCACATTCGTTCTCGTCTTGCGATTCTGGGATGTCTCGCGGTCGGCGCGATCGCGCCGGCACATGGTGCGCCGGCCGAGTTCAACTGGATCGCCGAGTGCGATGAGATCCCGGGCCACGAACGGATATGGCGGTGCGACGGCGCCGGGTGTTTCGCCGACAACTGGTCGCCCAGCGGCTGTCCGGGCCCGTCGGACACCGCGATCATCGGGGGCGGGTTCACTGTCGAGTCGCGTGTCGGAGCCAAGGAGGTCGGGATTCTGATCATGCAGGGCGGGACGCTCATCCTGCCCAATGATCTGCGCATCGTCGAATCGGCGACGCTCTTCAACACGACCGTCGGGGGCGGCGCGACCTTCTCGGTCGAACTCAGCGCGGAGGGCCCCGTCACCCTCTCCGGCGACAACACCATGCAGGGCGGGACCTTCCTCGGCGCGGGCGGCTTCACCATCGAGAACGGCTCGCTCTCCGTCGTTTCCGATCCCAGCATCAATCTCCTCGAAGGAACCGAACTCGTCAATGAGGCGACCGTCAATCATCTCGCCACGCTCGGCCTGCGCGACGCGACGATCATGAACCACGGCACCTGGAACATCAGCGGTTCACTCGGGAAGATCGGCGCCAACACCGGGACCTTCACGAATCAGGCGACGGTGCTCCACAACGATGACGGCACCGGACACGTCAATGTCTTCCTCGATCAGTCCGGAGGCATGATCCACGTGCAGAGCGGAGCCTTGTCGATCAACAGCGGCGGATTGCACACGGGAGGCATGTATCAGATCGACGAGGGCGCGACGCTGATTCTCAAGGGCTTCGACAACGGGGGCGATCCGGACGGCGTGCACATCGGCGGCAACGTCAGCGCTGAAGGCGAGGGGACGCTGGGGTTTCAGGGCGATTCGACGATCGTCGATGCCGGGGGCAATCTGGCCCTCAGCGGCAATCTTGAGTGCATCCTGCCCGACAACGCCGCGCTCCAGACCGATGGCACGGTCTTCAGCGGAGCGGATTTCCGCTGGCGCGGCGGGATCATCGACGCCCTCGGCTCGTTCCAGAATGTCGCCGGCTCGACGCTCACGATCGAGATCAGCAACACATCCACGCTCCGGGGCGACGGGATGACCGACCTCGTGAACTTCGGCACGCTCATGCAGACGAAGAGCCTCTTCGTCGATGGGAGCCAGGCCCTCAATGCCGGAGCGGGCGAGTGGATGCTGCTCTCGGGGAACATCTCCGGCGCCAACGGCGGGCAACTGGTCAACTTCGCAACCATCGAGAAGCCCGACAGCGAAGAGAGCTCCACCTCGACGATCGAGGTGCCGCTCGTGCAGAGGGAAGGCGCGGTCCTCAGCGTCGCCACCTCGGAAGTCAGGCTCGACGCCGGCGGGACGATTGAAGGTGACAGCGCGTTTCGCCCCGGATCGGCGGGCACGATTCGATTGACTGGCGGCGCGATGACACTCGACGACGGAGATCTGATGCTCGACGGACGGGGTGAGGTGATTCTTGCAGGCGGGGGGCGAATCGATGGAGAGCCGACAGCGGCGGATGTAACGAATCGGCTCGGCTCCGCGGATAACGAGTTTCAGGGCGCGTTCGTGATCGACGGCGGATCGAGTCATGCGACGTTCGTCAATGGTGGTTTCATGGAGTGGCGAAGCGGGACAGTCTCGGGGCTGATCTCAGGCCTCGTTGAGAGCGAGCTTCGTCTGACGACCAACGCGACGAAGCTACTCGAAGGAACCGTTGATGGGAGCGAAGCTACGTACCATGAGAATGGGACGCTTGAGCTCGCTTCTCAGGCGATTGCCCGCGTTCACTTTGGCGGGGAATACTATCTGATCGATGGTGACATCCTTGTTGATGATTCGCAGTTCACATGGTTCCAAGTCAAGGGGAGCTTGATCAAGACCGGATCGTCAACGTCGGATATCACCGGTCGATTGCGCAGTAGCAGCATATCGGCCGAGGTTGACGTGCTCAGCGGTGTCCTCAACATCAATGGCCCTCTTGATGGTCTCGAGAACGGTGTGCTTGGCGGTTCGGGGACGTATCGCTCCTGCGGCGATGGATTACTTCGCTTCCCGGAGCCCGTAACGGACCTGCACAATGCCGAGCTCCACGGTAACGGCTTCTCGCTGGCGAACGTGGATCTTCAGGCCATTTCCGGTGCGGCGGGCTTCCACATCTGCGGCGACTTCTATGAGACATTGGGTTCACTCACGGTCTCCGGCGACGCTACGGCCGCCGCGGAGGGCGGTGATCTCATCGTCAACGGGGATCTCGACAACGACGGCGGAACCGTCTTTGTCGGGACCGGCTTCACCATCTTCATCGACGGGGATCTGACCAACTCCAGCGAGGACGGCGAGGGGCTGACTCAGATTGGCGGCGGCGACGTCCAGGTCGAAGGCGAGGCCGACAACGGCGAACCCGAGCCGTTCTCCATTACGGACACGATCGAGCATGGCCTTGTTATTCCGCTTCAGGGGGGTGACTTCCTCGGCGGTCTCACCTGTACGCGACTCAACAACTACGAGCTCCTCGTCCCCGGCGGATCTGACGCCAGCGGACCGTTCAAGCTCACGGGCGATCTGATCTGCTTCGAGAGTTCCATCCTCGATCTCGAGATCGGCGGGCCGACGCCCGTCTTCGAGCACGATCAGTTCGTCGTTGAAGGCGATGTCACCCTCGACGGCACTCTGCAACTCGCGCTGCTGTCCGGGTATGAGCCGGAAGGCGGTGAGCAGTTCACGATCATGACCGTTACGAACGGGACCATCAGCGGCTCCTTCGCCGAGATTACCGGCGGCGAATGGGAGGTTGCCTACAACGATACCTCGCTTGTGCTGACGCTCATCACGCCGCCGCTCGAGGGCGACATCGACGGCGACGGGCAGGTGAACACCGCCGACCTGCTGCTCCTGCTCGCCGCGTGGGGCGCGTGCGAGGATTGCCCAGAGGATATCAACGGCGACGGCTTCGTCGACACGGCCGACCTCCTGGCCCTCCTCGGCAACTGGGGGTAGCGCTTCCCGCGCCGCCGAGCGGGACGCCCTGAGTCGCGGTTCGTTCAGCTGTACGCGAGCAGCCGCCGCTCGCCGGTCAGCTTCCGCAACGCCGTCAGATCCTGCGTCACCTCGAGCGTGCCCAGGTATGTTGCGGCCTCGTCGCGCAGGGCGAAGTAGCGGATGTGCACGAACCGGCCCTGGAACTCGATCCAGAACTCGGCCACGTCCTGCCGGCCGGAGCGGAAATCGTCGAGAATCCGCTCGACCACATCCACGCTGGACGGCGGATGACAATGCTGCACCTTCCGACCGATCACCGTCTTCGGCCGCACGAAGATGCGATTCGGCCCCTCGCTGAAGAAACGCACGCGATCGTCGGCATCCACGAAGGTGATGTCGACGGGCAGCGTGGTGAAGATCGCCTTGAGCTGATCCAGCGTGAGCGAACCGGTCGGGAAGATGAGCGATCCGCGCGGGGGGCGCGCGGCACTCTCGGCGGGGGGGACGATCTCCAGCGCGATGCCCGAGCGCTCCGCCTCCGCCGCGATCGGCTCGGCGACTTGCGTTCCGTCCGCGGCCGGCGGGCGATACCCGGCGGCGGGCTCAATGAGGCACCATCCGAACTGCGGCGACTGCGCCCAGATCTCGCCCCACTCGGTTTCGGTCAGTGTCTGCAACGACATGGGCAGGAGGATGTTCTCCTCCTTGAAGATCATCTCCTCGACCGCGGCCAGCGCCCGCTCTACGGCCCCCGGAAGGGAAGTCGCTGCGCCCTCCTTGTCGCCGTTCGAGGTGAGCGCATCGTCGAGTTGTTTCAGCAGGGCGCGGGCCTCGTCATCCTTGCCCCACATGACCTTCGACGGTCCCGTGATGCCGTGGCGCTCCAGGCACGAGAACAGCAGGTGCTCTTTGCGCTGGTAGTGCTTGTCCACATCCATCAGGTCGTTGAAGTGCTGTCGGCATCGATCAAGGGCAGGGGAATCCGCCTTGCCGTCGGCTCCGTCGGAGAGGGCCGCGTGAATCGACTCGCGCAGAGACGCAATCGTGTCGCGCAACGCCGTGTTCTCGCGCCGGAACGTGTCGACGGGATGCCCGGCCGGGATGGAAGATGCCTGGCGCTCGACGAGGATCTCACGCACGACCTGCGCGTGCAGATCGCACATGCCCATGATCTCCTGCACCGGCACGCCCTCGTCGATCAACTCCTGCTCCATGGCGGCGATCTCCGCTGCGTCGCACTCACGGACAAGGTCCCGGAGCCGCCCCCGCACGGCGTCGGGCGCTTCGCCCGCGTGAAGGTGTCTGATGACTTCCTTCAGCGTGCGGATACGATGGGCTCGATTGTCGATCAGCTCACTCATGTGCGTGTTGTCCGGTGTTCCTGTTGTCTGCAGAATCTTTGGCCGGGCTCTCGGAGAGCACGTCGGCGTGGCGTTCCTGATGCGCCGTCTGGAACCGGGCGAACGTCGTCCGGTCGAGCAGCCGCGCGAGCGCCTCGCGTACGGAAGTGAGGTCATCATGCAGCGGGCACGGACCGTTGGTCCCGCAGACGCCGTCGCCGAACGGGCAGGGGAGGGCGTCCTCATTGCGCTCGAAGAGAACGAACACGTCTCGAAGCGTGATGTTGGCCGGATCGTCGGCGAGCGTGAACCCGCCCCCCGGCCCCGGTGCGCCGACAACAAGTCCGGCCTGAGAGAGGACCGCCAACACCTTCGCGACCCGCGGCCTCGGGACGCCCCGCGAAGCGGCGATGTCCGCGGCCGACAGCAACGTCGTTCCGCCGTCGTAGACCTCGGCGAGCCGGCTCATGGCCCCAATCGCGCATCGTGTCTGCTTGCCGTACATCGCGGTCACCTGATGAGGAGTGTCCGCCGATCGCCTCACGTGGCGAGGAATGCGGCTCCTCTGCACGCCACTGATCCGCGGCCCGCCGGAGGCTTGTGCCTCAGCGAGACCGGACTGCGGAGTCGAATATAGGAAAGCCAGCGATCCGTTTCCAGATAAAAAGTGAAATAGTAGTAATTATTTCTTGATTAGCGCCGCGCCGCCCGGTATCGTCGGGCCGCCTGTGGCCGGACCGGTACCGCGTCGCGGGCCTCTGGACCGCCTACTGGAGACCATAAAACCATGTTGACAAGAGTCTTAGCGACATGCTCCCTCGCCTTGCCCCTCGTCGCGGCCGGTTGCGGCGGGGGCGGGGATGACGCCGCGACCACGCCTCAGGCCGGCGCCCCGGGTGGGGCGCAGTCCGCCGGAAGCGGAGGGATAGGCGGCGAATCCGGCCGCATCATCGACGCCCGCAACCTCACCCCTGACGACGTCCTTGCAGCCTTGAAGACCTACACCCCCTCCGGCCGGCACGACGAATACATCATGCTCGCCTCCGGCGGCCACAGCGGGCAGGTGCTCGTCATCGGCATGCCCTCCATGCGCCTGCTGAAGGTCATCGGTGTCTTCACCCCCGAGCCCTGGCAGGGCTGGGGCTACGGCAGCGGCGAGGAGGTGCTCAGCCAGGGCGACATAGACGGCCGGGCCGTCCGCTGGGCCGACACGCATCACCCCGCCCTGAGCGAGACGGACGGCGACTACGACGGCCGGTTCGTCTTCATCAACGACAAGGCCAACGCCCGTGTCGCCGTCATCGATCTCCGCGATTTCGAGACCAAGCAGATCGTGAACAACCCGATCGCGCTGAACGACCACGGCGGCACGTTCGTCACGCCGAACACCGAATACGTCATCGAGGGCGGTCAGTACGGCTCGCCGCTCGCGGGCGAGTACGCCCCGCTGGAGGAGTACAACGCCAGCTATCGCGGGCTCGTCACGCTGTGGAAGTTCGACCGCAAGAAGGGGCGCATCGATCCGGAGAAGTCGTTCGCCCTCGAACTGCCACCGTACTGGCAGGATCTGTTCGATGCGGGCAAACTCGTCAGCGACGGCTGGATCTTCGGCAACTCCTTCAACACGGAACTCGCCACCGGCACTGCGGAGATCGGCGAGCGCAGCTTCTTCGAGGCCGGGGCCTCTCAGCGCGACAACGATTACCTGCACATCATCGATTACCGCAAGGCGGAACAGGTCTATCACAACGGCGGGGCGGAATCCGTCAAGGGCTTCCCCGTCATCCCGCTTCAGACGTGCATCGACGAGGGGATTCTCTACTTCACGCCCGAGCCGAAGAGCCCGCACGGCGTCGACGTCACGCCCGGCGGGGAATACCTCGTCATCTCCGGCAAGCTCGATCCCCACGTGACCGTCTACAGCTTCCAGCGCATTCAGCAGGCGATCGAGGAGCAGAACTGGACGCATGATTCCTACGGCGTGCCGATCCTCGACTTCGACGCGGTGGTCGAGGCGCAGATCGAGGTCGGCCTCGGTCCGCTGCACACGCAGTTTGACGATCAGGGGTACGCGTACACGTCGCTGTTCCTCGTGCCCGCCGTCGCCCGGTGGACACTGGGCGGGCCTTACAGTGACAAACACCCCGAGC
>JAXHTH010000310.1:0-6914 GCA_034211115.1 Planctomycetota bacterium | reverse complement strand
CCCTGCTCGCCCTCAGCGTGGTCAGCCTCGCCCTGGTCATCGAGCGCATCTGGTTCTGGGTCGCCACGCACCGCCCGGGCCGGGTGCGGCGGCTGGCACGGCTCAACGACGCGCTGCGCCGGGGCCGGTGGGAGGCGGCGGACGCGCTGGTCGGGGACGATCGATCACCCTACGGCCACGTCGCCCGCCGGCTGTTCCGCCTCGGCCCCAGCGATGCGGTGGCGATGGAGGCCGTCGAGTCGCAGCGCCCGCGGCTGGACCGGTTCATGGTCACGCTGTCGACGATCATCACCGCCGCCCCCCTTCTGGGAATCCTGGGCACCGTGGTGGGGATCATCCAGTCCTTCCGCCTGCTGGAGCTCCAGCAGGCGGAGCAGGCTCTGACCGATCCCCGTGACGTGGCGGGGGGCATCGCCGCTGCCCTGCTCACGACCGCGCTGGGGCTCATCGTCGCCCTGATGACGTTGTTTCCGTACATGGCGTTCCGCAGCCAGGTCTCCCGGGCGCTGGGACGGCTGGAATCGATGATCGCCGCAGCCCAACAAGGCGCTGAAGCGGCGGCCCCGGCCGTCGAGGCGGACCGACCCGCTGCACCCGACGTGGGGGCTCCGACCGCTTCCGCGCCCGAGGCCGCCGTCGTCCGGAGCGGTTCATGAACGTCCGACGCCGCGGCCCCTGAAGGAGCAAGACGTGCCTGACAACCATCCTCTCCCCGGGCGATGCCGGACCGTCTGTCCGGTGGCGTTGGCGCTGGCCGTCGCGGCGGCGCTGACCGGGTCGGCGATGAGTGCGGAAACGGCGAAGGAACCGGCCCCGGCCGATCCGTCCGCAGCCGCGGTGGAGCCGGCGTATCTTCGCGTCGTGGCCGAGGAAGATCGGTTCGTGGCCCTCGAGATCGCGGCGGCGGAGTTCACCGCCCCGGAGGAGACGTGGCCCGCCGTCACCCTCGTCGGCGTGGCCCACATCGCCGACCTGCGCTACTACCGCGCCATCCAGGAACTGCTGCGGCCGTTTGACATCGTCCTCTACGAATCGGTCAAGCCCGCCGGCACCGGCGGCGCGGGAGGAGACACCGAGGCCCGGCGCATCGAGAGCACCCGGGCCGCCCTCGGTTTCGTGGGCGGACTGATCGCGGGATTCCATGACCGGCATGACCGATATCCGGCCGACGTCGAGGAGCTGCGCGCGTTCGCGGCGACGGTGGACCCGCGCTTGCCCGACTTCCTCGACGCGGCGCTGACGGACGCATGGGGCAACCCGATCGCGTATGCCTTCTCAGGCGGCGACGGGCCGGCTTCGCCGAAAGACGGCGACTTCGGCGCGATGACCGCGCCTCCCCCGTACCGGCTCAGCAGCCTCGGCGCCGACGGCAAGGCCGGGGGCGAGGGGCCCGCTGCCGACATCGTCCTGAAGGACCCGGCCGGCATTCAGCCTCCGGCCGGCGAGCCGGGCGACGGGCTGCAGGCCCAGCTCGCCGACGCACTCGGCCTCGCCTTCCAGCTCGAGGCGCTGGACTACGGCGGCGCGAACTGGCGGTGCAGCGACATGGCCATCGACCAGGTTCAGCGGGAGATGGACGCGCGGGGGCTGGACTTCAGCCTCATCGAGGACAGCCTCACCGGCGCCTCCCTGCCCGCTCAACTCGTGCGAGTCCTGCTCGGCCTGCTCCGCTTCGCCGACGCGTTCCTCGACGGCGCGGTGAGCGACACGATCAAGGTCTTTCTCATCGAGTTGCTGGGCGATGAATCCACGCTCGAGATCGGGTTCGAGCAGTTCGGCGAGGGGTTCACCGAGGTCATCATCGACCTGCGCAACCAGGTGGTCGTCGACGATCTGGAGGCCCTGATGGGGGCCGACCTGCCCGCCGAGTCGGTGGCGATCCTCTACGGCGCCGGCCATCTGCCCGACCTGGCCGACCGCCTTCGTGACCAGCTTGGCTACGAGGCCGGCGCGACGCGATGGCTGCGGGCCATCGAGGTCGACCTCACCACCTCCGCCGTCTCCGAGCGGGACGTCAGACAGCTTCGGTTTCTCGTGCGGCGGACGCTGCGGCAGATGAGCCGGATGCAGACCCCCCCGGCCACGGACGAAGACTAATTCTCCGTGTGGGTGAAGTCGCTGCGTTCGGCGGAATTGATCCAGAACCGCTGGTCGCGCAGCGCGCCGGGCGCCTGGGGCTCGGTGTGCCCGTCGGCGTAAAAGATGGTGCACTGGTTCGTGTAGCGCCCGATGGGAATGGCCGTGTCCTCCATCGCCTCGATCGCGAACTGCGTGCGAGCGCTGTTCGGGTCGTCGGGGCGGCGTCGGCCCCAGTTCCACTGCTCTTCGTCGGCAAGGTAGGGAGGGACGGCGCGATGGGTGCCGAGCCGGAAATCGTCGAAGCGGTCATAGTTGCCGGCCGGCGCCTCCGTCGTCGAGCAGAAGACGATGTACCTGGTCGTGTCGGCGATGGCCGCAGGCGAAAAGGCCACGACGGCGACCGGCCGATCCGTCGGATTGCCGTTCTCATCGATCGCCTTTGCGTTTCGGTATTTCGGGCGGGCGCGCTGCTGCCCGCCGAAGTCGCCCATCTCCCACCAGCCACCGGTGTAATAGCCGTTGTACCCGAAGGCGGGATACTCGGCGATCCTCGTCGGCCGGGGCTTGCCGTCCTCATCCGCGCTGGCGTAGTCGGACATGATCAGCTTGCTGGTCTCCTCCAGCTCGAGGTAGCCGAGCACGGTCTCATGGTCGTAGTCAATATAAGGCATGAGGCGCCAGGGCCATTCCTCCGAGTCGTCGTAGTGCACGTTGTCGCCATCGGGGAGCTTGTATCGGACGTCCCAGGCATCTTTCTCCATGACGTTGTCGTCCGCGGTTCCGTCCCCGTCCTCGAGAAAACCAGGCAGGGCCGCGTCGTCGTTGCCGTTGGCGTAGAGGTTCCAGGCGATGCCGACCTGCCGGATGCGGCTGGTTTCCTCGGCCTTCTTGGCCCGGCGGGTCGCGTTGCTGATCGCGGGCAGGAGCATGGCGGCAAGGACGCCGATGATCCCGATGACCACCAGCATCTCGACGATGGTGAATGCAGAACGGCGGCTGCCAGACATGACCGGCTCCTTGTCCTGAACCGTGCGATGAAAGGTCGGCCTGGCCGCCCGTACCCGCAAGTCGCGAGCGGGGGCAGCGAGGCCGAGGAGGAGAAGTGCAGTGGCCGACGCGTCGGCCGCCGACGGTGACTATATCACGTTTTCTGCGGCCAGCGCTGCGAACCGCCGTTATGCCATACGCTTACGGATCCGCTCCTGTTGCAGCCGTTTTCCGGATCACCGGCTCGGCCGGCGGGAGGCGCGTGAACGGCGCCTCGCCGCGAAGACGCCGGGCGATGTCGGCGACGATGCGGCGATCCTCGTGAGCCCACAGATGGGCCAAGCTCGCCCCCGGCTGGACCCACCACGCCCTCCGTCCCGGCGGCGCCGCGTTCGACGCCCCCACGATCGCGTCACCTAGCCGCACGTAGCAGAGCAGCTCGTAGTGGGCCTTTTCCAGGGCGGCATCGAGGGCGAGGAGGAACGCCGAGCCGCTCCGCATGTCGACGATCCGCCGATCCAGCGTGGGCAGGCTCGCCATGCTCGCGCCCCGATGGGGGGAGCTGATGGTGAACAGCCGCCGAATCCGGAGCTTCCGCTCATCTTCCGGCCTTGCCATCGCGGCATAGCGGGCCACCAGTCCGCCCATCGAGACGGCCACCACGTCGACTTCGCCCGCGAGCCCCCCGCCCTCGCCCGAACCTGCCATCGCCTCCGCCCGGTCCAGGAGCCGCGCGCGGCAGGCGTCGAACGTGTCGGTGCCGAAGAACGAGATCGTCTCGATCGTCGCATCCTCGGTCGTGATGCGGCGCAGCCGGTTCCCCAGCGAGGCGGCAACCAGACCCGGGTCGTGGATGCCGGACAGCACCAGCACCGGCCGCTGCAGCGGCTTCGGATCGGCCTGCATCTGCCACAGGGCCTGCCGCGCGGCGGCGACCGTCAGCGGGAACGAGGGATTGAGCGGCCGATCCGCCGCGCAGCCGGCGAGCAGAGCGAGCACGGTTGAGAGCATGACCGACCGCGACCGTCGAATACGGCTGCGTGTGCACATGACGGCATGTTACCCCAACCCCGCCGCCCGCCTGACCGTCCCTCTCTTCGTCTCCGGGGCCTTTCCCGTCCCGTGCGCTTGTCTCGATTCGCACTACGTCGAGCGGATGGTGATCTGCTCCACGTCGCCCCCGGCGATCTTCGCCGCGCCGCTGCCGAGTTCGCCGATCGGATCCGGCACGTCGATGGTCACCGTCTTCTCGCCCAGCTTCGCCTCGCCGCGGTTGACCTTCTCCTGGAACGCGCGGCACTCGGCGCGCAGACGATCGAGGATTTCCTCCTCGGGCACGTTGGCCACGCGCCGGCCCTGGACGTAGATGATGCCGCGTCGGTCTCCGGCGAAGACGGCCACATCGGCCCCTTCCGCCTCGCCCGGGCCGTTCACGATGCACCCCATCACCGCCACCTTCATCGGCAGCGTGATCTCGTGGGCGAGCGTCTTGCGCACCTCCCGCACGAGGGTGAACAGATCGACCTGGATGCGCCCGCAGGTGGGGCAGGCGATGAGCTCAGGCCCGGTCCGCTGCCGCAGGCCGAGGCAGCAGAGCATCTCCACCGCGTCCTCGACCTCGTGCACGGGATCGCTGGCGTAGCTGATGCGCACCGTGTCGCCGATGCCGTTGGCCAGCAGCGTGCCCAGGGCGACCACGGAACGGATCGTGCCCGTTTCCTTCGGGCCGGCGTGCGTGACGCCCAGGTGCAGGGGATAGTCGAACCGCCGGGAGATCTCCGTGTAGACGTCGATCACGAGCGAAGGGTCCATCGACTTCGCAGAGATGCAAATGTCGTGAAAGCTGCGCTCGTGGAAGATGTCCAGGTACTCCTCGAGCTTGGCGATCATGAGCGCGATCAGGTGCCCATGACGGTGCTCGGAGAAGAACCGGGCAAGCTCCTGCTGGCGCTTCTTCTTGTCCTTGCGTTCGACGATCGAGCCTTCGTTGACGCCGATGCGCATGGGAATGCCGCGCTGTTTGCAGGCGTCGATGACGGCGTTGACCTGTTCGCGATCGGAGATGTTGCCGGGGTTGAGCCGGATCTTGTGCACGCCGGCCTCGACCGCCTCCAGCGCCCGCCGGTAATGAAAGTGAACGTCGGCCACGAGGGGCACCCGCGTCTGATCGAGGATCTCGGGCAGGGCTGCGGTGTCCTTTTTCTCGGGCACGGCGACGCGAACGAGATCGGCCCCCGCCGCGGCGAGGCGGTTGATCTCCGCCACGCACCCGTCCACGTCGTGGGTGTAGCCTGCGGTCATCGACTGGACGGCGATGGGGCCGTCGCCGCCGATCCCGACGCGACCGGTCCGATCATCGCCGACCGTGATTTGCCGGGTTGTCCTGCGTGCGTTCATGTTCGCGGATCCGAGGGAGGCTGCCGATAACGCGACGGCGCAATCATCACATCTTAGCTGGGGCCGAGAGGTGGGGCGTGGGGACGGGCCGCGACCCCGATGGCCGCAGCCGAGGTGAAGTCGAGTCGATCCCGTGCCGATCGGAAAGCGGATACGCCCGTCGGCCGGGCCGAAGGGGGGAGCTTCTCGTGGCATCTCGGCGCAATGATCGGTGCATTGATTCCCTGCGCCTCTCCGAACAGGAGCAGCAGGATCTCATCGCCCGGCTGGAGCAGGCGGCCGATCGGCATCGCGGGGCCGAATTGCGGGTCGAGGATCGCGTGCCGTGTCACGTCGCCACCTGCGCGGTGGCCACCCTCCATCATCCCGGGGGGTCGGTGGTCAACTACCTGGTGCGTCCCCGCAACCTGAGCCGCAACGGGATCGGCTTCCTGCACGGCAACTTCGTGCACATCGGCAGCCGCTGCCAGATCCACCTCCTTCGCGTCGACAAGCGCGCCGCGGCGATCGACGGCACCGTGGTTCGCTGCCAGCACGTCGACGGGCTGGTCCACGAGATCGGCGTGCGGTTCGAGCACTCGATCGCGTTGTCGGATTTCCTCACCGGCGAGGACGAGCCGGCGGCGGTCGAGGCCGACGCCGAAGACGCCGCGCCCGCGCCGGACATTCAACTGCCCACCCTGTCCGGCCGCGTCCTGCACGTCGATCGCTCGGCTGAGGACCAGGAGCTTCTGCGCGGAAGCCTGGAGCAGCTCGGCGTGGAGACCATCGCCGCCTCCGATGCCCTGACCGCCATCGACATGCTCCACCGCCAGCCGGTCGATCTCATCATCAGCGACGTGTCCGTTCCCGGCCTGACCGCAGATGAGTTCGTGGCGCTCCTGCGCACCGACGGCTACGACGGGCCGGTGATTGGTCTCAGCGCCGCGGAGGGGGCGGAACACGATGTCCCGGCCGGGACCTTTGCCGACATCTTCTTCAAGCCCTTCACGCTGGAGCATCTCGTCGAGTGGCTGACGCCGTATCTGGGGACGAAGCAGCCGGCGAACAACGACGCCCAACCCGGAGCTCTGATGAGCACGGAATGGCACGATCTTCAGATGCGGCCCCGCATCCTGGACTTTCTGCAACTGATGGAGCGGCAGGTTCGCCAACTGGCGGACCTCGCGCTCGCCGGCGGGGACGTGCCGCTTCTCTGCCGGCTCAGCCGGGAGCTGGCGTCGGCCGCCCACGGGCACGGCTATGCGCAGGTGGGCACCGTCGCCTCGGACCTGCATGAGCTGGCGGAGCAGGGGGCCTCGTCGGAGCAGCTCGCGGCCCGATGCCGCGAGCTGGAGGAGCTCGCCCGACGCGCCTCCTTCATCCAGCGCGAGGGCGAGACATGAGTCGCGACGCGAGAGCCCGTCGCGCGCCGGGCCGGGATCTCAAGCAACCGGCTTCGCGGCGCCGGC
>JAXHTH010000309.1:0-8887 GCA_034211115.1 Planctomycetota bacterium | reverse complement strand
CAGAACTTCTTTCCCGGCGACGACAAGTCCGTCCAGGTGCCGATGATGTCCCTCAAGGATGATTTCGGCCTGTACGAATCGAAAGATGTCCAGGTCCTCGAGATGCCCTACGACGGCAAGCGTCTGTCGATGGTGATCCTTCTCCCGCGAGAGCGCGGCGGTCTGGCGGAACTCGAGGGCGCGCTTTCCGTGGAGAAACTGAAGGCGTGGCTGGGCGAGCTTGCGGTGGAGGAGGTGCGGGTGATGCTGCCGCGCTTCAAGCTGACCTCACGCTTCGATCTGGGGCAGACACTCAAGCAGATGGGCATGCCGCTGGCATTCGCCCCCGGTCGGGCCGATTTCTCCGGCATGAACGGCCGGCGCGACCTCTTCATCGGGAAGGTGATCCACCAGGCGTGGGTGGAGGTGGACGAGCAGGGCACGGAAGCGGCGGCCGCGACGGCTGTGGGCGTCATGCTCACCGCCGCCCCGACCTTCTTCCGCGCCGATCACCCGTTCCTGTTCCTCATCCGCGACCGCGAGACGGGCTCGATCCTCTTCCTCGGTCGCGTCGTCGATCCGAGCTGAGCCCCCGATAGAAGAGGAAGTTGAAACACGGAGGGCCACGGAGGGCCACGGAGGAGGGATAGGGTTTAAAAACGCGGAGGGCCGCGGAGGACCGCGGAGAGGAAGGAGAGGGGAAGAGGAGGAAGAAGAGCAACAGCCGCGGGCTGACAGCCCGCGGAGCCGTCATGACGATGACTCTACCTCTTACGGGCGCACTGCCTGAACGATTCTCCTCGCCCGCGCCGGATCCGGGGCGTTGCGCCAGTGGCCGTCTTTCTTGAACCAGGACCCGACGATGAGGGCGTCGGCGTGCTGAAGCAGGGCGGGTGCGGTGTCGGGGGTGACGCCGGAGCCGACGAGGACGGGGATGCCCGAGCCGCCCAGCGACGCCGAGTCGACCGCCTCCCGGACGGCCTTGACCTCTTCCGGGGCGGTGGGCTGAGCGGTCGCGGCGCCGGTGACGATCACGCCGTCGGCGCCGAAGAACGCCGCGGCCTTCGCCGTCTCCGCGATCGGCAGGTCGCCCGTGATCGCGTGGCTGGAGTGCTTCTTCTTGATGTCCGCGAGGATCTTCACATCCTCGGCCCCGATCATCCTGCGATACCGCAGCAGGGGGCCGGCATCGGCCTCCGCCAGCAGGCCCTCATCGGCGATCGAAGCGAACACGAACCCCTCAGCGCGGATGAAATGCGCCCCGATCGCATGTGCCACGGCCAGCGCCGCCCGGTTCGCGCCGGCAAGAATCTGTATCCCCAGCGGGACGTCGCCCACGGCGTCGCGCACGGCCGCACCGACGGCGGTCATCGCGGCGACGATCTCCGGCCCGACCTCGCGGAGCAGGTAGGGCACATCGTGCATGTTCTCCAGCAGCAACGCATCGAAACCCCCGCCCCCGGAAGCAGGACCTCCGGGATTAATGAGGATCCGCGCCTCCTCGACCGCCTGCTCCGCGATCGCCTTCACGGACAGGCCACTACCGGGGGCTCCGGGGGTCCCGGGCAGGGCCTGGACGTGGATCATCCCGATGAGGGCCTTCTGCCGGCCGAAGATGTCACGCGCGCTGGTCATAGGCGGAGGATAAACGTCAAAACGTCCAAGCGTCAAAACGTCGAGACGCGGAAAGGCGAAGCGCGGAAAGCTGAAGGCCGAAACGCCGAAAGGGGCGCGGGGCGGGGGCCTGCGATGTTCCCGGGGGCAACTGCGGGCTGGTCAGCCCGCGGCTGTCGCGCCCGCCTCTTTGCACTTCGTCTCTCCGTGACTCCGTCTCTTTGTCTCTTCCCTTACCCAAGCTCGTTGTTCAGCCCGATGAGCGTGAGCAGCTCCATCCGTGCCGCCTCCTCGTTGAGGAAGCAGCCGTGCAGCTTGCTCGTGGTCGTCCACGAGCCGGGCTTCTTCACGCCGCGGTAGCACATGCAGAAGTGCTGGCAGCGGAGGATGACGGCCACGCCCTGCGGGCGGAGCACGCTCCAGATCGCATCGGCGATCTGGGCCGTCAGCTTCTCCTGCACCTGGAGCCGCTTGGCGTAGACATCAACCACCCGGCAGATCTTGGACAATCCCACCACCTTGCCGTCGGGGATGTACGCCACGTGCGCCTTGCCCACGAAGGGCACCATGTGATGCTCGCAGTGGCTGTGCAGCTCGATGTCGCTGATGAGGACCAGCTCGTTGTAGCCCTCGACCTCGCTGAAGGTGCGGGCGAGGTAGTCGGCGGGATCCTCCCGGTAGCCGTAGAAATGATCCCGCATCGCGCCGATCACGCGGTAGGGCGTGTCGACGAGACCCTCGCGCTGCGGATCTTCCCCGATGTAGTCCAGCAGGGCGCGGACGTGCTCCATCGCCTCGACATCGCGCGGCTGTGGGATGTACTTGTCGGTGCGGAAGCCCCTCGCATCGCCGGCGATGGGTTCGGGCACTGGCTGCGACATGGCTTACTCCGTCGTGTCCGAGACGACTGTAGCCGCGGCAGCCGCACAGGGCCAGCGAGCGGGGGCGGAGGTGCCAGGGAGGCCGGCTGGGGATCGTGACCGGGTCATGGCCGGCGGGGGCTGGGGTGAGGACGATGAAGGCGTCGGGCATTGCCGGCCGCGTCCTCAGCGGCGAGTCGCCAACGCGATTCTCGCCGGACGGATCATCCCGAGTACATCGCCGCCGCCCTTGACCTGTGCGCGCGGTACCTGGAGGAAGTCCAGGCCGGGCGCTTGCTCCCCGAAGCGCAGGTGTCCGGGGGTTCCGGGGGCGGCAGATATGATGTGACCCGGCAGATCGGTGAGCCCGGACAGGGGGGATTCACCACAGACCCCCGGAATGCAGAGGGCACAGAAGGGATGAAGTTGCTGGATGCGGCGTGACCGGGCGCTATGCTTCGTCGCACAGCACGAAGCATGTTGAATGGCGCGCAGTCTCAACCTTGCATGCTTCGCCCTTCGGGTCGAAGCATGGCACCCGGCTGGTTAGGCATCTTCGCCCTCCCCGCGGTACTTGCTCCCTTCGGCATCCCAGAGCTTTCTCCCGGCTTCCGTCATCGAGAACCAGAAATCGGAGGGATCATCCGGGAAGATGTCCGCGGCATACCCGTCCCTATCCATCAGGCGAACAAGGCCATGCTGGTGCAGATTGCGCAGAACATCGAATATCGTTCCGTCAGATCTGTGGCCACAGAACTGGGTCACGTGGGGTCGAATTTGGACGATCGACTCCCAGTCGTCGGCGGTTGCATCCATCACGTGCCATTGCAAAGCGTTGAGACTCATCATCGAGGTCTAACAGCTGATTGAACGGAAGTCCGTTGAGGAAGCTCCGTGAACGATGCTATGCGGGCTTCAGTGTACCAAAATCCTCATGGCTGCCCCTCCGTCGCTTTGTCTCTCCGTCTCTTCGTCTCTCACTCTCTACAGATACTCCCTCCACCACTCCAGGATCTGGCCCAGGCGGTGCAATCTCATGTCCGGGGGTCCGCCCCGGCTCAGGCCGTGGCTGGTCGAACGCGGATAGCGCACGAACCGCGTGGGGACCTTCCGCAGCGTCAGGGCGGCGAAGACCTGCTCGGACTGCTCGATGTTGCAGCGCAGATCGCCTTCGCTGTGGATGATCAGCGTCGGCGTGTTCACGTTCCCCAGGTACTTTATCGGGCTCTGCTCCCAGCGCGCTTCCGGCCGGTCCCAGAAGTTGCCCGGGAAGTAGTCATCGGGCAGCTCGATGAAGTCGCTGGTCCCGCCCATGGTGACGACGTTGGAGACGCATCGGTCGGTGATCGCGCCGGCGAAGTCGTCGGTGTGGCCGATGATCCAGTTGGTCATGTACCCGCCGTAGGAGCCGCCCATCACACCCATGCGCTTCGGGTTGACGTGTGGGTGGTCCTTCATGGCGTCGATGACGGCCTGGAGATCGACCCAGTCGGCGCCGCCCCAGCTTCCCTTGATGGCGGCGCAGTGATCGCGTCCGTAGCCCTTGCTCCCGCGGGGGTTGGAGAAGAAGACGATGTAGCCGGCGGCGGCGAGGACCTGGAACTCGTGGAAGTAGCCCACGCCGTACTGCCCGTGCGGCCCGCCGTGAATCTCCAGGACGGCCGGGTAGCGTTTTCGCCCCCCGGCCTCGAAATCCGGGGGCGTCATGATCCAGGTCTGCACCTTCGTGCCGTCGGCGGAGGTGAGCCGGCGCGAGGTGGTCTTCGCGACATTCAGCCCCCGGAAAAAGGAGCCGTTGATATCGGTGAGGGCCTCCGTCTTCATCGATCGGGCGGCGACACTGCCGAGGTGGATTTCCGGGGGCCGCTGCGGGGTCGCCTTCGTCAGCGCCATGCGCTTGCCGTCATCGGAGAGGTTGCCCATGTCGTGCTCGGCGGCGCCGCTGGTGTGGAAGACGATCGCGCCTCCGTCGAGTCCGACGGACGCGATGTGCGCTTCGCCGTGCCAACCGACCTTCATGAACACGCGCCGCGAGTCGCGACTCCACCGGAAGCTGGGGCCGAAGTCGACATCGGCGGTATCGCCGATGCAGACCGCCAGCAGGCAGCAGTCTTCATCGCCGGTGAAACTGCGCGCGTTGCCGCGCGCGGGATCGCACACGAACAGCTCGAGGTTCTCGACGCTGTAGATCATCTCGGTCCCGATGCGTCCGGCGTAGGCGATGTGCCTGCCGTCGGGCGAGAACGCGGGTCGTTCCTTCGGCCCGCGCGGCAGGTCGGGGATCTTCTTCAGCCGCCCCGAGGCGATGTCGAGGATCATCAGGTCGTCGTTCCAGGCCTTCAGGCCCGCCCGGCGGTCGCGGTTCGTGGCGATGACGAGCCGCTTCGAATCGGGGGCGAAGTCGAACGTGAAAAGACCGAGCGTGTCCCTGGCATAGACGCGGCGATGCGCGCCCGTCTCGACGTCGACGAGGTAGAGCTGGTACCGCTGGGCGTTGAAGTACCCGTCGCCGTCGAGGCGATACCACCGGTGATCGATGACGCGCGGCGGATCGGAGCCCTTCTTCTCCTCCCGCTCCCTTTTCGCCTCCTCCGTCCACTGCGGATCCTGCTGACGGAAGCTGACGGCGATCGTCTTCCCGTCCGGCGACCACTTGAAGGTGCCGATGGAACCTTCGGGAAAGTCGGTGAGGGCGCGGGCCTCGCCGCCGTCAACGTCGATGAGGTAGATCTGCGGTTTCGGCTTGTCGCGTCCGCTGATGAAGGCGATGCGCCGGCCGTCGGGGGAGAAGCGGCCGTGGCTGTCCTTGCCTCCGTTGGTGAACGGGACGGGGTCGCTCTTCCCGTCGGCGTCCACCATCCAGAGGTTGGTGATGTACTCGTTCTTCTCGCCGACGTGCTTGCGGCTGAAGAGAATCCGCTTCCCATCCGGAGCGATCCGGGGGTCGCTGACGATGTGCAGGCGGGTGAGGTCCCCGGGCGTGATGAGGCGACGGCGGGTGCGGGGCGATCGGGTCGCGGCGGTGTTTCGTCTGGCCATAGGTGATGCCCTGAAACGATGGTGGTGAAGGCACCGGCGGGCAGGGCCGGTCCCGGGATGGCAGATCCTACGGACAGGCGTTGAAATGAGCCACCGGCGCGGCGACAGCCCCGTCCCGCCCGTGAAAGGCCACCGCGCCGCTGATTCTCCCCGCCGTAACCGGCTCCGGCAGCGGGGGATGCGCCGCCCCTCGCGAGCGGTGGCCCAAGCGACTACGATGCCCGGTTCGGCGGGCCGCCGGTGCGTGCGGCGATCCCCGCCCCCGGAGGCTCTCCCCACCCACGGGCCTCGTCCGCCATTCTCCCGGCAGTGTTCGAAAGGATCGAGAGACATGGAAAACCAACTGGTTGAATGCGTTCCCAACTTCAGCGAGGGGAACGATATGTCAATCATCAGGCAGATCACGGATCAGATCGAGGCGGTGGAGGGCGCGAAGCTCCTCGATGTCGATCCGGGCAAGGCGACCAACCGCACGGTGGTGACGTTCGTCGGGCCCCCGCAAGCCGTGCTGGACGCCGCTGTCGCCGCGGGCCGGAAGGCGAAGGAACTCATCGACATGAGCCGCCATCACGGCGAGCACCCGCGGTTCGGGGCGATGGATGTCTGCCCGCTCGTGCCCGTGTCCAACATCGACATGGACGAGACGGTCAGGTGGGCGCACAAGCTCGGCGAGCGGCTCGGGGAAGAGGTGGGCATCTCCGGGTATTTCTACGAGTACGCGGCCAGGGAAGAGAAGCGGCGCAATCTCGCCACCTGCCGCGCCGGCGAGTACGAAGCGCTGGCCGATCGCCTGAAGGACCCGCAGTGGAAGACGGATTTCGGGCCCGGGACGTTCGACGCCAAATACGGCGTGACCGCGGTGGGGGCCCGCGACTTCCTCGTCGCCTACAACGTCAATCTCAATACGACCTCGACGCGCCGCGCCAACGCCATCGCCTTCGACGTCCGCGAGAAGGGCCGCATGAAGCGCGAAGGCAACCCGCTGACCGGTCCCGTCGTCCGCGACGATGAAGGCAATCCCGTCTGGGAGCCGGGGATGCTCAAGTGCGTCAAGGGCATCGGCTGGTTCATCGAGGAATACGGCGTGGCCCAGATCTCGATGAACCTCACGAACATCACGGTCACGCCGGTGCACGTCGCGTTCGACGCCGTGTCCGAACGCGCCCAGGCCCGCGGGGTGCGGGTCACCGGTTCCGAGCTGGTGGGGCTCATCCCGCTCAGCGCGATGCTCGACGCCGGCCGGCATTACCTGCGCAGGCAGAATCGCTCGCTGGGCGTGTCGGACAAGGAGCTGATCAAGATCGCGGTCAAGTCGATGGGGCTGGACGATCTCTATCCGTTCAAGCCGGAGGAGAAGATCATCGAGTACGCCATCGCCGCCGGTCAGAAGAAGAAACCGCTCATCGACATGACGGTGGCGGACTTCATGTGGGAGACGGCCAGCGAGTCCAAGGCGCCCGGGGGCGGGTCGATCTCGGCCATCGTCGGCTCGCTGGGGGCGGCGCTGGGCACGATGGTCGCCAATCTCTCTTCGCACAAGCGCGGGTGGGACGATCGCTGGGAGGAGTTCTCCCGGTGGGCGGAAAAAGGCAAGGCGTATCACGATGAACTGCTGCGCCTCGTCGATGAGGACACCAACGCGTTCAACGCGATCATGGACGCCTTCGGCCTGCCCGCGGGAAACGAGGAGGAGAAGGCCGCCAAGGACAAAGCCGTCGAGGAGGCGACCAAGCACGCCATCCTCGTCCCCTTCCGCGTCATGGAGCAGGCGTACGAATCGATGGAGGTCATGAAGGCGATGACGGACATCGGAAACCCCGCCTCCGTCTCCGATGCCGGCGTCGGCGCGCTCTGCGCCCGCACCGCGGTCATGGGCGCGTTTCTCAACGTCAAGATCAACGCGGCCGAGCTCGAGGACAAGGCGTTCGTCGATGACGTGATGAAGCGCGGCGCGGACATCCAGCGCCGGGCCATCGAGCGCGAAGAGGAGATCCTCAGGATCGTCGAGAGCAAGATGTAGGCAAGCCCACCGGAAGTGGGAGGGGGGCGCGGCCGAGACGCACGAGCGTGCCCGGTCAGTCATCGCGCCCCGTCAGTAGTTGATGGGCAGGCCCTCGGCCTTTGCCTTCTCGATGAAGAGCTGCACCTCGCGGAGGGCGGCCTCGAGCCGCGTGGCCGCGTCCTCCAGCGACAGGTAGAGATCCGGGTTGTTCAGGAGCAGGGCGACGGTGCCCTCGCCCTCCGTGGCGAGGCGGGTGAGACGGCGGATCTCCTCGAGCGTCACGGCCAGCTCGTCGGCCACGGGCAGAAGCCGTTTCACCAGCTCGTCGGCGTCGCCCTCGAGTTCGCCGGCGAGCGCCGTGAAGCGATCGAGCGTGTCGGAGGCCCTCTCGATGAGGGTGCCGGCGTTCTCGACGGCGGCTCGTGCGTCGGCCTTCATCTGCTCATCGCCCAGCCAGTCCCGGGCGAGGGCCAGCGCCTGCTCGGCGGTGTCGAGCACCTCGTAGAGCTTGGTCACGGCGGCGCGGAGGTTGGGCGCCTCCCCCTCGGCGAGGGCGGTCTCGTCCTGCGGCCCGAGCAGCTCGTTGAGGTTCTTTCCGACCTGCTCGTACGTCGTGCTGAGGGTGTTGAATCGATCCAGCGCCGCCTCGATACCCTCCATCCGTGCATCCAGTTCCGCCTTGATCTGCTCGAAGAGTCGGAAGCGAATGGGCCCGGTGATGGCGGCCGAATCATCGTGCGGGTGGAAGCGCGTGTCGTCCTCGATCGGGCCCATCTGGATTTCGAGCACCGACGCGCCGCCGAGCAGGGAGGCCGCGGCGAACGGTTCGGCCGTCGTCGCGATGCTGACATCCTGATCGATGAGCGCCCGGACCCGCACGGGATACTTGGCGTGCTCCTGGACGAGGATTTCATCGACCACGCCGATGGGGACGCCGTTGAGCTCCACCGCGCTGCCCGGCCTCAGGCCCGAGGCGTGATCGGTGTTGATGGTCAGCAGGTAGCGGGGATGGATGACCCGATCCAGCTCGCCGAAGAGCAGCAGCAGCGCGGCGAGGCCGAGCAGAGCGATGATGCTCGTCAGCCCCACGAGGAAGTTGCGGACGGCTTCTTTCACGGCGCACTCCCGCCGGCTTCGGCGGACACGTCCTCCCGCTCCGGCCCGAGCTGCGGGCGGATCCCGGCCAGCTCCTCGGGCGTGGCCTCCCCCTGCAGGAACCGCCTCACCAGCGGCGCATCGGAGGCCCGGAACGCATCCGGCAATCCCCGCAGGAGGATGCGCCCATCGTAGAGCATCACCATCTCGTCGGCGACCTTGAACGCGCTGGTGAGATCGTGCGTGACCACGATGCTCGTGGCGTTCAGCTCGCGTCGAAGTTTCAGAATCAGCTCGT
>JAXHTH010000308.1:0-5564 GCA_034211115.1 Planctomycetota bacterium | reverse complement strand
CGGCGCGCCGGCACATCGCCGCTGCCGACTGGCAGGCCCAGATCCAGTCCGGCCTGCAACCGCTGCGCTACGGTCGCGGGGGGGGGGGGGGGGCGGCCCCCCCCCGCCGCGGGGATGGATCCCCGCCGAACCCATGCCGCCCGCGCCGCCGGAGTACGCGGCGAATCCACGGGACGCGACGCTCGCGGACGAGGCGGGCCACGCCGCCCCCGACGGCGGCGACGACGATCGCGCCACCGGCGGATGAGGATCCCCGCCGATCGCGGCCCGCTACCATAGCGGCCATGAACCGCGAGAATCTCTGGGCCCCGTGGCGGATGGCGTACCTGCACGAGCTGAACCGGCTCGCCGACTCCCTCGGCGGCGCCGATGAGCCGGCCGGCAGCTTCCTCGCCGACTACTGGCGCCATCCCGAGAAGGACGAGGCCCATCACGTCATCCACCGCGCCGAGCACGGGATGATCCTGCTCAATCGCTACCCCTACGCGAACGGCCACCTGCTCGTGGCGCTGGGGGAGCCGAGGCCGGCCCTGCTGGATTACGACCCCCCGCAGCGGGCGGCGTTCTGGGGCCTCATCGAGTCCGCCATGGCCCTCATGCAGCGGGCGTTGAACCCGCAGGGAATCAACATGGGCATCAACCAGGGGGAGGCGGCGGGGGCCGGCGTCCCCGGACACCTCCACGCCCACCTCGTCCCCCGATGGGCCGCGGACACCAACTTCATCACCGTCGTCGGCCGCGTCCGCATCGTCCCCGATTCGCTCGAGGCGATGGCCGAGCTCTACCGCCAGACGCTGGCGGAGATGGACTCGGAGGGGTCCTGACCTCCGGCCGGGGGCCGCGAGGACCAGGCCGGCGGGGCGCGATCCAATGCACAGACGGCCCCGGGTCCCGTCGGGTCGCCTGCGACGGGGCGGCTGCCTCGCCGCACGGGCCTTGCTCGAACCCCTCTGAGCAAGGTGGGCTCGCCTTCCATCGATCCCGGTCTTCCACTCGTTGGAGGCTTGACCATCGTCGCGGATCGGCGATCCCGTGGGGGTTCAACGAAGGATCGAGCAAGTGAACCCGCTGAGAGAAGCGATCCCGAGGGGACCTGGGGCCGTCCGGCCCGTTTTCCTGTCAAAAGGGTACCGTTGCGCCGCGTCGGCGTCGATCCCCTTTTTGACCATATATCATTTCATAGAAAGGACTTTCCCGCCGGATAATTCCCCGGGAATTGACACGATCGCCCCCGGATGGTACATCCTAGTCTTCTGACGCCCGCAGACTGTATTTCCCAAGCCGAGGCCTGACGATGAAGGTTGCCCTTTCCCTGACCGCGTTGCTGACGCTCGCCGCCCTGCTGGCCGGCTGCCAGGCCGGCAACGGCAGCACCGTGAGCTACAAGGCCGTCTCCCACGATCTCACCCCGGAACTGCGGGGCCTGGAGCAGCGGCCGATCGATGTCGATGCGCACCTCTCTTACATGATCAACCACAACTGGCGGGCGATGTCCGACGACCTGGGGCGGCTCTTCTACACCGACCATCCCTCCCGGCTGAGCCCCTTCCCGGTGACCAAGACGAGCGGGCAGCCCCGCTGAGTCGCCTTCGCGAGCCGGTTCAGAGGAACCGAACTGACGTCACGCCGCCCTCGACGGTTGTCGAGGGCGGTTTTTTGCGCCCGCCCCGCGCGGGCGGCTTGTCCGGACCTCCCGGTGCGCCAAAGCTTGACTGGTGACCCCGGTTGAGACGGCCGTCAACTCGGTGAGAGGCGCGATCGCCTCGTTCCATCCCCGCGCCATGCCGCGCCTGGCGCGGGTGCACTATCGGCGTGAAGCGGGGGCGTGGCTGCTCATCTCGACGATGATGGGCGCGGTGGCGGCGGGCGTGGTCAGCGTCATCGCCAAGAACGCCTACGCCGACGCCGTGCCCGAGAAGTGGCTCAACGTCGCCGTCGCCCTCCTCACCGGGGCCGGGGCGTACGCGCATCTCAGCTCCTTCCTCTGGGCCTCGCTCAGCCACGGGCTGAACAAGATCCGGTTCCTCACGGGTCTGCAGGTCGCCGCCGCGGCGCTGGTGGCGATGATCGCCCTTGCCCCCACCACCGGCTGGGGCCTGGTCATGTTCACCGTCGGGGCGGTGCTCACCCAGATCTGCTGGTCGGGCGTGGTCACGTTGCGCAGCACCGTCTGGCGGGCCAACTACGCGCGCAACGCGCGGGCGAAGATGGCGGGGAAGATCGCCACCTTCCAGGCCTTCGCCATGGTCGGCTCCTCCCTGTGCATCGGCGTGGCCATGCGCTACAACCCCGACGCCTTTCACTTCCTCTATCCCCTCGCGGCCGTGTTCGGCCTGACCGGGGCCGGCCTCTACAGCCGCATGCGCATGCGCGGCCATCGCGCCCTGCTCGCGGCTGAGAACCGCGATGAGAACGGCCGGTCGCAGGCCCGCAGCCTGCCCCATCTCTGGCGCATCGTCCGCCGCGACCGCCCGTTCCGGTACTACCTGATCCTGATGATGATCCTGGGGTTCGGCAATCACATGGCCAACGCCCCGCTGGTGATCATGCTGCGCGACGTGTTCGGCTACGGCTACCTCGTGGGCATCCTCATCACCGCCTCCATCCCGATCCTCATGATGCCGATGAGCATCCCGATCTGGGCGCCGATGCTCGATCGCATGCACATCGCCGACTTCCGCGCGGTGCACAGTTGGATGTTCGTGCTCACGATCGGGGTGCTGCTGCTGGCGGCGACGCTGCACCTTCCGGCCCTGCTGTGGGTGGCCGCCGTGTTGCGGGGCCTGGCGTTCGGCGGGGGCGTGCTGGGCTGGAACCTGGGCACGCACGACTTCGCCTCCGACGCCGACGCCTCGCTGTACATGGGCGTGCACGTGACGCTGACCGGCGCGCGGGGGCTGGTCGCGCCCATTCTCGCCGTCGCGCTCTACAACCAGCTCAACGCCTGGCAGGACGGGGCGGGGCAGTGGGTGTTCGCCATCTGCCTCGGGCTCGTGATCATCGGCGCGATCGGCTTCGCCGCGCTGAAGGGCCGCATGTCCAGCGACCCGCACGTGACGGAAGTCGCCCGCAGCGCCCCGCCCCGCGAAGGGGTGTAGGACAACGCATCAGAACAGCGCCACGGCCGTGCGCCGCGGGTGGCACGACGCTCCGCGTCGTGACTCTCTGAGTTGCGCGCACCACCCTCACAGGCAGATCACACGGACGGGCGGGACGCCCGTCCCACCAGCGCCAGGCCCGTTCCGCTATTCCCTTGACTCGCCGCTCAGTAGCTGAACACGACCGCATTCGGCCCGAGGTCGGCGAAGAGCGTCTGCCGCGAGGCGACCTGCGCGCCTTCGATGAGATCGCCCTCGTGCACGCCCATCACCTCCATGCAGTGCGGGCAGACGAGCACCCGCGCCCCGCGGGCGGCAAGACTGGCCAGCATGTCGCGGATGGGCGGGTTGTCGCGCAGCACGAACCCGACCGACAGGTCCTGCCGGGCGAACTCCGGCGCGCGCACGTTGAGGAACAGCACGACCGTCCGCCCGTCGTCCAGCGCGTGGCCGGCGAGCTGGAAGGCCATCGTCACCGCGTGCAGGTCCTCCTTGCCGCTCGTGATGTTGATGAGAACGGTTCCCTTCGCGTCCCGGTCCGGCGCGGTGGCCTGGAGCCGGCCGGCGCCGAGGGCGGCGACGAGCAGGACGGCGACCGCAATCGGCGCCGCCAGACTGAGATGCCTGGACATGATCGAGCTCCTCATGATGACTCCTCCTCGTGATCGTGATGGTCATCATCGTGGTGATCGTCGTCTTCATGATGATCTTCATCATCGTCGACGCGGGCCACGATGTAGATGTAGCGCATGGTCTTCTCGCCGGTGTTGAAGACGCAGTGGCGGGTGCGGGGGCCGTTGTAGCCGTACTGTCCCGCCCGCAGCGGCCGGCGGCCGATACCTTCCGATTCAAGATGCCCCGCCCCCTCCAGGCAGATGATCATCTCCTCGTAGTTCTCGGTGCTGTGCCAGCCGCAGTCATCGCCCGGCCGGAGGGTGACGAGCCCGGAATGGAGGGCGAGGCTGTCGGGAGCGCCGAGCAGGCGCACGTACTCGGTCGTCTTGGGCAGGTCGCGGACCCAGGAGACGGGCTCGTGATCTTCCTGCTCTTCCGCCACCGCGTCGGCGGTCGCATGCTGATCGTCGCCGTCCGCGGCAACCGTGCTCGCCGTTGCCGTTGTCGGCTTCGACCCGCCCGCCAGGCCGATCGCGGCGAGGACGATCGCGAGGGGAAGAATCGTGAGCGCAATGCGAGACTCGTGCATGTCTTTACCTCCGCCGGTCCGGCTGCTGGTGGTGGGGCCGAAACCGGAGAGTGTTCAGCGCGAGGCGCCCGGCGTCAAGGCCGGCGCTCGAAGACCGCCAGGCCGTCCACCAGGCCACGGATCTCGAACCGTGCATCCGGCAGGATGGCCTCGAGCACGACGCGGAAGACGCCGAACCGGGCCGGCGTGACATCGTGCACGAGCAGCGCCCCTCCGGCGCGGACGAGCGGAGCATAGTGGCGGAAGTCGGCCAGTGTCGCCGGCTCCGTGTGCAGGCCGTCGATGAACACCAGCCCGGCCCGGCCGGTGAGATCGCGCAGGCGGCCGATCGCCTCGTCGCTCGTCATCACCAGTTGATGAAGCCGGTCGCCGAATCCCGCGCGCCGGAAGGCGAAGCGCATCACGTCGCGGTCAGCCGTGGCGGGATCGATCGAATACACCGGGCCTCCCTCCGCTTCCGTCGCCGCGGCCATGAGCAGGGCGCTGCCGCCCAGGGCCGAGCCGATCTCGATGATGGGATGACCCGTCGCGTATTGTGCGGCGGCGACACCCAGCACGACCTGCTGCGCCGACGTTTGCGACGCCTGCGCGAGCTCCGCGCGGTGCACGTGCCGTGCCAGCAGCCGCTCGAGGGCCGTCTCGCCCAGGCAGCGCGGGTTCGGGGCGGGAAAGATGCGCTCCGTCGCCTCCGGCCAGATCGATGCGCAGAACTCGCGGGCGGCGAACACCGCCGTCGCGGGCGCTTCGCGCAACGAGACCCACGCGCGACGCGCCTCGATGAACGTCGACGGATCGAGATCGTCATCGGCACGCATCCGCGAGAGATCGATGCACGCATCGGCCGTATGCAGCGGCGCGCGCTGACCGGCGTGCAGATACCTGACTTCGCGGTCGCGCAGGCGCCGCAGGTCTTCGCGCACGATGAACGCCTCGACGGGCAGGCCGTGCGCGCGCGGCCGCAGCGTCCGATCGTCGACCGCGATCGCGCTCGAGGCCACTTCATCGAGGGAGATTGCTCCGACCTCGATGAAATGCGGTCGCCGATCACCCGTCGCGGAAGCGCGGTTGTCCAGGCACACCCGGCCTCCAAAGCACGCCTCCTCGAACAGCGTGTACAGACGGTCGTAGCGCGCCAGCGGCGAATAGATCACCGTGGCGATATCGGCGGGGATCCGCTGCGGTGCGATGACGGGCAGACCATCCCGCGCCGCGCGCCCGGCGCTCTCCGAGCCGTCATCGACGATGAACAATCGTCCGGCATC
>JAXHTH010000307.1:0-2061 GCA_034211115.1 Planctomycetota bacterium | reverse complement strand
CGACGGCGCCCCGCACGCCGGCGCCGTCGGCGCCCCCGCCGCGGCAGGTGAGGAAGGCGAAGCAGAAGACGGGCACCCGGGTGCTGCTCGGCATCATCGCGGCACTGGTCCTGGTTTCCGTTCTCCTCGCGGCGATTCTCCTCGAGCGGCGGCTCGTCGCGATCGGCGCCCTGGCGTTCTTCGCCTGGCTGCTCCTCACCGGCGCGCCGTTCTGGTACGCGGCGGTGCAGGATGAAGTCGAGGACCGGGAGGAGGCGATGACCGGCGAGCCGGCGCCGTCGTCGAAGTGACCGGCGCCTCCCGCCCCCCGCGGCGCGGGTGGGGAACGCCTCCACCGCCTCCTCGGCGCGCGGCGGACAGCCAAACAACGCCGCTCCCGATGGGCGCACGCGGCGCTGGTCCATTGAATGAGCCGAGGAGTACACGCCGCGCGGCGCGGCGGACCGACAACACATCGGCGCACGCCTCCCGCCGAAGACCGTGCGCCTCCATCCGCATGCACCGGAGATGCCCGGCATGATTCGCTCCGATGAAGAAATCAAGGTGGACATCATCGACCAGCTCGAATGGGACGATCGCGTCGATGCCTCGGACATCAGCGCCACCGTCGACAACGGCGTGGTCAGCCTGCGGGGAAGCGTCCCCACCTGGCTCACCCGCAGTGCCGCGTATGCCGACGCGTGGGCGGTGGACGGTGTGATCGACGTGCAGAATGCGCTGCGGATCGAACCGCCGCGTGTCAACTCGCCGGAGGACGACGCCGAGCTGAAGCGGCACGCCGAGATGATCCTCGGCTTCCATCCGGACGTTGATGAACGCCGTGCCAGCGCGGAAGTCGAGGACGGCGTGGTGACCCTCTCCGGGTCCGTCGATGCGTACTGGAAGAAGCTCAACGCCGAGGAAGCGGTCTCCAACATCGGAGGCGTCGTCGACATCCGCAACAACCTCACCGTCGTGCCGCGGCAGACCGCGCTGGATGAGACGATCGCCGGGCAGGTCGAGGCCGCGCTGCGGCGCCGCCCGCTCGTCGAGGCGCAGGACATCGACGTGCAGGTCGAGGGGGGCGTGGTCAGGCTTTCCGGGGAAGTGGCGACCTGGGCCGCCCGCCGCTCCGCGCGCGACGCGGCCCTCCACACCCCCGGCGTGGTGGATGTGCGCGACCGGATCCGCATCCGCCCTCCGGTGGTGACCTGATCGCGCCGTCCGCCTGATGCGAACGAACCGACTGTGCACAAAGGAGTGCCGATCATGAGCCGCAATGATGAACTGATCAAGAAGGACATCGTCGACAGCCTGTTCTGGGACGATCGCGTGGACGCATCCGACATCGCCGTGGAGGTCGAGGACGGCGTGGTCAACCTCGCCGGCGCGGTGCCGACGTACCTCGCGCGGGAAGCCGCCTTCGACGACGCCCTCGTCCTCGACGGCGTCACGCAGGTCCGCAACCGGATCGACGTGCGGCCGGTCGTCACCGACGGGCCGCCGACGGATGAGCGCATCCGCGATGATCTGGCGATGATCATCCAGCGCGACCCGAACCTGGAGGCGGCGGAAATCAACGTGGCCGTCAACGCCGGCCGCGTCACCCTCGAAGGCACCGTCGACGCACACTGGAAGAAGTTCCACGTCGAGGAGCGCATCGCGCACACGCGGGGAGTGCTCGCCATCGACAACCTCCTCGCCGTCGTCCCCCGGCGCGACATCGGGGACCAGGCGATCGGCGAGGTCATCACCGCCGCCCTCGATCGACATGCGCTGGTGAACGCCAACGACATCACGGTCAGCGTCGAGGACGGGATCGTCACCCTCACGGGCAATGTCCCGGACCGTCTCAGCCGCCAGGCGGCGTACGAGGCGGCGCTGTACACGGAAGGCGTGGTCGAGATCCGCGATGAGCTGGTGCTCTCGCCCATCGGATCGAGCGTCTGACGGCCCGCGCGGAGAGAAGCGAGATCACCACCCATGTTCTGGCTCGATCTGATCATCTCGCTGTTCGTCGCCGGCTTCTTCGTGGGTCTGGTGGCGCTGCTGTTCCGCCGCGCCGACGCCTCCTCGCCCGGC
>JAXHTH010000306.1:0-3737 GCA_034211115.1 Planctomycetota bacterium | reverse complement strand
CATCTGCCCATGCTCGGTCCGGCACTCCTCGAGGCTGGGGGCGAACTCGGGGTGATAGCAATCCTCCAGCGGCGCGATGGAGCCGTAGATGAGCGCTTCGGGATTCACCTTGTCGCGCGCGGATCGGGCGATGTCGACCGCGCGCTTTGTCAGCTCGTCGGCGCGCTCGCCCATCCCTTCCTTCGCGAGCGATCGCTGGTGCGTGCGGAAGGTGTCGGTGGTGATGATGTCCGCCCCGGCGTTGAGATAGTCGACGTGAATCTGCTCGACGGCGTCCGGGTCGTCGAGCAGGGCCCGCGCCGACCAGAGCGGCAGGGGCACGTTGACGCCGCGCCGATCGAGTTCGGTTCCGGTCGCCCCGTCCAGAAGCAGGATGGATTCCTCGCCGATGTCCATCTGCGGTTCAGGTGATCCCGAGTCCTCCGGGCCGCCATGATACCTCGGGGGGCGGGAGGACGGGAAGGGGCTGCGTTTTGGCACGCGCCGGTCACGCGCCCGGCCCGGACGACCCGGTTCGCCGGGCTCGGCGGCGCGACCGCGGCCCCATCCGCCGGCGCTGCCGTGCCCGCCCGGCGCGGCCGGTCTCGGCATCGGCCGGCCCTTCGCCGTGCCGCATCGTGATGATGGCGATCTCCGAGGGGCAGTTGATGCGGACCGGGAACCAGTCGCCCACGCCGGTCGTGACATACAGGCGGCTGGGGCCGACGGCGTACAAACCCGAGCGATAGCGATGGGTCAGGGCCAGGTTCGTTCCCGGTCGGCGGCGGAGGGCGATGTGCCCGCCGTGCGTGTGCCCGGCGAGCGTGAGCGGCACGCCGAGCTTGCCGGCGCTGAGAAACGCCCGGGGATTGTGCGACAGGAGCAGGTGGGCGTCGGACCCGCCGGCGCGCTCGATCCGCTCGGCGCAGCCCGCGGCCGAGCCGGACCAGCCGATCCCCGCCACGAGCAGCGCATCCCCGTTCCGGGAAAGCCTGACCGCCTCATCGTGCAGGACGATCAGCCCCGCCTCCCGGCCGAGGCGCATGATCGTGTCCGGGCAGTGCAGCTCGTCGTGATTACCCAGGACGAGGGCCGCGCCCAGCGGGGCGCCGATCGACCCCATCGCCTCCAGCAGCGGCCGGGCGGGATCGTGATGAAGATCGACCACGTCGCCGGTGCAGGCGACGAAATCCGGCTTCTGCCCGGCCAGGGCGTCGACCGCCTCCAGCGCCCGCCGGAGCGGGATCAGCGCCCCGAGGTGGAAGTCGCTGACGTGCCCGATCCGCAGGCCGTCCAGCGCCTCCGGCCAGCGGGGGCTTTCCGTCTCGACTTCACGCACGAGGATGTTGCCCGAGAGGAGGCGGCGGGAGATGCGTCCGCGGCTGAGCCGCTCCGGACCCTCGGTGAACATCATGTTGCGGATCCGCGCCCGGCGATACCGCGCCCGCCGGCGCCGGGATTGTCTTCGCATTGCTGCCATCGGCAGACAATCCTAGGTCGGACATGCCGGCCGGCTCGACGATGCGGATCGGAGGGGCGCGATACGATGACGGACGTGCCGGTCATGCCCCTATCCGCGATCTGGTTCATCATCCTGTTGCTCATCGGCCTTGCGTGCATCGCACCGGGGTGGTGGCTGGGCGCGCAGAAGAACACGGGCGTGCGGATCGGCGCGCTGATCGCGACACTCGGCCTCATCGTGCTGGCCGCGATCCCGCGCTTCATGCCGACGCTGCTGCATACGACCCTGCCGCTGCTGATCAGCATTCACCTGGAGGGCGTGCTGGCGACGTTTCCGTGGATGATCCTGGTCGGCCTGGTCTGGGCGGGTCATTTCACGGCCAATCTCCGAAGGGCCGCCCCGCTCATGCTCGTGCTGGGGATCGTCTACTTTCTCTTCGGCGGCGTCTGGATGGTCCTGCCGAACATCCAACCGGACGAGCCGGAAGCGCGCACCGACCAGGGCCTGACCCTCCAGAGCCGGGGCGACACCTGCGTCCCCGCCGCGTGCGCTTCGGCGCTGCGCCTGATGGGAATCGAGACGACGGAGGCGAAGATGTGCGCGGTGGTGCAGGCCAAGCCCGGGCGCGGCTCGACGCTCGCCCGCGCCGCCTTCGGCCTGCGCGCCTATCTCGCCGAACGCGGCATCACCGTCCGACTGGAGGATTTCGATGCCGACGAGGTGGTCTGGGAGGCGCAACCGGACCGGCCGGTGCTGGTGGTGATTCGTTCGAATCTCGCGGCGGATCACATGGTCGTCGTGCTCGGCCGGCTCGGGGAAGGAGTGGTGATCGCCAACCCCTCGCCGGGCGTGCACGGCGGGGTGCGGCCCATGCGCGTCAAGCTCAACCCGGGGTTCCAGATGTACGAGCCGGAGGGTTTCGCCCGCCTCTACCGAGGCGGGGCGATCGTGTTCCAGCGGAAGGACGGGGCCGAGCGGTCCCTGCCTCCGCCGTGAAAGCCGCGCTCGTCAGAACCGGACCGTGGCGGCGAGGAAGAGGCCCTGGAGGCCGGCGTCGAAGGCCCAGTCGCCGTCCTCGACGTCCAGCTCGGTGAGGCGGTAGCCGAAGGTGAGGCCGACGTTGGGGGTGAACTCGACGGTCGCCCCGGCGCGGATCTGCCAGATGAACCCGCCGTCGCCACCGAAGGCGGGCCCGATCGTTCCGCCCGCCTCGAGCTGCATGGCGCGGGCGAAGGGAAGGCCGGCCACGCCGCCCGCCGGCTCGTAGCGCAGGCGCATCTCCAGCCCGCCGTAGAGGGCCAGCCAGTCGCCGCTGAGCTCTTCGCGCTCGCCTCCGAGGCGCTGCAGGCTCTGGTCGACGCCGGCGTAGCGGAGCCCGAGGCGCGGGGTAAAGCGCAGATCCGCCTCGCGGCCGGGCCGCTCCGGCGCCGCATCGCCGACCACGGTGAACAGGTCCGCGCCCGCCTCGATCGCCGCGGAGGTCAGATCGATCGATGCGCGGTACCGATCGCCCGGCTCGAGGATGACGTCGCCGAACCGGCGGTTGAAGAAGAACGTGCCGGCCGAGTCAGCCGAGAAGTCGAACCCGTCGGCGCGAACCTGCCAGTAATCGTCGATGCGAAGCGTCAGCTCTCCGCGGAAGATGGGCTCGGAGTCGTCCAGCTCGAGCATCTCATCCAGGTCGATCACCCGGGCTCCGGCCAGCGAGCCGAAGGTCGTATCGCCCTTCAGCCGGGGCAGCCACACGCCGGGCGTGAAGATGAACTCCAGCTCCGGCCCCGGCTGCGCCTCGGCCCGGGCCATGGCCGGCGTTTCCTCTTCGATCCCGGCCTGCTGCCCCGTGGCGGCGGAGGTGGCCAGCAGGCACAGCCCGGTTGCCGGCCATGTTATGGTCTTCCGCATCATGACGCTCACCTCGCCTCTGACCCGCAAAGCGTACGAGCAATCCCTCCCGGACGCGACCGAGACGTGACATGCACGGCGACGCCTCCCCCCCATCCGAATCGCGCGAGGACCTGGGGCACGGGGTGTGGGTGGCCCCGTCGGATCTTCAGTTCACCTTCGTGCGGGCGTCCGGCCCGGGCGGGCAGGCGGTGAACAAGCTCTCCACCCAGGCCCAGCTCCGGGTGTCGATGGGCGCGATCCGCGGGCTGAGCGACCGGGCCGCGGGCCGGCTGCGCCGCCTCGCCGGCCAGCGCCTCACGAAGAACGACGAACTGCTCTTCCAGGCCCAGGCGCATCGCTCACAGCTCGACAACAAGCGCGCCTGCCTCCAGCGACTGCGGGAACTCGTCGC
>JAXHTH010000305.1:0-7551 GCA_034211115.1 Planctomycetota bacterium | reverse complement strand
CTCCCTTCGGTCGCTGGCGGTGGCACCCGGAACGTCCGCACCGCCGACTCCCTTCGGTCGCTGGCGGTGGCACCCGGAACGTCCGCACCGCCGACTCCCTTCGGTCGCTGGCGGTGGCACCCGGAACGTCCGCACCGCCGACTCGCTGCGCTCGCTGGCGGTGGCACCCGGCTTGCACGGGCGAATGGGATGATGTCGTGAGACGTGCCGGCCCGGGGAGATAGGTCGAGATCAAGCCAGCGGCAGGGGCTTCCGCCCCTGCCTCTGTTCACGGACGAATTACCGGCGAGTTTTCTTCTGGGGAGCCGTCGGGCGCGTCGCGGGACTCTTGGAAGCGGGCTGGGCCGGTTTGCTGCCCGGCCGCGACGGGGTCTTCGACTTCTTCGGAGTAGCCATGGTGGCTCTGTCCTGGTTCCTGCCTGTTGACCGACCGCGTCGGGCAGGGCGGATGCGGTCGGCGATGCCCGTTTCGAGACCGCCGCGCGATCATTCGCCGGCGGCGTCGGGGCAATCACCTCTGCAGTATGCAAACGATGTGCCGCATCCCAGGCACGGCGCGGCGAAGAAGTGAGCGCGGCCGCGCGCGGGAGGTCAAAACGCCATCAGCGCCTGCGCCGCGGCGGTCGGCGCGCCGTGGTCCATCGCGCGCGACACGGTCGCGACCCGTCGTGTTTCATCCCGTCGCACGCCCTTGGATGCCAAATCGGCGACAGCACGGATGCCAAAACGGCAGGCGACGTGCCGCCGAAGCCCCCGGAGTGTCTGCACAGCGGGTGCCACGGCCAGGGAGCGCAGCGACTCGGCCGTGCGGGAGCACAGGGTATGTCCGCACCGCCGACTCCCTGCGGTCGCTGGCGGTGGCACCCGGAACGTCCGCACCGCCGACTCCCTTCGGTCGCTGGCGGTGGCACCCGATCATGCCGCGTCAATCCTGCTCCGTCCTCTCGCCCGCCCCCGGCATCGGCGCGCGCTTCGCGCCGCATTCCGGGCAGCGGTCCTCGTCCTCCGGCAGCCCGCGCAGCCAGTAGCCGCAGTTCAGGCAGACCTCGAAGCCTCGCTCCCGCAGCGCCCTCCAGCACGCCGGGGCCGCAAACCGTCCCATGACATATGCCAGCCCGAGATACCCGCCGAGCACGAACCAGAACACGACGACAATCGGCGTCAACTCTTCATACCACAGGCCAGGGAAGAGTAACCAAGAACCAGCAAGCAACAGCGCCACGACCGGTACCGCCAGCACGCCGGCGATAACGAGGAAGATCACCAGCGGGATCCTGATGCGATGAAGATGGCGGAGGGAGCTTAGGTGGATTCGGCGCTGCTGCGCGCGCGACAGTCTGATATCGCGGTCAACGTAATCAAAGATGAACCACCGCCACGTCACCTCTGCACCTCCGGCACCCAGGCGGTGGTACGTCCGCCGAGCGTGATGTGTCGGATCTTCTCGCCCCGTGCGGTGACCGCTTCGCTGTTCTTCCCCCAGCGCCGGTGGAACAGCCACGTGCGCGGGAACCGTTTCTTGTCTGCATCGACTGACACCGCTTTCTCGACGATGCGCTTCAGGCACGACCGGATGCGCTTCGCCTCCGCTTCGCTCAGCGAGTCCGACCGCCGGCGCGGATCGATGTGCGCCTGGTACAGCACCTCATCGGCGATCCAGTTCCCCACCCCGGCCGCGAACGACTGGTCCATGAGCAGGGGCTTGATGATCGCGCTGCGCCGGCGCAGCAGCTCGACGAATTGCGCCGGCGCAGGTAGGTCGAGCAGGGGATCGAACCCCAGCCCGCTCAGCGGCGGCTCGTTCAGCGGATCCGTCCGCAGGCGGATGCGCCCCAGCCGGCGCTTGTTGGTCATCACCAGTTCGCCGCCATCATCAAGCACCAGATGGATCTTCACGAACCGCGGCGGCCAGCCGGCCTCGATCGTCTTCTTCCGGCTCGACGCCAGCCGCAGGGCGGCGACATCGGGCGTCACGAACCCGCCCGTCATGCCGAAATGAAACACCGGCCAGGGGCGAGCATCCAGCTCGAAGAAGATGTACTTTCCCCGCCGATGCACGGCGATCACGCGCCGACCCGCCAATACCTGCCGCCAGCGCGCAGGACTCATCCCCTCGAAGACGATCGGATCCCGCGCGCACTTCACCTTCGCAATCATCCGTCCCGCGGCGACGTTCTCGGCCAGTCGCCGGCCGCGTTCAACTTCCGGAAGCTCGGGCATGGGGGGAAGAGGGCATCATGGGATCAAGGCATCAAGGGAGAGGAAGGCATCATGGCATCATGGCATCATGGCATCGAGGGAAGGACAACAGGCCCTGTGCGCATGTGCCAAGGTGCTAATGTTGCATTCGGCTGAATGTGGTCTCCCGACCGCGCAACCGCGGTTCATCGTCAGTTTGCTCGACACGGAACTCGAACGGGCCCATGTTCGGCGGGTCGGGGGTGAGCAGGAGGCGATCGTCGGCGAGGCGCCACGTGCCGCGGTGGCCGGCGATGATCGCCCGTTGATCGATCTCCGCCCGCGCCGGCGTGAGCGTGTAGCGCAGGTTCCCGCTCAGGAAAAGCGTGCCCTTCTCCGACGTCCACTGCCCCAGCAGCCGATCCTCCATCACCGGCGGCGGCTGGGCGATGGCGAACATCGGATCGCGCTTCGGGATCGTCAGCGCCAGCCGATCATCGATCTTCGAGATCTGCACGCGGACCCACTCGGTGCGCAGGGCTTCGTAGGGCTCCAGCCAGAGGACGGCGTAGCTCTGCTGCCACCACTTGCCGCGCTGGACGGGCCGGTGATAGCGGTTCATCTCGCCGTAGAGGGCGTAGAAGCCGGTCTCATCGAGGCGGAGCATGACGTCGCCGTTCGTCCACCATTCACCCAGCTCGTATTCCTCCATCGGATCCAGCGTCAGCGGCGTGTGCACCACCGGCGGGGGCATGAGATCCTCCGTCGATTCGCAGGCACACAGGAAGAAGGGGAGAATCAGGAACGCGGAGAGCAACGTGCAGCGCATGGGTGAACCTCCGATGGTCGGGACGCCGACATGGCGCAATATTATGGTACGCCCTTCGGCCCTGCCGCCTGCCCCGTCCCATCCATCTAATGCACGACGGGCAGGCTCGCGATGCGCTCCAGCTCGGCCGTGGGGCGGGCGATGAGGTCGTAGCCGTCCGCATCGACGATCGTGCACCGCACCAGTTCGCCGGGCGCAAGCAGCCCGGCGCTCTCCACATACGTCACCGAATCCACCTCGGGGGCCTGGTGATAGCACCGCCCCACGAAGAGGCGCCTGCTCCCCTCTCCCCCCGGAAGAGGGGTCGGGGGTGAGGGATGTCGACCGGACCCGCCCCGCCACGCGCCGGGGGCCACGCCTGCGTCTTCGCCTGCTCCGCGCTGTTCTACTTCGACCGCCGCCCCCTCGATCTCCCCGTCAATCAGCACATCGAACTGACACCCCTGCTCGGCGACGTATCTCGCGTTCTCGAACGCGATCCGCTGCTGGGTGAGCATCAGCGCCTCGCGCCGGCGCTCCTTCACCTCATCGGGCACGTGCAGGGCCGGATCACCGTCCATCGTTCCCGCGGGGGTGCCGTCCTCGCGCGAGTAGGCGAACACGCCGAGCATGTCGAACTGGAAGTCGTCGATGAACTCCAGCAGGGCCTGATGATCCTTCTCTGTCTCGCCGGGGAAGCCGGTGATGAACGTGGTGCGGACGGCCAGGCCGGGGATGCGGTCGCGCAGCTTGTGGAGCAGTGCTTCCTGTTGCGCGCGCGTCGTGTTCCGCCGCATCGCGTCCAGCATGTGATCGGTGATGTGCTGGAGGGGGATGTCGATGTAGTTGACGATGTTGGGCAGACGGGCGATGACATCGATCATCTCGTCCGTGAAGTGGGTCGGATACGCATACATCACCCGCACCCAGCCCCCGGAAGTTGGGTCGGCCCCCGGTCCCCGGAGCGGGCCGCCTCTGCGGGCGGAAGGCGCCCCGAGTTCCGCGGCGACAGCGTTGAGCGCTTCGAGCAGCCCCACCAGATCTCCGCGCGTCACCCGCTCCCGCTGCTCCGCCCCTTCGTGCCCTTGTGCCTTCGTGCCTCCGTGCCTTCCCCCAATATCCCGCCCGTAGCTGGTCGTATCCTCCCCGATGAGATTGAGTTCGAAGACGCCCTCGCTCATGAGCTGCCGGGCCTCCCGGACGATGACCTCCGGGGGCTTGCTGCGCATCTTGCCGCGGATTGAAGGGATGGTGCAGAACGCGCAGTTCTGGTTGCATCCCTCGCTGATGCGCAGGTATGCCCAGTGGCGGGGGGTGAGGCGGAACCGATGCGATTCATCCTCGTAATAGCCGATGCCCCGGCCGTCGGCGCCGTGCACGGTCAGGCCCGTGGCGGCCAGCCCGCGGGCGCGGGCGGCCTGGAGGGCGTTGCCCGCGATCCAGCAGGGTGGATCGGCGCGCCGCCCGCCGCCGCGCACGGCATCGAGGATGTGATCGCGATCGAAGACGCCGATCATGGCGTCGATCCCCGGCGCCCAGTCCAGCAGTTTCGCGCGATGGCGCTGGGGCAGGCAGCCGGCGACGACGACGCGCTGCACACGGCCGGTCTCCTTGCGCGCGATCGCCTCGTGGATGGCGCCCAGCGATTCCTCTTTCGCCGCTTCGAGGAAGCCGCAGGTATTGATAACGATGGCATCGGCATCATCGTGATCGGACACGAGCCGGTAGCCGGCCTCCTGCAGCGCGTGCAGCATCGTCTCCGAATCGATCAGGGCCTTCGGGCAGCCGAGGCTGACGAAGGCGACGGTCTGGATGGCGGAGGATGGGGCGCGCATCGGGGGCATGGACGCGGCGATGATAGGCGCGGAGCGCGGATTCCGAAGTGTGCGACGCCCCAAGCGGCGGGGCTTGTTCCGGGGCCCGTTCCGGGGCCCGTTCCGGGGGGGCCATTCCGGGGGTCAGGTGTACAGCCGGTGGGTGCGGATATAGCCGAGGACGAGCGGATCGAGGAGATCATCGACGGGTTCGCCGCCCGCGAGGCGGTCGCGGATGTCCGTGGCGCTGATCTCCAAACGGGGGGCATCGACGAGACACGCCATCCATCGCGCCGCCTCATCCTCGTCGTATTCGCGCCGCAGCGCCTCCTCGAAACGCTCTCTCGTCCACGGCGGCCTCAGCATCACCGCGGGCGCGGCGCGCTCGAGAATGCCCCGCCAGTCTTTCCAGTGATGAAACTCCAGCGCCTGGTCGGCCCCGATGAGAAAGCACAGCCCGGCCTCGTCGCCCAGCCGGCGGCGCATGGCCGTCACCGTGTCGATGAAGTAGCTCGTCCCTCCCCGGTCGAGCTCGATGGTCGAGATCTCCGCCTGCGGCAGGTCACGTGTGGCCAGCCGGAGCATGACGAGGCGATGCGCATCGCCGCAGCGGGGCGCATCGTCCTTGAGCGGGCTCTGCGCCGCGGGGATGTAGATGATGCGATCGCATTCCAGGCGCTGCGCGACCAGCGCGGGCAACTCGACGTGCGCGCGGTGCGGCGGGTCGAACGTGCCGCCGAAGAGCAGGATGCGCCGGGTCGAATCCGCCATGAGGGCCCGATCATACCGCGATCAGTAGTCCTCGAAGTGATGGGTTTTCACGATGAGGATGAGGGACATCACGCACCCGATGAGGATGACGCTGCCGGTGATGGACGGGCGCATCGGCGCCAGGAGGCCGGTGAGGACGGTTCCCGCCGCGATGGCGAGCCACGCGAAGAGGGCGATGAGGGCGCTGACGAGCGGGCTGGTGAAGCCCGCGATCTCGTCCATGCCTCCGGCGAGGATGCGGCCGACCGCGCCCGCGGCGATGAAGATGATCGCCATCGTCAGGAGCATGATGAAGATGATCCACCCCCCGCCCAGGCGGGTGGCGATCCACGCGCCGGCGAGCAGCGTGCCGGTGAGCAGCGCCGTCCAGCCCGCGAAACAGAGGGCGGCGCGGAGCAGCAGCACCAGGGCCGCCCGGAGCAGACCGCGCCCGAGCGTCCAGTCCTCCGGCAGAAGGGCGTGCTTCAGCTCGTGCGGCTGAAACTGGAAGCCGCATTCCGGGCAGACGTTCCGGCCGGCGTCGATGGTCGCCACCAGGTCGTAGCCGCACTCGGGGCAGAGCGGATGGCGCCGGCGGAGTTTCGGTGGTCGAGCCATCACCGTGTTGCGTCTCTTTCCCCGCCCGTTTCCAGCCGCGCCGGCCGGATCAGGGCGGGATCGCCATGTTGTCGATCAGGCGCACCTCGTCGACGCGGCCCGCGATCAGCGCCCGCGCGGGACGCGCGAAAGACTCCGTCGGCAGGAGCGTGGCCGCATCGCGCGCGACGGCGTAGTCGACTTGCAGATCGTGTTCGTCGAGGATGCGCCGCATCGTCTCCTCCGCTTCCTGCGGGTTTTCCGACTCCTGCGCCTGGCGCAGGGCGCGAGACAATCCGAGCCCGCGCCGGCGCTGCTTCTTCGTCAGGTACTCGTTGCGGCTGCTCAGCGCCATTCCATCGTCATCGCGGACCGTCTCGTGCGCGACGATGCGCAGGTTGGACCAGCGCTGGCGCTCCTGCTGGGACATCGCCCGGATGACGAGAAGCTGCTGGTAGTCCTTCTCGCCGAAGAGGGCGTAGCGCGGCTGGAGCAGGTCGAACAGCCGGGCGACCACCTGGCACACCCCGGCCAGATGGCCCGGGCGATGGGCGTCCTCCAGCCCGGGCCGCGTCGCCGCCTCCGGCAGGGGAGGGACGGGCGTCTCCTCATCGGGCGGATAGACCGTCTCGACCTCGGGGACGAAGGCGAACTCGGCCCCGGCCTGCTCCGCCGCCGCCAGATCCGCCTCCAGCGGCCGCGGGTACCGCTGGTAATCCTCGTTGGGGCCGAACTGGGTCGGATTGACGAAGATGCTCACCACCACCGGGGCCGGGCATTCCGCGGCCCGGCGGATGAGGGACAGGTGGCCCGCGTGCAGGGCGCCCATCGTCGGGACGAACGCACCGCCGTGACAGAGGCGCAGTTCGTCGGCGGAGGAGATCACCTGCATGCGGGGAAGCCTCTCGACTCGGGATGCTCCGGTCAAGGCGCCGAACCGAGCCGCGGACGAGGGGGGTGGTAGAATGGAATGATCCGACATCGGTTGATCGACGTGCGATCCGGCCTCCGGAAGGGGCCCGAAGCGGCTCGGTCCGGCCGCTCCGGAGGCCGTTTCGGATGGATCAGAGGCATTCGCGTTCCTAGAATGAGACCAGAATTCAATTACGCCCCGGCGGCCTGACCGCTCGCCCGCTCTCCGACGGGTTCGACCGCTCCCGCCGCCGCGGATGCAGACACCGGAGACGGCCTCCATGGCATTGAAGCTTCCCATTTACATGGATCACGCGGCCACGACGCCCGTCGACGAGCGGGTGCTCGAGACGATGTTGCCCTACTTCTGAGTCTTGTTCATCTGTTCCGCGTCTAACTGGTCGATAATGTTGCTCATGCTCGTCGCTCCCAAGCTCGTGCCTCGTTATTCAATCTCATGCTCGCGAATAAACTCCGCCAGCAAAGTCTGTT
>JAXHTH010000304.1:0-23431 GCA_034211115.1 Planctomycetota bacterium | reverse complement strand
GCCGCATGTGTGGGCGATGTCGCAACTGGAGGCGCTGGCCGATGAACGGCTCCCGGAGCAGCGGCGATTCCACGAGTTCTACTTCCGGCTCAGCGACATCGTGCGCCAATACATCGAGCGGCGCTTCGGCCTCCGCGCGCCGGAACGCACGACCGAGGAGTTTCTGCGCGAGACGAGGGACGACCCGCTCCTGAGCGCGGAGCAGAAGGACCTTCTTGCCGGGTTCCTGCGCGCCGCGGACATGGTCAAGTTCGCCCGCCACGAGCCGGAGGCGGAGGAGTGCGAAGCGGCGTCCATCGCCGCGCGCGGGTTTGTCGATCAGACCGCACCCGCAGCGCCGGCTCAGATCGAGCCCGCAGCGGACCGTGACAAGGCGGAGGCGGCGGCATGACCTTCCACCATCCCTCCGTCTGGTTCCTGCTCCTGCTGCTTATCCTGCCGCTGCTGTGGTGGCGCTGGTCGGGGGGCCGGCGCCGCGCCGCCGTGACCTTCTCATCGCTGGCGCCCGTCGAAGCGATTCGCCCGAGCTGGGCCGTGCGTTTGCGATGGCTCGTCCACGCCCTGCGCAGCGTGGTCCTGATCGGGCTCATCGTCGTGCTTGCCCGCCCGCAGAGGGCGGATGAGCGGACGCGGATCTTTACCGAGGGCATCGCCATTCAACTCGTCGTCGATCGCTCCGGGAGCATGCGCGCGATGGACTTCCGGATCGACGGGCGGCGCGTCACGCGCATGGAGGCGGTGAGAGATGTCATCCGGGATTTCATCGAGGGCGGCGAGGACCTGCCCGGACGCCCGGACGATCTGATCGGTCTCATCACCTTCGCCTCCTGGGCCGACAGCCTCTGCCCGCTCACGCTCGATCACGCCCATCTCGCCGATGCCGTGGCGCAGACGGACATCGCCTCCGAGCAGGAGGGCCGCGAGACGGCGATCGGCGACGCCATCGCGCTGGGCGTCGAGCGCATGCAGGGGCTCGAGCAGCGCCCCGATCTTCATGCCGGACCGGCGATCAAGAGCAGGGTGATGATCCTTCTTACGGACGGCGAGCACAACGCCGGCGACATCGATCCCCTCACCGCCGCGGAAATGGCCGCCGCGTTCGACATCAGGATCTACACCATCGGGGCCGGGACGGACCGCGCCTCGGCGCCCATCATGGTGACCGACCCGTTCACCGGCCGGGATGTCATGCGTCACGTGCGCGTGAGCATCGATGAGGAGACGCTGAAGCGCATCGCCGACCTCACCGGCGGACAGTATTTCCGCGCCACCGATGAAAACTCGCTCCGCGGGATCTATGCGCGGATCGACGAACTGGAGCGCACCGAGATCGAGCAGCGGAAATACACGCGATACAAGGAGCTGTCGGTCGAGCCGGTCCGGCTCGGCGGATTCCCCGTCCCGCCGCTGGTGATCGTTGTTCTCGTTGTTCTGGCGCTGGAGGTCCTCCTCGCCAATACGCGATTCCGCACCCTGCCCTGAGGTCTTGTTCTTCCGTGTGAAGCCATGGACTTTCGTTTTCAGCATCTCGAAGCGCTGCACTGGCTGTGGGTGGTCGGCGCGATGCTGGTCCTCGTCATCGCCGGCTTTCAGCTCAGGCGCCGCGCCCGCGATCGGCTGGCGGATGCCTCGCTGCACGATCGGCTGATGCCGCAGGCGGGCCGCGGCCGGCGTGTGCTCCGCGCCGTGCTCGTCATCGCGGCGGGCGTGATGCTGGTCATCGCGGCTCTGGACGTGCGCTGGGGCGTGAGCTACGAACCGGTCCGGCAGCGGGGGATCGACATCATGATCGTGCTCGACACCTCCCGATCCATGCTCGCCGAGGACGTCCGTCCCAACCGCCTGGAGCGCGCCCGGCAGTGCATCGGCGATCTCGTGAGCCGTCTGGCGGGTGATCGCGTCGGGCTGGTCACCTTCGCGGGTCACGCGGCGCTGCGCTGTCCGCTCACCGTCGACTACGGGGCGTTCCTGCTCTCGCTGGAGACGGTGACGACGGAGAGCGCCGGTCGGGGAGGCTCGCTGCTGGGCGACGCCCTCCGCCTCGCCGGCGATTCGTTCACCGATGACCTGCCCGAATACAAGGCGATCATCGTCTTCACCGACGGCGAGGATCACGGCAGCTACCCCCTCGAGGCCGCCCGGAAACTCGCCGAGGCGCGATCGCTTCCCATCTACACCGTCGGCATCGGCGACCGCGACGAGGGCGCGCGGATCCCGACCGAGGTGGACGGGCAGCGGGTCTACCTCAAGTACCAGGGCGAGGAGGTGTGGTCGAAGCTCGATTCCTCGCTGCTGCGCGACATCGCCCTCGCCGCCGGCGGGGCGTACGTGCCCGTGGGCACGGGGACGGTGGACATGGACCGGGTCTGGAAGGATCGGATCGAGCCGGCCGCCAAGCGCGAGTTCGAGTCCACCTTTGTCAAGCGGTACACGGCGCGATATCAGTGGTTCGCCGGCCTTGCCCTGCTCCTGCTGCTGGTGGAATCATGTATGGGCGATCGTCGGCCGCTGCGCCGGCGCCGACCGATGGAGGCTGCGTCCTGATGCGATGGGCATCGATGATGTGGATGATCGTCACGGCGGCAGTGCTCGCCGGGGCCGCGGGCCCGCAGTCCGGGGGCGCGCCGGCCTCGCCGTCGACGCTGCTGGATGAGGCGCGGCGCGCCGTCGCCGAAGAAAAGTACGACGAGGCGATCGGGCACTACGAGCGCCTGCGGGAGCTGCTGCCCCAGGCGCCGGAGGTGCCCTATAACATGGGCGTCGCCGCCTACCGCGCCGGCGATCTCGATCGCGCCGCGGAGTTGTTCGGCGAAGCACTGAACCGGGCGGAAGAGCAGTCGCTGCGCGCCAGGTCCGCTTACAACCTCGGCACGACCGCCTACGCCCGCAATCTCCAGCCCCCGTCGCCGCAGGGCGCCGAAAACCCGGGCGGCCAGCTCGACAGCGCCATCGAGGAACTGCGCCGAGCCCTCGATCACTATCGACAGGTGCTCGATGTCGACCCGCGAAACGAAGATGCCAGGGCGAACGCGGAGCTGACCTACCGGCAGCTCCAGCGCCTCGAAGAGCTCCGACGGCAGATGCAGCAGCAACAGCAGCAACAGGGCGGACAAGGGAATCAGGACCGGCAGCAGGAAGGACAGGATCAGCAGCAGTCGCAGGAGGGTGAAGAGCAGTCTCCGCAGGATCAGCAGCAGCCGGGCGAGCAGCAGCAGCAGCAACAGCAACGGCAACCGCAGCAAGCGGAGCAGTCGCCGCAGGACCAGCCTTCGCAGGCGGGCCAGGCCCCGGATGAGCAGACGGAGGAAACCGAAGACGCGGCGGCCGGCGCGCGGCGCAAGATGACCCGCGAGGAGGCCCGGCGCCTCCTCCAGAGCGTGCGCGACAAGGAGCGGCGGCGCCGCGACGAGATGGCCCGCCGGCAACAGGGGCGCCGCCCGCCCGTGGAGAAGGACTGGTGATGCGCGAACCGACGGCATATCACGGCCGCCTCCGCCGGCTCGTCCTGTCGCTCACGGCGATCCTGTGCGCGCTCTCCGCGGCGCACGCGGCCGAGGTCAGCATCGCCCTCTCCTCGCGCGAGGTCTACGTCGGCATGCCGTTCTCGTTGACGATCACCGTCCGCGAGTACGAGAACTTCGGCGAGCGCGACCACCCGTCGATCCCCGAAGTCGCGGGTCTTCGCGTGCTCGGCCCGCCCTCGCAGAGCACGCAGTCAAGCTACCGGAACATCAACGGCCGCATCACGCAGAGCAGGACGCTGGAGCTGCGCTACTCGCTGATGGCGACGCAGGCGGGCGAATTCACGCTGCCGCCGCTGGAGGTGACCGTGGACGGGGAGTCGTTCACCGGTCAACCGATCGAGATCATCGCCTCGAAGCCCGAGGCCGGCGACCTGCTCTTCCTCGAGATGGAAGCCGACGATGAACTTGTCTATCTCGGCGAGCCGGTCCGCCTCACCCTGCGCATCTGGATCAAGCGCTACGACGACGAGGAGTTCAACGTGCGGCTCGGGCCGGGCGATACGTGGTCGCTCGTGAGCGGCCAGCGGAGCCGCTTCGGCCTCTTCGAGAACGCGATCGGCAGGCTGGAGCGGCGATCCTGGCAGGGCGCGGTCGGCCAGTCGCGCCGCCGCGCGGGCGCCGACGGCGAGGAGGCGGTCTATCACGTCTTCGAGGTCGACGCCGTCTCCCGGCCGCAGCAGGCCGGCCCGCTGAACGTCGAACCCGTCGTGTTGTACCTGGACTATCCGACGCGGCTGGAGCGCAGCCGCGACTTCTTCTCCGCCGGTCGGCTGCGCATCGCCGACTCGCGCCCGGTGGTGGCGGCATCGGAGCCGCCGGCGGTGGAGGTCAGGCTGCCGCCGGAGGAGGGCCGCCCGCCGTTCTACGCCGGCGCCGTCGGCGCCTTCGACATCGAGGTCGTCGCCAAGCCGACCGAGGCGGCGGTGGGCGATCCGATCACCATCACCCTCATCGTGCGCGACAGGACGCCCTCGGGCGCGCCGCTGGAGCTGCTGCAGCCGCCGGTGCTTCAGCGCGTCCCCGAGCTGGAGCGCGATTTCCGGATTCCGCCCGATCCGCTGGCCGGCGTCGTCGAGGGGCGCCGCAAGACCTTCACGCAGACGATCCGCGCGAAGAACGAGCAGGTCGATCAGGTCCCCGCGATCCCGTTCGCGTATTTCGATCCGGAGCGCGAGGAATACGTGACGGTCCGCAGCGAACCGATCCCGCTGGACATTCGAGCCGCGTCGACGCTGACGATGGCGGAGATCGTGGGCGGCGAGGCATCGGGCGCGCCGCGCGCCACGGAGCTGACGGAAGTGGCGGGGGGAATACTCGCCAATCACGTCGGGGCGGACAGGCTGCTGACGCCGCAGGGACTGCGCGTGGCGTGGTGGCACTGGGCGCTGCTCGCCGCCCCGCCGGCGCTCTTCGCCGCCGCCGCGCTGGGCCGGTACGAGGTGCGCCGACTCCGGCACGATCGCGGCTATGCCCGGCGGCGCGCGGCGCTGCGCAACGCGATGCGCCGGCTGCGCAGCGCGCGATCGGAGTCCGGATCGGCCCGCGCCGAGGCGGTCGCCGGCGCGCTGACCGGGTATGTCGCCGATCGGGGCAATCTCCCCGCCGGGGCATTGACCGGCGCCGAGGCCGTCGCGCACCTGCGAAGCGCCTGCGCGGCGCCGGGGCTCATCGACGAGGTCGAGTCCCTGCTCGCCGCATGCGAAGCGATGCGCTACGGCGGGGCGGAGGCGGCGGGCGACGACGCCGTGGCCGATCGCGCCGCCCGCTGCATCAGACGCCTGGAACGGGAGCGGATCGGATGAGCAGACGGTTACCGTCCGCGAGCGTGAAGCGCCTCCGCCCCGGGCTCCTGTGGCTGCTGCTTCTGCCGGTCCTGTTCGGGGCGGCGCCGCGCGCCGAGGCGGCGCTCACGCAACCGCAGCGGGAGGCGATCCTGGCCGAGGCGCAGGAGCTGTACGACCGCGGCGTCGCGCTGCGCGGGTCTGATCCGGAGGCGGCGCGCGAGGTCTTCCGCGATGCCGCGGCGCGATTCCGTCAGCTCATCGATGACGGCGTGCGGAACGGGCATCTGCATTACAACCTCGGCAACGCGTATCTCCAGGCGGGCGAGATCGGGCGGGCGATCCTCGAATACCGCCGGGCCGAGCGGTACACGCCCGGCGAGGCGCGGCTGGCGCACAACCTCGAATACGCCCGCTCGCTGCGGAGGGACCGCATCGCGCCCAGCGGCGAACGGGCGCTGGCCCGGGCGCTGCTGGCGTGGCATTTGGGCACCTCGATCGGGTCGCGTTTCGCCGTCTTCGCCGCCGCGTATCTCGTGTTCTGGCTCGTGTCGCTGGCCCATCTGTTCCGCCCGGCCGCGACGTGGCGATGGGCGGCCGGGCTCGCCGCGGTGCTCTGGCTCGCGTGCGGGATATCCGTTCTGGTCGATGTCACGTGGGACGGATCGACCCGCCAGGGGGTGGTCCTCGTCGACGAGGTCATCGTGCGCAAGGGCAACGGCGAGGGGTTTGAGCCGCAGTTCGAGCAGCCGCTGCACCAGGGTGTCGAGTTCGAGGTCCTCGATCGCCGCGGCGACTGGTTTCAGATCGAGCTCCGCGATGGAAAGACCGGATGGATCCGCGCCGACCAGGCGGGTCTCGTCAACGAGGTTTCACGCTCGGCAACCGTTCAGCGACAGCCTCGCCACGCGCGCTGCGACGATACAATGCCGCGATCCCGCGTCATTTCATCCAAGGCATGATCGATGTCAGAGAAGACCGTATCGTCACCGCTCGAATCACTTGAACCGCAGGCGGTCTGGCGCTTCTTCGCGGCCATGACCGAGGTGCCCCGGCCGTCGAAGTCCGAGGAGAAGATCAGGGCGCACGTGCGCGCGACGGCCGAGGCGCTGGGGTTCCCGTCGCGCCGGGACGAGACGGGCAACATCGTCATCGAGGCGCCCGCCACGCCGGGGCACGAGAACGCGCCGGTCACCGTGCTCCAGGGGCACCTGGACATGGTGGGCGAGAAGAACGCCGAGGTGAAGCACGATTTCGAGCGCGATCCGATTCGACCCGTGATCGATACGGATGCGGAGACCGGCGAGCCGATCGTGTGCGCCGAGGGAACGACGCTGGGCGCCGACAACGGCATCGGGGTGGCGATGGCCCTCGCCGCGGCCAGTTCCCCCGACGTCGTGCACGGCCCCCTGGAGATCCTCTGCACGTCCAACGAGGAGATGGGCATGACCGGGGCCAACGCGCTGGACGCCGGCTTCTTCCGCGGACGCCGCATGCTCAACCTCGATTCGGAGGAAGATGACGCGATCTACATCGGCTGCGCCGGGGGCACGGACGTCGAGCTGATCTGGGAACTCCCCGCCGCGGCGCCCGCCGATGTGACCGACACCTGTCGCGTGAAGGTCGGCGGCCTGCGCGGCGGGCACTCCGGCGATGAGATCCATCTCAACCGCGCCAACGCCGTCAAGCTCCTGGCCCAGGTGCTCGGCGCCGAACTCGATCTGCCGCTGAGGCTCGTCGACATCACGGGCGGAAGCAAGCGCAACGCGATCCCGCGCGAGGCCGGCGCGACGGTGGCGGGTCCCGCCGGCACGATCGATGCGCTGCGGAACGCCGCCGGGGAAGCGCAGGCCCGCGCGGTGCGGGCGCACGGCGAGAAGAACTGCCGGATCACCGTCGACGCGATCGATGGCAGGGACGCGTCGGTCGGCTCGGCGGAGGACTCGCGCCGATTGCTCAAGGGCCTCATCGCCCTGCCCAGCGGGGTGGCGGCGATCGTGCCCGACATCCCCGGCCTCGTCCAGACCTCCAACAACATCTCGACGATCGACACGCGACGCGAGGAGAGCGGCGACGGCATCCGCGTGCAGGTCGGCTGCCTGGCGCGAAGCTCTTCCGCCGACGACATGCAGATGATCGTGTGGCAGCTCGCGGCCATCGGCCGCCTGGGCGGGGCGACGGTCGAGATCGGCAATTCGTATCCGGGCTGGCAGCCGGATCTCGAGTCGCCGCTCCTGGCCACGGCCCGTCGGATCTATGCGGAGCTTTTCGAGACGGAGCCGGGCGTGGCGGCCATTCACGCGGGGCTGGAATGCGGCATCATCGGCCGCCGCATCGGCGGGATGGACATGATCTCCATCGGACCCCGCATCGAGGGCGCCCACAGCCCCGAGGAGCGCGTCTACATCGCCTCGGTCGAGCGGTCGTACCGCTTTCTGATCGCTCTGCTCGCCGAGCTGGCGCGGGGCTGAGCGTCGTGGGAGGGGCGCGAAGACCCAAAAGGGGCGACGCGAATCCCGTGTGCCGCGGGAGCGTGTCGGCGGTGAGTCGTCTAAACTTGACCCATGCAGTTGCCAACTTCCGCACGAACGACCGTTGATGTCGCGCGTCTCCGCGGGCGGTTTCCCGCCCTCGACTCGGAGACGGTTTTCCTCGAGAACGCCGGCGGGTCGCAGGTGCCCGCCGTCGTCGCGGATGCGATCCACGAATACATGCGCCGCACGTACGTCCAGCTCGGGGCGGGGTATGCGCTCGCGGACCAATGCGATGCGATCGTGCACGAGGCGCACGAGTTCATCAACCTGTTCATGAACGGGCGGGAGAGGGGGCAGGTGATCCTGGGCCCCTCCTGCACGCAATTGTGCACGATGCTCGCGGGCGGCTACGCCGACGCCCTTGAGCCCGGCGATGAGATCATCGTCGTCGAGAGCGGGCACGAGGCGAACGTCGGGCCCTGGATGAAGCTCGCCGACCGCGGCTTCACCGTGAAGATGTGGGCCTTCGACAAGGCGTCGATGACCTGCCCGGTGGAGGAACTCGAGAAGCTGCTCACGGAGCGGACGAAGATCATCGCGTTCGTGCACGTCTCGAACCTGCTGGGTGAGATCGTGGACGTCGAGGCGATCACGCGAATCGCGCACGCGACGGGGGCGCGGGTGGTCGTGGACGGCGTCGCCTATGCCCCCCATCGCGCCATCGACGTCGCCGCCTGGGACGTCGACTGGTACGTGTATTCCAACTACAAGGTGTACGGCCCGCACATGGCGGCGCTGTTCGGCACGCACGAGGCGCTGGCGGAGCTCACCGGCCCCAATCACTTCTTCATCCCGCGCGAGGAGATCCCCTACAAGTTCGAGCTCGGCGGCGCTTCGCACGAGGGATGCGCCGGGCTGCTCGCGCTCGGAGAGTATCTCAACTTCCTCGCCGGGCGCGAGGAGGATGTGCCGATCGATCGGCAGGCGATCGTCGACGCCTTCGACGTGATGCACGCGTGCGAAGATCCCGTGCAGAAGCGCCTCATCGGCTACCTGCTGGGCAAGGATCGGGTGCGGATCATCGGCCCCGCGCACAGCGGACCGGATCGCGTGGGCACGATCAGCTTCGTGCACGAGTCGAAGTCATCGGCCGAGATCGCCGCCGCCGCGCACGCGCAGAACATCGGCATCCGCAACGGGCACATGTACGCCTATCGCCTCTGCGAAGCGCTCGGGCTCGATCCGGCGGACGGCGTGGTGCGGGTGAGTCTCGTCCACTACAACACGGTCGAGGAGATCGATCGGCTCATCGAGGTCTTCGAACGCGTGTTGTGAGGCAGGGGTGGCACGACGCTCCGCGTCGTGCGGATGTTGCTTCTCGGTGGTGGGCCCACGCTCCGCGTCGTGCGGATACTCCCCGGGGCAGGGACTACTGGCGGGCGCTGTCCGCCGCGGGGACGACGATGTACTCGGAATGCCGCAGCCGCGTCCGCACCGCCGCCGCCTCGCGCCGCGAGGTGAAACTCCCCAACTGCACGACGTACAGGCGCCGGCCGCGATCGTCGAAGCGGGGGATGATCCGCACGCGCCCGAGGCCGCCTTCGTCGGCGACGGGGTCGGCGCCGGCGGCGGCGCGCTCCGCCCGCCTGCGGTCCCGGAAGGCCCCGACCTGGAGGGCGAAGGTCGTCGCATCGTTCGAGGCCGTCTCGAGTGCCGTGGATCGACCGACGCGCGGGGATGCGTGCGCGGGGTGCGGCGCGGGCAGGCCGGCCTGAAGGCAGGCCGCGTCCGCATACCGAGCCGCCTGTCTCGCATCGGCGCCGCTGAGATCGGCTTCGGCCTGCTGGAAGAGTCTGGCCGCCTCGGCCGGGCGATCCTGATCGAGGCGGATGAGCCCGAGGCCCGCCCGGGCCTTCGCCGCCATCGCCGCATCAGCGCTGCGGGCGGCGGTGAGCAGAAGCCGTTCCGCCTCGTCCAGCCGCCCCAGGCGGTAGGCGCTGAGGCCGGCGAGATAGGTCGCCCGTTCGCGCTCGATCGCACCGGCCGAGTGCATCGCCTGGCCGGCCTGGCGGTGGGCCAGCGTGTAGCGGCCGGCCTCGTAGCTGAGGATCGCCGCATCGAGCGATCCCGCCTGCGGCGTCGATTCGCAGCCCGAGAGAAGGAACATCGCCAGCCCGGCCAGCAGCGGGATTGACGGAAGGAGTCGCATCATGGCCGCTTCCGGAGGAGTCAGGTGGACGAGACGCCGGGACCCCTCGCCGCGGTTTGGCGGGCCCGGTCGCAGATCGTATCGTACCGATCGGCGGCGGATCGCCAACTTTCACGGCCGCGAGGATGCACGAGCCGATGCGCGTACTCAAACCCATCCTGCACAACGCGATCTTCTCCCCTTTCCGGACGGCGATCGTCGACGATCAGCGGTCGTGGAAGGCGGTGACGCTCTACATTGCCGCCCTCCACCTGGCGAAGAAGATCCGCCGGACGACGGATCGGCCGCGCATCGGGTTCATGCTCCCCACCTCGGGCCTCTCCCCGCTGGCGATGATGGCCACCTGGCTGCTGGGGCGGACGGCGGTCCCGCTCAACTACCTGCTGCGGGGCGAGGACCTTGCCTACGTCATCGATGATGCCGAGCTCGATGCGGTGATTACGGTCAAGCCGATGATCGACCACTTCGGCGAGCTGCCGGGGCACGTCAGACAAATCCGCCTCGATGCGATGTCGTTCAAGGGGATTCCGCCGCTGCGGCGGGCGGCGCGGCGCGATGACGATCACCTCGCCGCCCTCGTCTATACGTCCGGCACGTCCGGCCGGCCCAAGGGGGTGATGCTCACGAGCGGCAACCTCGCCGCCAACGTCCGCCAGTGCGTCGAGTGGGCGGGATTCACCCGCGAGGACGTGATGCTCGGGGTCCTGCCGCAGTTCCACAGCTTCGGCCTGACGGTCCTGACTCTCGTGCCGCTGTCGGCGGGGTGCAGGGTGATCTACACCGCCCGGTTCATGCCCAAGAAGATCCTTGGTCTGCTGAAGGAGCACCGGCCGACGGCGTTCATCGGCATCCCGTCGATGTTCAACGCCCTGCTCAGCGCCAAGAGCGCCACGCCCGAGCATTTCGCATCGCTCAAGTGGATCGTCTCGGGCAGCGAGCCGTTGCCCGAGGCGGTGTTCAAGGGCTTCAAGGAGCGGTTCGGCGTGATCATCAACGAGGGCTACGGCCTGACGGAGACTTCGCCGGTGACGAACTGGTGCCGGCCGGGCCATCACCGAGACCATTCCGTCGGCCAGGCGTTGCCCGACGTGGAGATGAAGATCGTCTCCCCCACCGGCGAGCGCCTCGGGCCCGGCGAGGAGGGGGAGATCTGCTTCAAAGGTCCCAACGTCATGGCCGGCTACTACAGGATGCCCGAGGAGACGGCCGAGGTCTTCGACGAGGAGGGCTACTTCCGCACCGGCGACATGGGCCGGGTCGACGACGACGGTCATCTCTACATCACCGGACGCATCAAGGAGATGCTCATCATCGGCGGGGAGAACGTCTTCCCCCGCGAGATCGAGGAGGTGCTCAACGCCCACCCGTCCGTGCACGCCTCGATCGTGATCGGCATGCAGGACGAATCGCGCGGCGAGGTCGCCCTGGCCTTCGTGGAGGTGGAGGAAGGCGCGGCGTTCGACGAGACGGAACTGCGCTCGTTCTGCCGGCAGCGGCTGGCCCAGTTCAAGGTCCCACGCGAAATACGGGCCCTGGAGGAACTGCCCCGCAACCCGACGGGCAAGCTCATGCGCCGGGACCTGCGCGAGGAGATGCAGGGGAGCGAATGATGCGCGGGCGGTCGCCGCCGGCCGATGCGTCGTATCGATGGAAGACCTGAAGGAAGACCATGACCACGGAAGAAGCCTACACCCGCCCGAACATGGATGAGTACTTCATGGGCATCGCCATGGCGGTGCGGAAGCGCGCCAACTGCATGGGCAATCGCGTGGGCGCGGTGATCGTGAAGGACAACCACATCGTCTCGACGGGCTACAACGGCACGCCCCATCACATGACCAACTGCATGGAGGGGGGGTGCCATCGCTGCGCGCACCGCGATGAGTATCCCTCGGGGACCGGCTACGACCTGTGCATCTGCGTCCACGCCGAGCAGAACGCGCTGCTCCAGGCCGCGCGGTTCGGCATCGCCGTCGAGGGTGCGACGATGTACTCGACCATGCGCCCGTGCTTCGGCTGCACCAAGGAGCTGCTCCAGGCCTGCATCCACACCGTCTACTACCTGCACGACTGGGCGCATCCGAACGAGGAATACCGGGCGGAGTACGAGCGGCTCCAGGGTCACTTTCCGGGCGGGATCCGGCAGCTCGTGATGGACGATCCCGACGAGACGTGGGCGGTGGCGCGCAGGCGCGCCGCGGCCGCGGTGGCGGTCTCCGATGAGACCGGTCACGCCGGGCCGTGATCGCCTCATGACATTCTTTTCAGTCGATGTATCGGCGGGCCGCCGCGGGGTTCCGAGTCCGCCTCGAATCGGCGGAATTGATGCGGCAGCCCGCCGGATCGGCTGTAGAATCGATGGTTGAAGCCCCACGCATCAATTGATGAGAAAGAGGAGGCCGGAGATGAATCGCGCGTTGGTTTCCGCATTCTGCCTGATCGCCGCCGCCTCGGCGACGGCCCAGCCCGTCTACCACACGAGCCCCGACTGGGAGTCGGCCGACACGGAGGTGTCCACCGGGGCCGCCCTCGTGGATCTCGACCGCGACGGCTGGCTGGACCTTGTCGTCGCCAACGGCAACGACATCTACCAGCAGCATCTGGCCGTGTACTACAACGACGGCGAGGGCGCCTTCCCCGCCGTGCCCGACTGGCAGTCCGACGATTCCGCCTACAACGGGCACCTGGACGTGGCCGATGTGAACGGCGACGGCTGGATGGACGTCGCCGTCGCCCACCTCGGCGAGTTCAGCACCTACGCGCCCATCGCCAAGCTCTATTTGAACAACGCCGGCGTGCTGACCTCGACGCCCATATGGGAGTCGGACATCGTCGGCAACGCGTTCGGCGTCGCGTTCGGCGACATGAACAACGACGGGCGACCCGATCTGGCCGTCGCCACCGGCTGGAGCTACAGCCCCCAGCACTACTACAACAACTACGTCTACCTGAACGTGGACGGGGCGCTGGAGGAGACCGCGAGCTGGGTCTCCGACGACGAGTATCACTACCAGGGCGTGCTCTGGGTCGATGGCGATGACGACGGGTGGCAGGATCTCGTCGGCGCCGCCGGCCGAACGTATTCGCGCCTCTACCGCAACCTCGGCGGGACGCTGGAGACGACCGCGTCCTGGGCGACGGCCGACAACCCCGATCAGGACGCCATCATGGCGACCGCGGGCGACGTGACGGGCGACGGCGTGGTCGATCTGTTCATCACCGACAACACGCAGCTCGGCGGGAGCGGCCGCATCCGGCAGTACACCGGCCTCTCCGACGGCCTCTTCGACGATGAATACTCCTGGTCGTACTACGAGGGCTACGGCTCCGCCGTCGCCCTGGCGGACGTGAACAACGACGACATGCTCGATCTCGCCACGGGGAGTTGGTGGGGCAACGGGCACCTGTTCTACAACACCGGCTCCGGCCTGCCGGCCAGCCCCTCCTGGACGTCGTCGGCCAACAGCGTGATCGAGAAGATCGTCTTCGGCGATGTCGATCCCGCCTGCGGCATCGAGCTCGTCTTCAGCGAGCCGTTCGAGCCGGACGGGGACCGCACGCTTTTTCATCTGCCCGTGCAGCCGATCCAGGGGCTCGTCTCGGTGGTTCGCGACGGCGTCGAGCTGGCGCCCGATGAGTACACCTGGAGCCGGGAGCGGGGGTGGATCAGCCTCGACGGGCCGCCCGCGGAGAGCCTCGTCGTCACCTATCGCCACTCTCACTCGATGGACATGGCCGTCTCCAACTGGGACAGCGACGAGGGCAACTACCTCTACTACAACCAGCTCTTTGACGACTGCAACAACAACGGCGTCCCCGACGGCTGCGACATCTACAACGGCACGAGCGAGGACAACAACGGCAACGGCATCCCCGATGAATGCGAATGCCCGGCCGACTTCGACGGCGACGGCGACGTGGATACCGCCGACCTGCTCTTCCTTCTCGGCGCGTGGGGAACGGGCGAGGGCGACGTGGACGGTGACGGCGACACCGACACCGCCGACCTCCTCGCGCTGCTCGCCGCGTGGGGCGAATGCCAGGAAGGAAAAGCCGGAACGGGGAAAGCGGAACGCTGAAACGCGGCAATCGCGCTGCGGTTGATGCTTCAAAGCCCCGGCACTCCCGTGCCGGGGTCTTTCTTCGCGCGGCGGTCTATCATCGACGATGATGAGCCGGCGCGATGATCGTTCCCTTCTCCGCCTCGGGCACAGTCCGGATCCGGATGATGCGTTCATGTGGTGGCCGCTGCTGGAGATTGACGGCCGCCCGCCGCGGATCGACACCGGACGCTTCCGCTTCGAGGCTGTCGCGGAGGACATCGAAACACTCAATCGCCGATCGGAGCAGGGGGATCTCGAGATCACCGCGATGAGCTGTGCGCAATACCCGCACGTCAAGGACCGCTATGCGCTGACCGCGTGCGGGGCGTCGCTGGGGGATGCCTTCGGCCCGAAGCTCGTCGCCACGCGGCCGATGACCGTCGACGAGCTGGGAATGTCGGAGCTCGTCATCGCCGTGCCGGGGACGCGCACCAGCGCCTTCGCGGTCGCGGGCCTGCTGCTCGGCGCCGGCGGGTTTCGCTACGAGGTCCTCCCGTTTGATCAGATCATCGAGCGTATGGCGGAGGGCGAGTTCGATGTCGGCCTCATCATTCACGAGGGACAGCTCACCTATGAACAGGCGGGTCTGCATCTCATCGAGGATCTCGGGGCATGGTGGTCGCGGCGGCACGGGCTGCCCCTGCCGCTGGGCGTCAACGCCGTTCGGCGCGATCTGGCCCGGCGATTCGGGGCGGGCGCGCTGGAGGAGGTCACGGGGCTGCTTCGCCGAAGTGTCGAATTCGCCCTCGCCCACCGGGACGAATCGCTGGCGTATGCGCTCGGCTTCGCCCGGGGGATCGAGCCCGGCGTGGCCGATGAGTTCATCAGCATGTACGTGAACCGGTGGACGATCGAGTTCGGCCCCACCGGCGAGCGGGCGGTTCGGACGCTGCTGGAGTGCCTGCACGCCGCGGGGCTCGCCCCGGACCCGGGGGCGGTCGATTTCGTGGCCGCGGCGCCGATTGACGGCGATCCGGGGGCGGGCGGGGTGTGAAGATGGGCGGGGATTTCCCTTGCAAGCGCGCCGCGGGGCGGTACGCTAGTCCCGGAGGGCGGATCGGCCCGGAGGTGTGAGTGCGCGCCACAGCCGCGGGGGGAGGGGACCACCGATGAGCCAGACGATGCCGCAACAGACCTCCAGAGGCTACACGCCGCCCAGCGTGCGGCAGTTCAGCGTCTTCCTCGAGAACAAGGTCGGCCGGCTCCTCGACCTCGTCCGCCTCTTCGACGAAGCCACCGACGTGCGCCTCTGCGGCATGAGCGTGCTCGAATCGTCCGATCACGGCGTGGCCCGGCTCATCACCAGCAACGGGTCGGCGACCGAGCGGTTGCTGCGCGAGCACGGCGTGACCTTCGCCGTCGTCGATCTGCTCGTGGTCGAGCTGTGCGGCAATCACACGCTTTCGAGCATGTGCATGTGCCTGCTGGGAGCGGAGCTGAACATCCGCTTCGCCTATCCGCTCATGTTCGGCACCGACGGCACGCCGACCATCGCCCTGGCGGTGGATGATCACGTCCTGGCCGGCCAGATTCTGAGGCGGAAGAGCTTTCGCCTGCTCGGCGAGGCGGACCTGGTCTGATCCGCTCGCGAGGTCGGGGATCACGAAACGAAACGCGGCGGGAAGCGGACGGCGCCGGCGCGCGAGTCAGAAAACAACAGCGCCGACCGGCCGGTCGGCGCTGCGGTGTCGTTGCGTGTTCGGCGCGCGCGGCTCAGGCGGCCTTGCGGTACCGGCGCGTGGTGCGGCTCTTGGCCGTCGGGAACTTGTAGTTCTTGGTGGTCCTGGTCTTGGTCTTCTTCCAGGTGTACTGCTTCCCGAAGAACTTGCGGCACCAGGTCATGAAGTCCTGCTGGGAGCCGGTGTGGTTCTTGAACTGCTGCGGCGTGGCCCAGCCGTTGGCGAGGCACCACTCGGTGAACCACTGCCAGGTCCAGTACTGGCTGGTCTTCCAGGTCTTGGCGGTGCACTTCTTGAAGTTCACGGGCCAGTAGATCCACTGCCCGTTGAACTTCTGGCGATAGCACAGGCCGGCCTTGTAGAGGGACTGCCAGATGTACTCGGGGGTCTTGTTGTAACGCTTGGCGATGTTGAAGACGGCGAAGTTGTACGACGTCCCGCGATTGACGGCCGACTTGAACGACGCCGCGTACGGTGAGGTGTACTTGCTAGGCATATTGACGAGTCTCCTACCGATTGACCTTTCCGCCCGCGCGGGGGGCTCATGCTGGCGGCCGCCTCGCTTTGGGGCTCGGAAGTGGACCACCCCGGCGACGATCGCCGGGCGGATCAACGCACACATCGGTTCACGCGCGTCGATGCATCAGACGAGACCGCCAATTAATCGCAAAAAAGCGGAGCCGGCGCCGCAGAACGCCTGTTGGAACGAGCCTGTCTCGGGCGCAGAGCGGCGGCAGAGAAGCCCGCGGCGCGCGCCCGGCCACGCCGGCGCGGCGCGTGGGCGCGTCTTCTTATCGGTCGGCGGCGGCGCGGCGCCCGATCACGTCCTGTCCTCGGTGATCTCCACCACCTTCCGCCGACCGGCGTCGTACACGTACAGTTTGCCCGGCTCCTCGGCGCGGCACGCCGAATGCGAGCCGTCGCAATCGGGCGGGTTCTGCGTGAGGCCGCACCCGCAGATGAACACGGGCTTGTCCTGCGGGTCGATGCGGTACGGGCCGGTCGGTTCGTGGCGGATCATGCGGGCCATGGTCATCCTCCCGAAGGCCGGTCGGTGAAGGGCATGCGCTCCGGCGTGGGCGGCTTCGGCGGGACGAGCGGAAGCGTCTCCGGTTCGTAGGCGTGATCGCGCTTCCGCAGCACCGTGATGCCGGTAATCCCGTCGCCCTCGCGCAGCGACCGGACGATCTCCAGCCCTTCGATCACGCGGCCGAAGACGGTGTGCCGGCCGTTCAGCCAGGGCGTGGGGCGGTGGTTGAAGTAGAACTGGCAGCCGGCGGTGTTCGGCCGCGTCTGCTTGGCCATCGCCAGGCTGTCGCGGAAGTGATTGCGATGATCCTCCCGCGTGTGCTCATCGGGGATGTAATAGCCGGGATTGCCCATGCCCGGCGTTCCGCTCGCATCCGGCCTGCTGTTGGGATCGCCGCCCTGGACCATGAAGTTGGGCACGAACCGGTGGAACGCGGTCCCGGCGTAGAAGTCCGACTCGGCGAGCGAGATGAAATTGGCCACGGTGTTGGGGGCCTGGTCCTCGAACAACTCGACCACGATCCGGCCGCGGGCGGTCTCGATGGCGGCCCGCGGCAGGTCGTCGGCCTCCGCCTCCGCCGCCCGCAGCTCCTGCTCCTGCTGCCAGAACTCGATGTATTCGCCAAAGTATCGCTTGTCGCGATCGACGGTTCGGCGCAGCTCGAAGTCCTCGATCGCGCCGGCGGGGATCGATTCGAGGGCGGCCAGCGCCTCCTCGAAGTGATGCTCGGCGAAGAGGCAGTCGGCGAGGAGATACACCAGCTTCGGGGCTTCGGCCGGGTCCGGATCGATCCGCCTCACCAGCTCGATCGCCTCGTCGTAGCGGAGCTGATCGCGCAGATGCTCGCCGTATTCGAGGCAGGCGACGGGATTGTCGGGGAAGCGCTCGCACAGATCGCGATACAGGGCGAGGACCGCCTCGGGCTCGAGCTCTTCGGTTCTCTCCCGTTCGCCCGCCCAGAGGAGGGCGACATTGACATCGTCGGGACGGAGTTCCATGAGACGCTCAAACAGCCCGGCGACGCGCTGCGGATCCGTGTCCAGCCACTTGAGAAGCTGGATCTGCATCGCCAGGGCGCCGAGGTGGTCCGGATAGCGCTCGGAGAACGCTTCGGCCCGTTGAAGGACTCTCTGCACCGCCGCCCGCTCGGATTCGGCGAGTCGGGACGGGCTCTTCAGCGAGCCCTCGAGGATCTGGAACGTGGAGAGCAACTGCGCGTAGGCGCGCCCGGCCTCGGTCTGCGGTGCTTCCTCTGCCGGTGCCTGGGGGGGAGCGCCGGGAGGTGTGGCCGGTGGCGCTCCCGTCGCCCCGCCCGGGGGCACGGTCTGGGCGAGCGCGAAGGGGACCGCGCAGAGCAAGGCGAGCGGAACCGGGAACAGGCGATGATGTCGCATGGCGTGGGATGCTCCTGACAAGGCCCTCTGGCGGGGCGGAACGACACAGGGTAGCAGCGCGCCGGGCACGCCGCCCGGACCCTCACCCGCGGGCCGGGTAGGTGCAGCGCGTCTTCTCCGTCTCCCATACCGTCACGTGGCTGAGTTCCGCCCCGGCAGCCGCGATCGGTGCCGAGAGAAGATCGTGGCACACGCGGGCGATGTGCTCGACGGACGGGTTGAGATCGGCGAACTCCGACGTGTCCAGGTTCAGATGCGTGTGATCGAAGCGCCGGATGACCTGCTCGTCGACGATCCGCTCCAGTTCCGGCAGGGGCAGAGACGGCGGCCGCCCTTGCGCGGGCAATGGCTGGGCGACGATGACCTCCAGGCGGTAGTTGTGCCCGTGGCCGTTCGGGTTGTTGCACTTGCCGAAGAGATCACGGTTCTCCTCATCGCTCAGTTCCGAGCAGTGCAGCCGGTGGGCGGCGGAGAAGTCGAACCGCTGGCGGGTCAGAAAACGCTCCATGTGGGCCGTCTCCAGGGTGAGGCTGTAAAAGGGCGTCAGGCGCCAGGTGATCGATTTGACCGGCCGGCTGAGGGTCGCTCCGACCTCGGCGAGGATGCCCGGCAGCAGCGAGGCCGGGGCGTCGCCGGAGCGGGTCCGGACGGCTTCCCGGATGAGGGGCACCGCCCGTTCACGGACGGCCCGATCGATCTCCGTGATGTTGATGAGATAGCCGGTGACGGGGTCGTTCTCGCCCCCGCAGCAGACGGACAGCTCGAAGTAGACCCCGAGCCCGGGCATGCTCGGGAAGCCGGCGAAGGTGTTGTGCCGCCCGCCGGCGGAGGATGACAACTCGCCTTCGCAGAGCGGGATACAGAATCGGACATCGCGCGTCAGCTCGATCATCTCGCTACCTTCGCATCCTCGCGGCAAGGAGCCTCCACCGCGTCGCGGCGACCCTGTCTCCCGCGAGCCCGAGGGCCGGGAAAAAGGCTACGCACAAAACCCGTCGCTGCCCACCGGGGGGGTTGACAGCCGTGATAGACGTGGTAACGTGTACATGAATGGGGACGCTTCCGTCCCCCATTGCCCCGAATCTCCCGTTGCCCCCGGAAGGGCTCGGCATGGAGTTCGCTCCTGCCGGGCCTTTTTTCGTTGCCCACCCGTGAGGCGGGCCGGAGCGAGCTCGCCATCCGGGCGGGACGGGCGGCGATCGGCGCGATAGCCTGTCGCCGTGCCGCCTGCCCTCCCCGTCATCCTGGCGCTGCTGACGATTCTGCTCGGCGGTTGCCGCGCGGGGCCCGCAAGGGCGGACGACGCGGCCGCATCGCCGGCTGCCACGCCATCGCCGGTCGAGGGAGGGACCGAGCCGGCGGCCGCTGCGGTGAATCAGGCCGCCGGGCCCGAGCGCGGTGCGGGACCGGCCCGGGATGACGCTCCGGCCGCGAGTTCCGATGTTCCCTCGACGCGGATCGAGCCGTTCCCGGGCGTGGTCGTCCTCCCCGAGGCCCCAGCCGTCGAGCTCCAGGCCTGGGTGTGCCTGGAGTACGGCTGGCTGGAGCAGATCGCCTGCGCACCGGGCACGCGCGAGCACGAATCGCTTGTGGTGCCCCGCGCGAAACCCAGCCAGATTCATGCGGCCCTGTTGATGGCCGGATTTGAGCCCGGCAGCCCCGGAAGGTGGTCCTATGAGAACGAGGAGTACTCGTTCACTCCGCCGACCGGTACCGCCCTCGATGTCCTCGTGCGCTACACGGACGAATCGGATGGGCTGATCGAGGAACCGATCCGGTCCTGGATTCGGGATCACCTGGGCCGGCACGAGTTTCCGCGCGAGCCGTGGATCTTCGCCGGCTCCGCCTTCGCCCCCAATCCCGACTGGATGGACGAGGAAGGCGAGCACTACGTGGCCGACGTGACCGGGTCGATCATCGGGCTCGTCACGTTCGGCGACGAGGTCGTCGGCTTCTCGCGCGTGCTCGCCGATCAGGCGGCGGTTCAGCCGCCGGAGTGGGAGGTCGACACCGAGCGCATCCCGCCCGTGGGCACGCCGGTGACGATGATCCTCAAGCCGTTCGAGCCGTAATCAGGCACGCGATCACGGTCCGGGTCACGATTCCACCATCTTCCGCCTCGCCGCGCAGAGGGCGATGGCGATCGCATCGGCGACGTCCGGCGGCTGGGGAATCTCGGCCAGGCCGCACTGGCTCATCACCGCCTGCTGCACCTGGTGCTTGGTCGCGTGCCCCGTGCCGGTGACGGCCTTCTTGACCTCCGTGGCCGACAGCTCGCCGACTGTGATCTCGTGCTGCCGCCCGGCGAGCAGGACCACGCCCCGCGCATGGCCCATCAGGATCGCGGTGCGCACGTGCTTGTAGTGGCTGAACAGCTTCTCGACGACCATCTCGTCCGGGCTCAGCTCGTCGAGCAGCGCCATCAGGTCCTCGTAGAGCTGGTTCAGGCGATACACCATCGGCTGCTTGCGGGCCAGCCTGAGCACGCCGGCCTCGATCACCGCCGGCTCCGCCTGCCCCTCGGCAAGATCAACGCAGCCGTAGCCGGTCAGGTGCAGTCCGGGATCAATGCCGAGAATTCGCATTGGTGTCTCGATCCCACGGCGCGCGCCGCTTCGGCGGCACGCGGGCAGACTATTGCAGCACGTCCGACTCGATCTCGCCGTCGCGGAGGAAGACGATGCGCTGGCAGCGTTCGGCGACGCGCTCATCGTGCGTGACCATGATGATCGTCATCCCGCGATCGTGCAGGTCGGTGATGAGATTGAGGATCGCCTCGCCCGTCTTCGAGTCGAGGTTGCCCGTCGGCTCGTCGGCCATGATGATCGAGGGATCGGTCACCAGCGCGCGGGCGACGGCGACGCGCTGCTGCTGCCCGCCGGACAGCTCGGCCGGGCGGTGGGAGAGCCGATCCCCCAGGCCGACGAGCTGGAGCTTCTCGACGGCGCGATCATGTCGCTCGTGCTTGTGGACGCCCTGGTAGAAGAGCGGAACCTCCACGTTCTCCACGGTCGTCAGCTCGCTGATGAGGTTGAACGCCTGGAAGATGAAGCCGATCTTCCTCCCGCGGGCGCGGCTGAGATCGTCATCGTCGAGCGTGGCCACGTCCCGCCCGTCCAGCAGGTAGGTGCCCTCGGTCGGCCGGTCGAGACAGCCGAGGATGTTCATCAGCGTGCTCTTGCCCGAGCCGGAGGCGCCCATGATGGAGAGGTACTGGCCGGTCTGAAGCGTCAGATCGACGGCCTTGAGCGCCTCGACCAGCACGGACCCGTCCGGCTTGAAGTAGGTCTTGGAAATCGCCCGCAGGTCGGCGACCGGGGCGGGCGGGCCATCGTCGGGTTGGGCGGGCGTCTGGGACCGGATCATGAGCTGGGCCGAAGGAGCGGGGGGATTGTACCGATTGTGCGGCTATGTACGTCCCGCCTCCGGGGGCGGTTGCACCGGTACACTAGCCGCCCATGATCACGCCGGATCGATCCACCTTCCGGAAACTGGCTGAGCGGGGCAACGCCATCGCCCTCGTGCGACGCCTCATGAGCGACCAGCTCACGCCCGTGCTGGGCTATCGCCGGCTCGTGTCGGCCGATGAGCGGACGGCGCCCAGCTTCCTCTTCGAGTCCGTCGAGGGCGGGTCGATGCTGGGGCGGTACTCCTTCATCGGCGCCCAGCCGGGGATGGAGGTCATCGCGCGGGGGCATGACGTCGTCATCACCGATCACCGCACCGGCGAGAGGCGGCGGACGCGGGAGGCGAATCCGCTCGCCGCCCCGCGCGGGCTCACGGCCCACTGGAAGCCCGTCGCGGCCCCGGCCCGCGCCGGATTCGACCTGCCGCGCTTCACCGGCGGGTGGGTCGGCTACGCCGGCTACGACACCGTCCGCTACCTGGAGCCGGAGAAGCTGCCCTTCGAGGCCGCCCCGGCCGACGACCGGAACCTCCCCGATCTGCACTTCGGACTCTACCGCCAGGTCGGCGTCTTCGATCACGTCTCGAAGGTGCTCTACGCGATCAACCACGTGCTGCTGGACGAGCACGATTCGGTGGATGCCGCCTACGACGCCGGGGCGGCCGAGCTCGATGCGTATGTCAATCGCCTCGAGACGCACAGCGTGCCCCTCGCGGCGGGCGCTGTCGACCTGGATGTCGCGCAGAAGTCCGATGCGCACATGTCGGGCAACTTCACGCGCGAGGCGTTTGAAGAGGCGGTGGTGAGGACGAAGGAGTACATCGCGGCCGGCGACGCCTTCCAGGTCGTCCTCAGCCAGCGGTTCGAGCGGCGCACGCCCGCCGATCCGTTCGATGTCTACCGCGCGCTGCGCATCGTCAATCCCAGCCCGTACATGATCTATCTCCAGGCGGAGGGTTCGATCCTCATCGCCTCCAGCCCGGAGATCCTGTGCCGCACGCACGACGGGCTCGTGACCAATCGCCCCTTGGCGGGGACGCGGCGGCGCGGCGCGACGCCCGAGGAGGACGAAGCGCTGGAGCGCGAGCTGCGCGCCGATGAAAAAGAGCGGGCCGAGCACGTCATGCTCGTCGACCTCGGGCGCAACGACCTCGGGCGCGTCTGCGCGCTGGCGTCGATCCGTCTCGAGCGCATCATGGAGGTCGAGCGCTACAGCCACGTCATGCACCTGTCCTCGACCGTGACCGGCCGTTTGAAGCACGGCTCGGACTGCTGGGATGCCCTGCACGGTACGCTGCCGGTGGGAACGGTCAGCGGCGCGCCGAAGGTGCGGGCGATGCAGATCATCGACGAGCTGGAGCCGACCCGCCGCGGCCCCTACGCGGGCGGCATCGGTTATGTCAGTTTCGCCGGCGACATGGACATGGCCATCGCCCTCCGCACGATGGTGATCCCCACCGCGGGCCATGCGGCGCGTGGCTGGCCCGTGCACCTCCAGGCGGGAGCGGGCATCGTCGCCGACTCCGTCCCCGCGCGCGAGTACGAGGAGACGGTGAACAAGGCCGCCGCCCTCAACCGCGCCATCGACCTGGCGGAAGTGACCTTCCGTCAATAGCGGAGTCCGAAAGAGAAGCGGCACGGCCGTCCCGGCCCTGCGCCGGCGGACCGGAGGTGGCACGACGCTCCGCGTCGTGCGGAGTAGAACGGACGCCGCTCCGCGTCGCGCGGCGTGGTGGGACGACGCTCCGCGTCGCGCCGCGGCCCCCGCCCCCGCCCCCGGAAATAGATTTCGAGAATCCTCGGAATCGCCCGGCGCGCGAGCCCGCGGCGC
>JAXHTH010000303.1:0-4943 GCA_034211115.1 Planctomycetota bacterium | reverse complement strand
TGCTCGTCGCGGCAGATGACGACGAGCAGCACGAAGCGCAGCTTCTCATCGACGCCTTCCGTGAGCGCCACGATGAGCATGACATCCCCTGGAAGGACATGGCGGTGCTCTACCGCATCAACGCGCTCAGCCGTGTGCTGGAGGAGGCGTTCCGCGATGCGCAGATCCCGTACATCGTCGCGCGCGGCACGGCGTTCTACGAGCGCAAGGAGATCAAGGACGCGCTGTCGTACCTGCGCCTCATCGCCAATCCGAGCGATGAGGTCGCGCTGCGGCGGATCATCAACACGCCGCCGCGGGGGATCGGGAAGGTCACGCTGGACAGGATCGAGCTGCACGCGCTGAAGAACCAGATGCGGTTCTTCGATGCGTTGCGCGCGGCCGACCGGATCTCGGGCCTCTCGCCGCGCGCGGCGGGGGCGGTGTCAAAGTTCGTGAACATGATCGAATCGTGGCGCATCGCCGCCCTGGGCGATGAGCAGGACTTCCTCGGCGCCGAGCCGGCCGGGGCGCTGGCGGACCTCGTCGAGCGCGTCGTGCGCGAGTCGGGGATGGAAGCGCTCTATCGCAAGTCGAAGTCCGACGAGGATCTCGATCGGCTGGAGAACCTCGAGGAGCTCATCAGCGCCGCGGCCCAGTTCGAGCCGACGGTCGATGAATCCGACGCCGCGGCGCGCGAGGCGGAGGGACGGGTGTGGAACCTCATGGAACGGCTGGATGCGTACCTCGAGTCGGTCGCGCTGGTGAGCGATGCCGATGCGATCGACCCGGCCGGCGGGGCGGTGACGCTCATGACCCTGCACGCGGCGAAGGGGCTGGAGTTCGCCGTCGTCGCCGTGGCCGGCCTTGAGGACGGCCTGCTCCCCCACATGCGCGCCGCGCAGGATGAGATGCAGATGGAGGAGGAACGCCGCCTGTGCTTCGTGGGCATGACGCGCGCCAAACGCCACCTGCTGTTGACCCGCGCCGTCCAGCGCACGCATCGCGGCCTGCGGGAACGGACGATCGCCAGCCCGTTCCTCGAGGAGCTGCCCGGCGAGCTGATCATTGAATCAGACCAGGCCGACGATCTGGCCGCGTTCGATCCCTACGAGGACGAGTTCGACGTCGAGGTGACGGCGGGCCGCGGGCGCGGGGCGGTGCTGCGCGCCGCCTTCCCCAAGGGCTGTCTGGTGCGGCATCCCACCTTCGGCCTGGGGCGGGTGGAGTCCGTCACGCCGCGACCCGCCGGCTCCAGCGCCCGCGTGCGCTTCCAGAGCGTGGGGATGAAGACGCTGATCCTGGAGTATGCGAAGCTGGAAAGAGTGGAGTAGACGTCGAAACGTCGAAACGTCGAAACGTCAAGACGTCGAAACGCCGGAATGCGCGGAACGTCGGTCACGACCTCCTCATGGGAGCGCTTCGCGCAGAAGGCGCATATACTCCTCTTTGGCTTGATCGGCGGAGGCGAACTCGCCGGCGCGGATGCGTGGGATCAACCCAAGTGAGACACGTTCGATGACCGGCGTCACCGCTTCGATCCGGTCAAGTTCGGCAAGGATCTCTTGATAGGAAGGGTCGTATTCGAGTGTGTAACCGGAGATCCACCATCGGCCGTCGACGTCGACAAGATGAAGTGTCCGGCGCTCGGTGTCGTCGTCGAAGTAGAGAGCTGTGGCTCGACCATCAGTCCGGCTTTCTATCTCCACCGGCTGAGGTTGCGGGCCGAGCGGGACCCAATCCTCGCTGCGAGTGAGCGCTCGACCAAACTGCTGCCAGGAGGCGTGCTGCACTCGCGCGTAAGCGATGTTCCCACGCTCGATGCGCAACAGCCGCTCCTGAAGCGCCGACTCGGCGTAGTAGAGTTCCAGAACGGCATCCGGATCGACAGTCTCGACCTCGTGGCAGATGCTGTTGTAGTACTCGATGAGCGAATCAGCGCTGGCGAAGCGCGGATCGACGGCCGTTTCTTCGCTGGCCGCGGGCTCCGTTCCGCCGCATCCGCCGATGAGCAATGTGGCGATGACGGCCGCCAGAGCGAGTGCCGAGTTCCCGAGCGCTTCGTGCAACTGATGTTTCCGGCTCATGGATGGCCCCTTCTTGCATGAGTCAACAGATGATAGCGTATGGCCGGAGATCTGTCCGGCCGGTTGAGCGGATGATGCCGATTGAGTGTTGCCGTGAATCCGGTATCGTGTCATGGCCGTCAGAGCCGTTCCGCAATGCCCCAGCCGCCCGATATCGCCGATTGGATACTGCAGCGCTGCCGCGAACTTGGCTTTGCGCGGGCGGGGATTGCGCGGGCGGAGCCGACGCGGTACGAGAAGGAGCTGCGCGCGTGGCTCGCCGCGGGCCGGCAGGGGGAGATGACGTACCTCAAGCGGCACGAGGAACTGCTCGTCGATCCCGCGCGCCTGGTCCCGGGGGCGAAGTCGATCATCTGCGCGGGGGATCGGTACTGGGGGGAAGGGACTGAGGGACCGAGGGACTCAGGGGCTGAGGGGAGAATCGCGCGGTATGCCCGGGGGGAGGATTATCACATCGTCATGAAGCGGCGGTTGCACGTGCTGTGCGATGAGCTGAGAGATCGCCATCCCCGGGAGGTCTTCCGGGTGTGCGTGGACACCGCGCCGCTGCTGGAGCGCGAGCACGCCCAGCGCGCCGGCCTCGGCGCCGTCGGCAAGCACACGCTGCTCATCGAGCGCAGCGTGGGAAGCTGGCTCCTGCTGGGTGAGATTGTCACCACGCTGGAACTTGAGCCGTCGCGGCCGGCGAAGCCCGATCCATGCGGTTCGTGCACGCGGTGCATCGACGCGTGCCCGACCGGCGCCATCACGCCGTGGTCGGTCGATGCGACGAAGTGCATCAGTTATCTGACCATCGAGCACCGTTCGCCCGTCGATGAACATCTCCTTCCGGGGGTGGGCAACTGGATCTTCGGCTGCGACATCTGCCAGGAAGTCTGCCCGCATAATCAGCCGACGCAGCGGAGCCGCGAAGCAGAGGTCCACGAGGCGTACGTGCCGCGGCGCGCCGGCTTTGACCTGCTGGGGGTTCTCAACTGGACTGAATCGGATCGGCGGGTGGTCTTCACGCGGTCGGCGATGAAGCGCTCGAAGCTGGCGATGATGAAGCGCAACGCCCTCATCGCCGCTGGGAATACGCTGGCGAAGCACGATGAGCCCGCGCTGCGCGCCCGCATCGAGGCTCTGGCGGAGGATGCGAAGGAAGATGCCATGGTGCGAGAGACGGCCGCGGCGGTGTTGCGCCGGTTACGCGAGTTCAAAACCGAACAATCCTGAGCACCTGCCCGTCAATCCCGGCCCCCGGACCCTTGGATGCTCGACACGCGGGCGAGCCGCGTCGCGAAACGGGACCCCTCGCCACTCATCACTCTTCGCTCATCACTCTTCACTCATCGCTCATCGCTCATCGCTCCCTCAATCCGGCGGCACGGACCCGAGCGGCGGCATGCGCCCGGCGAGGAGCTCATCGAGCCTCGCCTGCGCTTCTTCGGCCGAGTCGAACGCCCCGGCGCGGATCTGCTCGGTCACGTCGCGGTGATACTTCAACAGCCCGCCGAAGCGGCCCTGCTGCATCGAGTACCAGACGGCATTGACATCCTCGCCGTTGCGGAGCGTGGAGACGTGAAGCTGCCACGTTCCCCAGCGCTCGAGGATGAGGATCTGCTCCTCGCCGTTCTCGGGCGTGCAGGTGACGCGTACCCGAACGGGTGAGACCTGTTCGACGTCAGCGCTCTGCATCGCCTCGTGGAAGGCGCGCATGCCGAGGTCATCGGCCATGATCTTCTCCCCGTCGGCGGCGAAGGCCTCGTTGATCGCGCGGGCATACTCCATTCGCGCCTTGTCGATGCTGCGCATGTAGCGCGTGGTCATCCGCTCGGTCTCGGTCTCGGTGTGGACGAGATCGATCATCGCGAGTCGATCCTCACCCGTCTCGAGCGTCTTCAGCCAGCCCAGCAGTTCCTCATGGGTCTCGTAGGTCGGCTCCGCCGCCGGCGTGCCGGCCGATGGCGGGTCATCGTTCGACGATGGGGTCTTGCCGCAGCCGGCATTGACGGAGAAAGCGGCGACAAGGACGGTGATCGCGAGTCGGATGATGCATCGAATCATGACTGAGATCTCGAGGGTCAGTGGTAATGGTGATGCAGTCACGTCGGCGACGGTCACCCGTCCACAACGCTACGAGAGCGGCCGGTACGTGTACATTCCCCCCACGACGACGAGGAAGCAATAGAGGATGACGACCAGCGGGAGCAGCAGCAGGGCGGTGCCAAGCAGGGCCAGGGGCAGCGATCGGCGCCGGCCGCGGAGCAGGACGAGCCCGCACAGCAGCGCCGGCAGTGCCAGCAGCGGCGAGAGCGCGCCCCACTCGAAGCAGAGGATCACGAGTGGAGGCAGCTCGGTGTCGGATCGTTGGGCCGCGACCGGCAACAGCATGTGCAGGGCCAGCCAGCTCAGGAAGCCGATGATGATCGAGGCGCCGACGACGTAGACGCCGTAGCCGCGCGAGAGCAGGCGCGAGGGGGGTGATCGGCGCTCGAGGCCGGACGCGGACATGCGATCATCCTAATCGATGATCGGCGGTCCCGGGGAGCGCACCGCAGCGACAGACGTGTCCACCCCGCCGGGGAGAGGGAATCGCGATCGAAGGGTGCGGCTCAGCCCGGCGGCTGGAGGCCGCCGCCCTGGTTTGCCGCGTTCATGATGACCGCGAGCAGGGCCTGCGACGCCTCCTGCACCGAGCTGAACTCGCCGGCGCGGACGCGCTGGGCGACCCCGCGCATGGCCTCATACATCGCCGGCGCGGCGTCCAGAGCCTGCTGTTCGGCCGGGCCGAGTTGCCCGAACAGCGTTTCGCCGTCGAGCACCCATGAGCCATCGACGAGGATGAGATCGAAGGTCTCTTCGCCGGTGACAGGGTTCGTGTGGCGCACGGTGACC
>JAXHTH010000302.1:0-5023 GCA_034211115.1 Planctomycetota bacterium | reverse complement strand
GCAGCACGAGGCCGAACTTGCGGAGGCGGATGCAATCCAACAACGCGCTCTCGCCGAGGATCAGCGCAAACTCGCTGAACGACGGTTTGACCAGGTCCGGTCGCTTGCTCACACCTTCATGTTCGGTTTTCACGACGCCATCGTGGATCTGGATGGCTCGCTGCCGGCGCGAGAACTGCTCGTATCAACCGCCCTGGAGTATCTCGATGCGCTCGCAAGGGACGTGGGTGATGATGTCGATCTCCAGCGCGATCTGGCTTCCGGGTACGCGCGGGTCGGCGACATCCGGGGCGGAGTGAGAACGGCGAGTCGCGGCGATCTGGCCAGCGCTCTGACCTGCTATCGCGCAGCGGAGACGATTCAGCAGAAGCAACTGGAGAGCGTTCCTAATGATACCGCACTCCAGCGGGACCTCTCATCTACGTATCTTCGCATCGGCGACATCTTGAAGCGAACAGGCGACACGTCCGGCGCACTCGAAGCCTACGAGGCGTCGTTGGCCATGCGCGAGGCGCTCGCGGCCGGTGAGCCGAACGACTTCCAGAGCCAAAGAGATCTTGCTCATGCCTTGTCCAGCGTCGGTGAAGCACACGCCAGAGGGGGCGACGATACAAAGGCCCTTCAGTATTACAGACGGTCGCTCACACTCCGTCAGAGGCTTGCTGCTGAGCATCCGAACGATCTGGAGCTGAAAGACGACGTGGCGAGGATCCTGCACCGCATCGGCGGTCGGCTGGAAAGCCGCGGGGAATACGAGGCGGCACAGCGCCGATACGAAGATGCCATCGCCATCCGCGAGCAACTCGTCGATGCGGACAAGGACAACAGCAGCTGGCGGCGCAGCTTGGTCATGCTTCATTACTCCGGCGCACGAGTACTGCTGCGCATGGACCGACCTGAGGAGGCACTCGGTCATCTTGATGATTCCCTTCGCGTGGCCAGGCAACGTGCTGAAGATAATCCGGACAGCGCGCGGGCGCAGCGTGACCTTGCGGGCCTCTACGAAATCACCGCCGGCACGAAGGGCATGATGGGCGACTGGGAGGCGGCGCTGGAGGAGTACCTCGAACTGGAATCGATGATGCAGGCACTCGTCGATGAACATCCGGAAGATACGCTGTACCGGCTTCTTCTCGCGGCGAGCTGCGAGGGAATCGCCAAGGCACGCGCGGAGCTGGGCGATCTGACCGGCGCGATCGAGCCGGCCCGCGAAGCGGTGACCATCTATGAAGAGCTCGCCGACGCGGACCCGGACAATGCCCGCTGGCGAGAGCGCTTGCCCGCGGCGATGGTCAATCTCGGCCTTCGGCTCGTGAAGGCCGGCCGCCCGGGCGAGGCGGTCGAGCATCTCCAGGCGGCGCGCAAACGCTACCAGGCGTTAAACGCCGCTGACAAGCTTGATGCAACGGGCCGGTCAGGCCTAATCGAGACGCTGCACGAGCTGTCGAAGCTGATGGCCAAGCTCGAAGACGGCGAAGCAGCGCTTCGGTATGCCGAGCAGGCCGCGGAGCTCACGGAGCAGCCGACGCCGGCCCTGCTCCGGGATCTGGCCTTTGCCTGCCACCTGACGGGCGATAACAAGCGCGCGATCGAACTCGCCACGCAGACACTGCAGCTCCTCGAAGGCGAGGAGGACGCCGAGGCGATCGAACTTCGCGCAGTGCTCGAGGCGGATCTGGAGTCATACCGCCGCCGATGACCAGGGCGGGTTGGTCCCCCATCTCCGGAGTCGGTACGGCGGGACACGGCCTTCGTCCGTTGTCATGCGCACACCGCTCCGCGCGATGCCCGCAAAGCAGCCGCCGCTCGATCGGACTCCACCAGCGGAAGCGCCCTCCGGACTTGGACCTCACTGCGCAATCACTGCGCAATCGGCGGGTCGAAGGGGCCAAAAACCCCATTCTTGAACGCGCCCGGCAGGACTCGAACCTGCAACCCTCGGTTCCGAAGACCGATGCTCTATCCGATTGAGCTACGGGCGCTGAGGGATCGATTCTAACACGATCGCGGCCGGCCGGATCGATGTCGTGCGGCCGGCAGGGGGTGGAGGGCCGGTCGGCGGCGTCGGCGCAACACCCCCGGCCTGCCCCCGGCTGCCGAGGCCCGATGTTTGACTTCGGCGAGGGGCATCATGGACCGCGAGCGAGCGGGGCAGCCTCGGCTCATGCCTGAGCGGGGGGCTCCGAATCCTCAATCAATCGATTGATTCCGCGGCCGCGCCAGCCTACCGTTGCCGTTCAGGATGCCCGAGTCCTCCAGTCAAACCCGCGAGGCCTTGCTCGAGGCGGCGCAGCGGCTGTTCAGCAGCCGCGGCTACGCCGAGGTCGGCATTCGTGAGATCGCCGAACAGGCCGGCGCGAACGTCGCCTCGATCAAGTACTACTTCGGCTCCAAGCACGATCTCTACCTCGAGTCGGTGCGGCAGGCGATGGGCCACTACGATGGCGAGTCGCTTTCGGAGATGCTCGCCGAAGCGCCGGCGGATGACGCGGCCGCGGCCACGCAACTGGTGCGCTTCATCCAGGCGTTCTTTCACCGCTCGTCGCAGAGGCGGGAGATGGACGCCTGCGGGCTGCTCATGCTCCGCGAGGCGCTTCAGCCCAGCGAGGCGATCGATGCGGTGGTGCGCGACTACCTCAAACCGCGCACCGATGATCTGGTCTCGGTGCTCGGCGTGCTCATGCCCGACACGCCGGGCGAAGAACTCCTGAATGCGGCGCACTGGCTTCTCGGACAGCTCATGCACTTCCGCATCTTCCGGCCGTTCATCGAACGGCTGAGCGGGATCGACTTTGCGGATGAGGCGGTGTCGCGACGGGTTGCGCGAAGCATCGCCGCGTTCTCACTTCGCGGGCTGGGTTGTGATGAACAGACGATCGAGAACGCGCTGCACGAGGCGCAGAAACAGCACACGATGACGCCACGAAAGGCACAGGCGTGAGACGAACGAAGCGAACAGCCGAGAGACGGTTCGGGGCGCGTGCGGCATCGGCGGCGGCGGTCTTTCTCGCCGCGCTGCCGGCCGGCCCGGCCGGGGCGCAGGGACCGCCGGGGGGACAGCCGCCGACACCCGTGCGGGCCGAGCCGGTGGTGGTGGCCGAGGTCCAGGAGCAGCGGCAGATCACCGGCGATCTCCGCGCCCGGGCCCGCTCGAACGTGGCGACGCTCGAGGACGGCCAGGTCATCGCCTTCCCCGTCGAGGAAGGCGACGCTGTGAACAAGGGCGACATGCTCGCGAGACTCGATGATCGCCGGCTTCGACTGGACCTGCAGCGGATCGAGGCCGAGGAGCTGGTCGCGCAGGCGACGGTCGCGGAGCGAGCCGCCCAGGTCCGCCGCACGCAGCGCGATTACGATCTGCTCAAGGAGCTGTCCGAGCAGCGGGCGGGGAACCCCAAGGAACTCGCCGACGCGGAGGCGGATCTCCAGGTCGCCCAGGCCCGACACGAGCAGGCAAAGCGCAACGTCGACGTCCTGCACGCACAGGCCGAACTCCTCCGCACGAGGCTCGAGGACACGGTGATCACCGCGCCGTTCGACGGCGTGATCGTCGCCAAGCACACGGAGGTGGGCCAATGGGTGGGGGCCGGCGATCCGCTCGTGGAGCTCGTGTCCGTCGGGACCTTCGAGGCCTGGCTCGCCGTGCCTCAGGACTACGCCGAGGCGGTCACGAAGGAGAACGTGGAGGTGGGCGTCCAGGTGCGGGCATCACGACGGAGCTATCCTCCGACCCGCCCGCGCATCATCCGACAGGTGGATCCCGTCGCCCGGACGTTCTATCTGGTCGTTCGCATCGAGGATGAGGACGATGCGCTTGCGCCGGGGATGTCGGTGACCGGCCGGGTTCCCACGGGCGAGCGCGGCCGGCACGTGCTGGTGCCCCGGGACGCGCTGATGCGCAACGAGGCGGGGTTCTTCGTCTACATGGTGAGCCGGCCTCCGGCATCACCGGGGGGATCGGCCGCTCCTCCGGCCCAGGCGGCGCCGCGCCAGGTCAGCGTGCTCTTCGAGCACGATGAAGCGGTCGCCGTCCGCCCCGGCCCGCTGAAGGAGGGCGACCTCGTGGTGGTCGAAGGCAACGAGCGTCTGCGCCCGATGATGGCGATCACCGTCATCGACACGACCGGAACGGAAACCGCCCGCGCGCCCGGCGGGGCGGCGCCCCCCGAGCCGCGCGGCGAAGCATCCCGCTCCGAACGCGAAGGAGGCTGACGCATGGATCTGATCCGCCTCGCCATTCGCCAGCCGGTCACCGTCACCGTGGGCGTGATCCTCATCATTCTCGCGGGCGTGGTTTCCCTTTCGCGGCTGCCCATCCAGCTCACCCCCAACGTGGAGAGCACGGTGATCACCGTCTCCACCTTCTGGGAGGGGGCCAGCCCGCAGGAGATCGAGCAGAACGTCGTCGACAAACAGGAGGAGCGCCTGCTCGGCCTGAGCAACCTCAAGGAGATGACGAGCATCTCCCAACAGGGATTCGGGCGCATCCGGCTCGAGTTCGCCACGGGGACGAACCAGTCCGGGGCGCTCCAGGAGGTCAGCGACAAGCTCCGCGAGGTGCCCGAGTATCCGGAGGGCGTGGACGAGCCGGTCCTGGCCACGAGCGACGAGGAGAGCCGCGATTACATCGCGTGGATCGTCTTCGGCAGCACCGATCCGGACTTCGACATCGACGTGTTGCGCGACTTCGCCGTCGATCGCATCGAACCGGTGCTCGAACGCGTGCCGGGGATCGCGGAAATCAACGTCTACGGCGGCCGTGAGCGCGAGCTCCAGATCCGCGTCGATCCCGTGCTGCTGGCGCAGTACGGCATCACGCCCCGGCAGTTCGCGAGCGTGATCCAGGACACGAACCAGAACATCTCCGCCGGCCGGCTCGCCGACGGCAAGCTCGACGTGCGCCTGCGCACGATCGGCCAGTTCCAGTCGCCGGACGAGATCGAGCGAACGGTGATCGCCCATCACGAGGGCGCCGACGTGCTGCTGCGGGACGTGGCGGAGGTGGCGGAGACGTACAAGGAGC
>JAXHTH010000301.1:0-3458 GCA_034211115.1 Planctomycetota bacterium | reverse complement strand
GCGCGGGCCACGACCCGCCCGGCCCGGCCGCCGTCCTCTCCGACGGCGCCGGCGCCCTCGCGACGGATCGCAGGCAAACGCCATGTTCAATGCACGATTCGTATCGACCGTCCGCAAGCGAATGTAGAGCGGCAGGTGCTCTGCGCCGCCGCCCCGGCCCGCGCAGGCGGACCATCTTCCGCAGCCCGCGCCGCAGACCGCCGGTAACGCCCGGAGAGCGCCGCGGCCGGCCGACCGATCATCGCCCCCCCTCCCGGAGCGCGTTTATCGGCATGCATGGATCCCGCCCCCCGGCTGGGCCGCTCAACGCGGCCGGGGCGGCGCGAAAAAGATCCCCCAAGCGCATCCGTGCGCCGAAGGGATTGCAAGCATCGATGATCTCGGGCGGGCCGCGGCGGTCAGGCGGCCATCCGCTGCTCGAAGCCGATGGCCACGCGGTAGCCGTCCCCGCACGGCGTGCAGCGGAGAATCACCCCCCGCTTGGCCGGATAGCCCGGCGACTGGAAGCCGACGGACACGGCGGCCCCGAGGGGGATGACGCTGTCGCTCACCGCCCCCAGGCCGCCCTCGGAGTAATCGACCATCCGGAGCGTGTGCATGCGGCCGAAGCCGTCTCCGGCGAGTTCGAACGCGGTCGCCACGCCGTTCAGGCCCCAGCGATCGCATTGCCGGCGCTCGAAGCGCAGGGGCTCATAGGCGCCCGATTCGTCGGCCGGCTGCGTCTGATCCAGGCTCCAGGTCACGGCTGTTCTCCTTGGGGCAAGCTGGTCTCATCGGGTTTTCGGACAGATCGGCCGGCCGCTTCAGTCCCCCCGCCCAGATTGCGCGTCGATTATGGGATGCCGGTCGGGGCGGGGGGATCGCCTCGCCAGCGGCAGGCGGTACACTTCCCCGTTTCGCGTTCGTCTCTGAAGCCCCGATTCACCGCCTGAGGACTGCCTCGATGCTTCGTATAGCCCCCTTCGCCGCTCTTCGTCCCCAGCCCAGCCAGGCCGCCCGGGTGGCCAGCGTGCCCTACGACGTGGTCAACAGCGCCGAGGCCCGCCGGCTCGCCGAGGGCAACCCCGTCAGCTTCCTCCACGTCGTCAAGCCCGAGATCGATCTGCCCGAGGGGACTGATCTCTACGACGATGCCGTCTACGCCAAGGCCGCCGAGAACCTCAGGAAGTTCATCGACGACGGCACGCTCGTCCGCGAAGAGAAGCCGGCGCTGTACCTCTACCGCCAGGTGATGGATCACCGCGCGCAGATCGGTCTCGTCGCCTGCTGCCACATCGATGACTACGCCAACGACCTCATCAAGAAGCACGAAAAGACGCGCCGCGAGAAGGAGGACGACCGCACCCGCCACGTGAAGACGCTCAACGCCAACACCGGCCCCGTCTTCCTCACCTATCGCGATCGGGTCGCCATCGATCAACTGGTCGAGGAGGACACCAACGCCCGCCCGCTGTATCACTTCGACGCCCCGGACGGGGTGACGCACACGGTGTGGGTCGTCTCGGACCCGCGGCGCTACGTCGAGGCGTTCGGGGAGGTGCCCTGCGCGTACGTCGCCGACGGCCATCACCGTTCGGCCTCCGCCGCCCGGGCCGGGGCGGAGAAGCGGGAAGCGAACCCGAATCACACGGGCGATGAGGAATACAACTGGTTCCTCGCCGTCCTCTTCCCCGCCGGCCAGCTCAACATCCTTCCCTACAACCGCCTGGTGCACGACCTGAACGGGCAGACCGCCGAGCAGGTGCTCGATCGCCTGCGCGAGGTCGGCTCGCGGCGCGAGACGGACGATCCCGACCCCGAAAAACCGGGCGTCTTCTGCTTCTACCTCGCCGGGCGATGGCATCGTCTCGAACTCGACCCGGCCACGATCGACAAGTCCGACCCGATCGAGACGCTCGACGTGTCGCTGCTCCAGAACCGGGTGCTCGAACCGATCTTCGACATCGACGATCCGCGGACGAGCGATCGCATCGACTTCGTGGGCGGGATCCGGGGGACGGGCGAGCTGGCCAGGCGCGTCGACAGCGGCGAGGCGGCGGTGGGCATCTCCATACACGCCACGACGATCGACCAGCTCCTGTCGGTGGCCGACGCCGGGCTGGTGATGCCGCCCAAGTCCACCTGGTTCGAGCCCAAGCTCCGCAGCGGGCTCTTCGTGCACACGCTGGATTGAGCGACCCCCGGAAGCGCGGGAGCGTGGGACGGCCGCGCCGCCAATCGGAAAGTGGGACGGCCGTCCCGGCCGACCGTGTGTGTATTCCTGCATCGGCACAAGTCTCCTCCGGCGCCCCGTCCAGCCCCGCGTGGCACGGCCGGGACGGCCGTGCCACGCGTGCGCGATTCCCCGCCAGTTTCGCCGCCCCGACACGGCCCGGAACGCGCCGGCGCGGTACAATCCTCCGTTCCCGGCCGGACGCGCCGCGCCGGGGTGCTCGTGTGGGATTCTCACTCGCTCAATTCGGGAAGGACGCCATGAAGATTCTCATCGCTGACAAGTTCGAGGACGTCGGGATCGACGCCCTGAAGGACCTGGGTTGCACCGTCGAGTTCCAGCCCGAGCTGACGACCGATGATCTGCCCGGCGCGCTGGGAGAGCATGCCCCGGACATCCTCGTGGTGCGCTCGACGAAGGTGCCGGCGCCGGTGTTCGACGCCTCGGACGCGCTCAAGCTGGTCATCCGGGCCGGGGCGGGGTATGACACGATCGACACCGACGCCGCCGGCGCGCGCGGCGTGTCCGTGGCCAACTGCCCGGGGATGAACTCGACCGCGGTGGCCGAGCTGGCGATGGGCTTCATGCTCGCCCTCGATCGCCGCATCCCGCAGCAGACGGCCGACCTTCGCGGCGGGGTGTGGGCGAAGAAGGCGTGGGCCAAGTACGGCCGCGGGCTGAAGGGCCGCACGCTCGGCCTCATCGGCGTGGGACAGATCGGCAGGCTCGTCGCCCGCCGCGCCCTCGCCTTCGAGATGAAGATCCTCTATCAGGACATCGTCCCCTGCGAGGAGCTGGACAATCATCCGGACGCGCAGCGCGTCGAGCGCGAGGAGCTGCTCAAAAACAGCGACATCGTCTCCCTGCACGTGCCCGCCATCCCGGAAACGAAGAACCTCATCAACGCCGACACGCTGGCGCTCATGCAGCCGCACGCGTATCTCATCAACACCACGCGGGGGAGCGTGGTGGATCAGCCGGCCCTGGCGGCGGCGTTGAAGAACGGCACGATCGGCGGCGCGGCGCTCGATGTCTACGCTGACGAGCCCAAGGCCGAGGACAAGACGATCGACATGGAGATCCTTTCCCTGCCGAACTTCATCGGCACGCATCACGTGGGCGCTTCGACGGAGCAGGCCCAGGTCGCCGTGGCCGAGGAAGCCGTGCGCATCGTGCAGCAGTTCAAGGAGACGGGCGAGGTGCTGCACTGCGTCAACGCCGACGCCCTTGCCGCCGCCGCGACGTA
>JAXHTH010000300.1:0-2974 GCA_034211115.1 Planctomycetota bacterium | reverse complement strand
ATTAAAATCCCATCCTCCGTATCGGCAACCATTTCCGCTAAAGTAGCAGTATGACTGCCGCCATCGGGGCCCGGTTCCAAGCCTAAATTGGGAATGCGCACCATCGGCAGTCGCGCGGCAGCCCCAGCTCGATCGCGAACGACCGCACGACCGAGGCGAAGAAGCTGTCCAGCGTGCGCATCTGGAGACGATGCAGGTTGCGCGTGAGCGCACGCAGCAGGGCACGCACATCGTCCTGTCCCAGGCGCGCGGTCTTGATGTCGGCGGCGAGCGCGCGGCGCTGATCGTCATCATCCGCCGCCTGCGCGAGGCGGAGCAGGACGCGATCGCGGATCTCGCCCGCGGCGAGGCGGGTGAACGTGCTGGCGAGGATCGTTCCCGGCCCCGCCCCGGACGCGAGCAGCGCGAGGTACCGGCTCGTCAACTGATAGGTCTTCCCCGCCCCGGCCGAGGCGAGAATGCTCAGATGCGGAAACCGGGCTGTCGAACGGCTGTCGCTCACGGGCCGACCTCCGCCGCCGGACCGCCTTCATCACCGCCATCCTCGACGAACGCGAACGTCTGGCAGATCCGCGCGAAGTCGTCGTAGACCGACGAGAACCGGCGATTGAGCTCGAACGATCCGGCTCTGATGTCGCGCACCACCTGCCGCGCGCATTCGATCGCGTGCTCGAAGTGCTCGGGCCCCCATTCCGCGATCCTGAGATCGACATCCTCGGCATCCCTCGGCAGCACGATATACGCGAGCTCGATCTCCCCCTCGATGCCGCTCTGCCGGGCGAGGTACTGATACAAGGGGAGCTGAAGATCGTGCCATTCCAGCTCGTCGATCGCCGGCAGCCTCTTTCTCCCGTGATGCGCCTGAAAAGGCAAAGCTCCCCGCTCGCCGGTCTTGTAATCGATGATGCGCCACCGCCGCGTTTGTTCGTGACAGTCGATGCGATCGATCCGCCCGCGTACGGGCATCGGCGCCTCGCCGGGCATGTCGAGGTGAGCGGACGGATCGAAGGTGAACTCGGTGTGCCGGATCGTCCAGCCCTCGGCGCGCCATTCGGCCTGGCGCCGGGCGAAACGCCGCAGGCGCGGCTCGAGCTGCGCGATCTGCAGGCGCACCGCCGGCATCGGCTGCGCGCCGAAGCGAACCCGGGCGACCTCCTTCAGCGTGTTCAACAGGTATCGCTCGATGTCCTCGGCGCCGCCCGAGTCGCGAATCGTCTCGTCGGCGCCGAAACGCTCGAGCACTTCGTGCGCGAGCGTGCCGAACTGAAGCGCATCCAGCTCCGCCGCATCGTCGCGGATCGACTCCAGCCCGATGAGGCGCTGAAGCGCATAGCGGTAGGGGCAGGTAAGATAGACCCGGAAATCGGTGACGCTCATCGACTCGGGCGGCGGCAGGCCGGACGGCAGCACGGGCACCACGAACGCCGACGACGTCCCCGGCGGCGGCGCGCCGATCGGCAGCGCCCGGCCCGACCGCGCCTCGTCCGCTCCGACCGTGCACATCGCGCGGATGCGACGGGTGAGCGTCTCGTCATCGCACGCCAGCAGCAGGCGGCTGGGCGGAAGCGGTTCGCCGCGGGCATCCGTCCGGCCGGCGATGAGCGTCAGCCGGTCGCGGCTGTGCCGGATCGCCGAGAGAAGATACGCATCGCGCGCATACCGGCGTTGGTTGCTGCGCACGAGGCCCAGGGCGCGTCGCAAGGCGTCGGGAAGGAACGGATCGGCGCTGATCGTTTCGGGAATGCGGCCGTCGTTGACGCCGACGAGCACCAGCGCCGGCGCCGGATCCGCATGGAGTTCCAGCCAGCCGAGCATCTCGATCTGGTCGACGCGGACATCGGGAGCGGCCGTCTCGCCGGCCGCTTCCGACAGGAACAGGCCGAGCGCACCGGCGGCGTCCACCGTCGGCTGAAGCGCCTCGTCGATGCCCGCGTGCCGGGCCAGCACATCACGCAGCGCCAGGCAGGCCTCGAGCGTGATGCGATCGTGCGGGCGCGCCGTCTGCGTCTCAACATCGTCATACACCGCGGCCAGCACCTCGAGAACCGGCGCGCACCACGCGCCGAGCGGACGCGCTTCCCCGTCGAGGGGCGCGAGCAGACCATGCACGACGCGCCAGATCGCGCGGAGATGCGCGCGCCGATCCGACTCGCCCAGCCAGTCGCCGGCGAGGCGCTGATGCAGGTGATCGGCGAAGTACCGATCGAGCAGCGTCAGCCAGTCGGTGATTCCGCGCGCGGATTCGGCGTCTTCGGCCGGCGCCCGCCGCGTCAACCGGCGCTCGAGATCCGGATGGCGCACGAGTGCGGCGAAGGAGGCGAAGCTGCGATCATCCCGCCACGCCGCGACGGCCTCCAGCAGACGATACGGACCGGTGCGGGGCAGCTCGACGCCGATCGCCGAGTGCACGGAGATCCCGGCCCAGTCCGCGGCGCGCGCGATCGGATCGGGCAGCGTCCCGTCGCCGACGCCGATCGTGATCTCATCCGCGGCGCGCGCGCCGTCCAGCTCGGCGACGGCCTCCATCGCCCGCTGCGCCTGGTCGGCGGGATCGTCGGCGTTCACGATCTGCGCATCATCCAGGGGGATCTCCGCGTCCGCCCACGCCTCGGGGACGACGCAGCCGAAGGCGTCGAAGCGATCGGCCAGCGAGGCGGGCGCGTGAACCAGCGCGGCGATCCGATCACTGACGGCCTCGATGATCGCGCGCTGTTCGGCGTTCAGTTCCGCGACGCCGATGAGCACGATCCCGACCAGCGGCTCCGCGCCGCGTCTCTCCCGTCCGGCGCGCTGCGCCTCGTGCGGGTCGAGCAGCCCGCACGAGGCCAGCACGTTCTGATAGCGTTCCGCGACGGCGGCCAGCGCCCGCCACCGATCACCCTCGGCGAACATCTCCAGGCACTCGGCGCGGAGGGGGACATCGGCGAACTCCAGGTGCTCGCCGGCCAGCTCCTCGTGCAGGCCGTCGATCGTG
>JAXHTH010000299.1:0-2824 GCA_034211115.1 Planctomycetota bacterium | reverse complement strand
CCTGGATCGCCGCAGCTTCGAGCTGAACTTCGAGGTGAGCATGCTCGTTTTCGACAGCGACTTCGCCAGCGAACTGCGCTTCCTCCAGACCTCGTACCTCAACGACTCGCGCCCGGTGACCCTGTCGGCGTGGAAGCGCCGCCCCTGGCCGGCCAAGCTCTGGCACAACGCCGCCGGCACGCTGGGGCCGTTGCTTTAGGCACGCTAAATTCGTAAATTCGTAAATTCGGGACAGTCACCAATTTCAATTAAATTCGGGACAGTCACCAATTTCCAGCCGTCGTGAAAATAGGTGACTGTCCCGAATTATGGAATTTTGGAATTTGACTTCGTGCCGGACGAGGCCACGACGATGGCGCTGCGTACCGCCGCGCGTCGGGGCGTGGAGACGACGCTGATCTTCCCGGCGCGGAACGACTCCCCGCTCGTCGCCGCCGCCAGCCGAAGTTATTACGAGCCCCTGCTCGAATCGGGCGTGCGGATCTACGAGTACCAGAAGGGCCTGCTGCATGCCAAGACGCTCACGCTCGATCGCAGCCTCGCTCTCATCACGACGGCGAACCTGGATCGCCGCAGCTTCGAGCTGAACTTCGAGGTGAGCATGCTCGTTTTCGACAGCGACTTCGCCAGCGAACTGCGCTTCCTCCAGACCTCGTACCTGAATGACTCTCGCCCGGTGGAGCTGTCGGCGTGGAAGCGCCGCCCCTGGCCGGCCAAGCTTTGGCACAACGCCGCGGGTACGCTCGGGCCGTTGCTGTAGGCACGCTAAACTCGTAAATTCGGTAAATTCGGGACAGTCACCAATTTCCAGCCGTCGTGAAAATAGGTGACTGTCCCGAATTATGTTGGTTGTATTGCTGCCCATCTTCAGCCAGGGCCTGCTCGAGCAGGCGGACGCGGTCACGAACGAAGCGCCGATCATCGCCACGGCGCCGGGGGATGAGCAATCGCCGATCCCGTGAACGGGATCGCCAAAATGGACCTGGTCCGTTTTCGGGGCTGATGGGCGCGTGCGAGCCGCCGCGTCCTCGCGAGCGAGTCGCGGCCGGGCCGCAGGGGGCGTGTTTCATTGATCGTCGCAGGAAGGCCCCGCGTTGCCACGCGTGGCTCAAGGGTCTTCGGCGCTGATCGTCGACGATAATAGGACCGGGTCCAATTCCGGGGCGTCGCTCAAGCGGTGAATGATCCGGCGGCGGATTGACGATACGATCGGACGGGGGCAGAGGGACCCGCCCCCGTCCGACTTCCCTCGCTGATGAGCCGGTGTTGAGCTGACCCGGGAGACATTCCGCCATGGCGCACCTTGGATTCGTGCATTCTGTCCTCGCTGGCGGCTTGTGCACGTGCGCACTCGCGACGCACGCGGCCAAGGAATGCGAGACGGAGAAGCTCCTCGCGTGGGACGGCGGCAACAACTTCGCGGGCTTTGGTGCCGCTCTTGACATCGATGAGGACTGTCTCGTCGTCGGCTCACCGCTCCATAGCATCGGGGAGTCTAGCCCCGGCTCCATCCTGTTCTATCGCTCCTCGCCGGATGGCTGGATGGCCGATGGCAAACTCTGGCCATCGGACCCAGCGCAGGACGACTTCTTCGGCCTTGTGCTCGACGTGAAGCACGAGAAGATCATTGTCGGGGCGCCGGGAAATGACGATCTGGGCGATCACTCCGGCTCCGCGTACATCTTCGACCTGATGGAGGATGAGTGGGTCGAGACGAAGCTCCTCGCCCCCGATGGCGCCATGAGCGATCACTTCGGCCGGTCCGTCGGAATCAGCGGCGAGTTCGCGGTCATCGGAGCGCACGGCGACGATGACAACGGCCTCAGCTCCGGATCGGCGTACATCTTCCGGAAGGTCGATGGTGGGTGGATGTTCGCGCAGAAGCTGCTCCCCTCCGACGGCGCGGCCGAGCACCGGTTCGGCCTCGCCGCCGCGATGGATGGCGAACGCGCCATCGTCGGCGCCGAGAGCCACGACAGCGCGGGATCCAATACCGGGGCGGCGTACGTGTTCCGCTATGATTCCCGCCGCGATGGGTGGGCCGAGGAGGCGATCCTCATCGCCGGCGATGCCGACGACTACGACTGGTTCGGCAACAGCGTCGCGCTCGACGGCGAGGTCGCCCTCATCGGGGCGTACGGCGAGTACAACTCCCGGCCCGGCGCCGCGTACGTCTTCGAGTATCAACCCGACTCCGGGCAGTGGATCGAGACGGCGAAGCTGACCGCTTCCGATGGCGAGTTGAATGACCTCTTCGGCCAGTCGGTCGCGATCGACGGGGATGTGGCGATCATCGGCGCCGATGGCGATGATGATCTGGGGTCCGATGCCGGGGCCGCATACATCTTTACGCGCGATCCGCGTCGATCGACGTGGACGGAACAGCGCAAGCTCGTTGCTTCCGATGGCGATGAGAAGGACTGGTTCGGGCACGCCGTGGCCGTTCAGGGCCACATCGCCGTGTGCGGCGCGCCGCAGGATGAGGATCAGGCGATCGATGGCGGTTCGGCCTACGGCTTCGATCTCCTGGCGTGCCTGTGCACGGCCGATGTTGACGGCGACGGCGTGGTGGGTGTCGCCGACCTGCTGGCCGTGCTCATGGCGTGGGGGCAGCCGGGCGGCCCGGAGGATGTGAACCGAGACGGTGTCGTCAATGTCGCGGACTTGCTGCTCCTCCTCGCATCATGGGGTGCGTGCCCCTGACGATCGGGATCAGCAAAATGGACCAGGTCCAATTTCGAAGGCGAGAAAAATGGACCAGGTCCAATTTCGCGCGGTTCTTGCGGGGGCGGGCCCCGCGTCGCCACGCGGGGCTCAAGGGCGT
>JAXHTH010000298.1:0-48516 GCA_034211115.1 Planctomycetota bacterium | reverse complement strand
TTCAAGGAGTCGGTCAAGACCCGCGCCACGGCCAAGACCCGACGCAAACCCAAGGGGCCGACCCGGTGAGCAGCTTCCTCCCTCGCCTCCAGCGCCCTATCATGTGACCCAGGGTGGGTCCCAATTCGGCGCCGATCTCCTACCCGGGGCGGGTCCCTTTTGAACGCCGATTACCATCTTCGGCCAAGGGAGGCGCCGCAGCATCGACGGCGCCCGCGGGACTGCTGAACTCCTCAATCAGGCGGAGATGATCGGCGGCTTCCTGCATCCGTTCGGGCTGATCGAGAAGATCCGGGCCGTAGAGCAGCCGCTGGTGCCTGAGGATGACGCGTCGCAGCGCCGAGCCGCTCTCCCCGGGCGCCAGCATGCGCTGCACCCGGTCGAAGATCGCGGCGAGTCCCGCCAGGTCGTTCGTCTCCGGATCCGACAGTCCCCCCGCCTGCGTGCTCTGAACCAGCCGCTGCACCGTCGCGCAGGCGCGCATGGCCTCCACATGCGCCAGCCAGGGGTCCTGCGGGTGAAGGATGGCCGCCCACTTGCGACGATTCTCGCGGAGTATCGTCTCGGCTTCGCGGCAGTCCTCCTCGATCAACCAGAAGCCGAGGGCACTCTCCCAGACGAGGGTCTGGAGGGTGTCCTCGCCGCCGGCGGCGCGGGCGTTCTCCAGCTTGTGGCGCACCGCTGTGATGCGCTCATGCCACAGGTCGAACCGTTCCGGGCCCGTGCCGAGGGCGGTGGGTTCGTACAACCATTCGGCGAGCCAGATGATGGACAGCAGTTGTGTGGGAAGACCTTCGCGATCGGCCTGCTCGAACCCCGCGACGAGGTCGTGAAGCCGCTGGCGAAACTCGTGGCGCAAGCGTTCTTCTTCTTCAATCCTGGCTTGGGCGACGGCGACCTCCAGTTGTCGCCGGTTAGCCACAGAGGCGAAGTGGTTGACGACGAGACCGCCGACGATGAGTAACACGAGGATGAGCGCCAGAGAGGCCGCAAGAGCGGGCTTCCGTCGCGCCCACAGGCCCGTGCGGCGCAGGAGCGAAGGACGCGTCCAGGCGACGGGTTCGTGGCGCAGCCAGGCTTCGAGGTCGTCGGCGAACGCCGCCGCCGAGTCGTGGCGATCGGCGGGAGCGGCCGCCAGCGCCCGCTGGCAGATCGACTCCAGATCACGATCGACTTCACGGTTGTGAGGATGCAGGGGCGGCGGTTTTTTCCGGCCGTGCCCCGGATCATGCGTGCGCTGAATCGCCTCGGGCGTCGACCCGTTGGGAAGCACGCCACTGACCAGCCAGTAGAGCATGCCGCCCAGAGCGTAGATATCCGTCGGAATCGTCAGCGCCCCCGGCTCCATCCGGAACTGCTCGGGCGACATGAACGCGAGATTCCCCAATGGCTCGGCTTCGCCGTCCTCTTCGGGCCGCGACCGGCCGCGCTCCTCGGCCCGGATGGCGATGCCGAAGTCCGTAACCTTGGGTTCCGACTCGGTGGTGAGCACGATGTTGTTTGGCTTGAGATCGCAATGGACGAGGCCGGCCATGTGCGCCGCGTGCACGCCGCGCGCGATGCGGGCGACGAGCTGAACGGCCGCCCGGGGGGCCAGTGAGTTCTTTCGGCGGCGAACCCACCGGCCCAGATCTCCGCCGTCCACGAACTCGTAAACGATGAAATCCTCATCTTCGGCGGAGACGCCTCGATCCAGCACCCGCGCGACGTTGGGATGGTCGATCCGGCGGGCCTTCGTCGCTTCATCGACCAGTTGCTGCCGCGTCCAGGCTGAACGGCCGCTGCCGGGCAGCACCTTGATGGAGACCAGCGCGGGATGATCTTCCTCGGAGAGCTGGCGGTCGATGGCCAGGTAAACCTGCCCGAAGGCGCCCTCGCCCAGCAACTCCGTCAGTTCATATCGCGGCGCGCCATTCTCCATGGTCGGGCCGAAATCGCAGGGGAGATCTCTCGCCGCGGTGGTGGACAGGTGCTCTCGCACACGGGTGGTCGACCACAGGGCGTTGTTGAGCACCGCCGCCTCGCGGATCGCCGCTTCATACTGGGGATACTCGGCGACGAGTTTCTCCACGGAAGTCTCGTCGACGCGGCTGGAGCCGGCCAGCGCACGGAGGCTCATGTCGATGGCCGCGTCCAGCGGCTCCGGCCGAGTCGGAAGATCCCGGACGGCGTCGAGATAGCGCCGAAGGGTGAGCGGTTTACGGAGGCGCAGGCGAAGCCGACCGTCGGTTTCGATGAGATCCGCGAGCTGCGCATCGCTTTCGAGACGAAAACGCCGGCGCACTTCTTCAAAGGCCGGATCCCGGCTCCCCCCCTGGTACAGGCGGTTGAGTTCATCGACGAACGGCAGCCCGCCGGCGATCAGCTTCGGCTGCCCCGTGAGAAACACTCGTGGAGTTTCGTCCTGATCTTCTGCCATCGTTTTCTCACCGCGGTCGGCGCGAGATCAACGTGTTCGGCGATGACGCTGTGCGAAGCGCCGACGAGCCAGAGCGAAAGGATGTCGCGATCGACATGATCGTCGAGCAGCCTCAGCGCACGATCGATCTCGACCTCGGCCCCTTCCCGGCGTCGGCGCTCCGCCTGCCGCAGCCGGCGGTACAGTTCCTGCGCGAACTGGCCGTCTTCGCCTTCGACCTCTCGAAGCCGGTGAAAGACCCGCGCCTTGTCGATCACCGCATTGTTCGCCATGCGAAACACGAGCGCCCAGAGCTCGCTCTCATTGGTCGCCTCGAGCTGTCCGGAGCGCACGTAGCTGTCGAGCCGACGTCCGACGGTCGAGAGGATCTCCTGGGAATCGAAAATGCGGCGCATCGCGGGACTGAGCTTGCCGCGAATCCGGCGACGGATGCGCGCGTCGTATTGCGTGACGAACGTCGCCGCCGCGCCGCGATCACCTTCTCGCATGCGGTGCAGCAGGGCTTGAACATCACCGCCGGGACATGCGGATTCCGACGCGCCCTCGCGGGCGGCGCCCGGTTCGTTTTGTGGCGAGCTTCTCAGGACCCGATGCGGCCGCACGTCTCCTCCTCGCTCCCCATGTGCAAAAAACAACGATCAACTCTCACACCGACCGGATCACATGCGCCTCTCTCTTTGGCGGGTCGGCGTGTCTCCGGCCCTTTACGAGTCACACTTCTTCGGGGGCGGAGGAAGACGCATGCAGACTACACTATCGCTCCATCCTACCAATCTTAACGCAGTCCGTGAAACGGAAAAAGGGAAATCACGATCGCGCCGGCGAGGGCACCGGGCAGGACGGTGGGCCTGCCGAGTCCTTCCGGGTCGGTCCCTGCTCATCGCGATCCTCCTGACGGCCCTGTCCGTCTTTGCCGTCTCGAGTACTTCCAACGCGTCCGGTGACAACCCGGCGCCGAATGCCGCGGCCCAGGCGTCCGGTAACGTGTCGGCGCCCGTCCCCGATGACTTCGATGAGCTTCTCAAGTTCCTGAAGGAGCTGGAAAAGAAGCTCGCGGAGGCCGACGAGCTCGTCGACCAGGGCAACGCGCGACCGGATGATCCCGATCCGACGAGCCTCGAGGCCTGCCTCGACGACGCGGAGGACATCATCGACCTCATCCTCGATCCGATGGAGGACCCGAGTCTCCAGCCCGCCAGCGCCGGCGCCGTGGATCCGAGCGTGGCGCCGACAACGCTGGCCGAATACGCCGACGACTGCCTGGCCCTGGCCGAGGACGCCGTGGATGAGGCGGACTTCGGTTGCCCGCCCGATCACGCTGTCATCGGGACCAAGATCAAGACGATCAAGGCGTGCCTGCCGGGCTATCGCGCCGCGGCCGGCCTGTGATCGTCAAGAGAGATCCACGTGCGACGTCCTGATCGCGGGTGACTGGAGAGCCTCGGCAGGATGGAGAGGCGCGACGGTGCGACAGACGGTTGAAGCCGGGCTCCGGAGCCCGGCTCCGGCCGTGCGTCGGGATCCGCGTCGGGGGATGCTCGCGCTCGATACAGGCACCGGTTCGACTGCATCGAGCCGCCGCGATCGCCGATGACGGGCATATGCCCTTCCCGAGGGCCAGGACCGAGCCGCCCATGGTCGTTGCGGCTCTATACGACGGGGCCCCGCGCGGCCCTGAGATCCAGGCGCGGGCACCCCATCGTGTGCCGTGTTCGGTAAAAGCCCCCAGAGCGGCCCCCGGACGAAAGCTCCGGCAAGTCGCAGCACCGCCTTGTTTGGAGGCGCATGCGGCGACCGTTGTGTGACGGGAAAATCGAGAAAAGATGTCGGTTTCTGCCCGCCTCCGCACGGCAGCAGGCCCGCGGACTGCCCCCGCTCGATACGAACCGACATTTCAGGCATCCGGCCGGCGACGAAACACCCCCGCCGGACCGCACCCGGCTTCGCGGGCGCGCCCAGCGGCCCCCCGCGATCAGCTTGGCGGCTGATGTCCGGAAACGGCCGGGACGCGACAGCGTATAAAGTGGGACAGGAGGGATCGCTCCGGCCGCCACGCCTCGTATGCGCGCGCGGCATCCGCCCTGCCGCCCTGCGGGAGGACCACGACATGCTCCGCCAACCCGATCCGCCGCGACCGGCCGCCCGACCGGCGATTCTCCGTCTCGTCGCCCTGCTGGTGGTGGTGATGCTGGCGCCCGCCGCGCGGGCTCAGCTTCTGCCCCTCGTGCCCGATCCCATCACCACGCCCGAGCTGATGCGATGCGCCGATGCGCTGGAGCTGTCCGACCAGCAGCGCCTCCAGTTGCTGTCGCTGCACGACGACTACAAGCAGCGCTACCAGCGATTCGAGGATCGCGACATCCGCAAGCTCCAGGATGCGCTGCTGGACATCGCGATGCGCTTCACGCGCGGCATGTTCTCGATTCCCGAGCGCGAGCAACTGGAGGATCTGCTCGAGCAGTTTCGCCGCGTGCACGCCCGAAGCCAGACGATCGACGGGACGCTGTTCGACGCCATCGCGCCCATGCTCTCCGAGCCGCAGATGCCGGCGCTGGAGCGGGCGCGGATCACCCGCGCCCTGGCCACCTACCAGGCGGTCGTCTTCGAACTCGTCCACGAGCTCAACGGGGGCGCGGGCGTGAACCTCAGCGAGTCCGTCCTCACCCTCGACTGCACTCCCGAAGAGGTCGCCCAGCTCGACCTGATTCTGCCCGGCTATGAACGCTCGATGCTGCGCAAGGCCCGCACTATCTACCGTGTTCTGGACGAGGCAACGACGGTCATCCTCGACAAGGTGGACGAGCTGGGACTGCGCGGCATGACGCCGGAGCAGATGTTCGAGACCTTCCAGGACGAGCAGGTGCAGCAATCGCTGATGACGACGTTCGACGAAGCGAGCCGCCCGCTCCAGGCCGCGGCCTTCGAGCTCAGCCAGTTGAACCTCGAAACGTTCCGGCGGCTGCTGCCCGTCCTGAGCGAACCCCACGCCGCCAAACTTCGCGACCGGTACTACCGACGCGCGTATTCCGGTGTTTATCGCGGCCCCGGCGCGTGGCGCGACCGTTACCGAAAGGCGCTGGACCTGGATGAGCTGACGGACGGTCGCCGAAAGGCCATCGAAGCGCAGCGCGACGACTTTGTTCGTCGCGATGACCAGCTCGCCGACACGCTGGTGAGGACGGTGGAGACATCGCGCGAATACCGCACCTTCTCGCAGTTCGCCGGCATGCAACCGGAGCCGAACGAGGAGAGGATCGGCGATCTGCGCGACCAGCGCGCGGCGCTGGGCGAGAACGCCGAATCCGCGCTGAACGGCCTGCTGGGGCCGGAACTGACCGCCGCGCTCGATGATGAGCCGGCCGCGAAACGCGATCGGCGCGGGGGCGGCGCCCCGCCCCCCGCCTCGGGCGCAGCGAAGCAGGGCGGCGCTCCCGAAACCGCCGAAACGGCGGATCAGGAAACCGGGCGGACCCAACCCCGCCGGCTCGAGAGTCCGCTGCTCGCTCCCCCCATGACGAGAGAAGATATCGAGCTTCTCGCCGAACATCTGGACTGGACCGAGGACGAGCGGTCGGTCCTCTCCAGTCTCTATCACGATTACCTCGACGAATACGATCGGCATCGCACCACCCGGCCGGAAGCGGAGGTGACTGAGAACGGCGAAGAACACGATGTCGACGAGGAGACGGTCTGGAACGTGTTCGAGGCGTTGGGCGGCGTCGACGACGCGCTCTTCGAGAACGCGACCATCCTTGCCGAGGGCGAGGCGCAGAAACGACTGGTCCGCCGTCATCGCGACATGCGCCGGCGCGCCGTGCTCATCCGGGCGGCGCGCGAAACGCGCTGGATCTTCGCCGACAACGAAGAGGGCTTCGTCGACCTCGTCACGCTCATCGAACGGGACGGCATGCCGGAGACGGCCCGCGCGGCGCTTCAGACCATCGAGGACGGCTACGAAGCGCAGGTGACGCCGATCATCCGCAGCCGCCTCGAGGCGGCGCGAACGGCTCACCGCCGGATGGAGATGGCCCGCGAGGTGCGCCGCCGCGGCGGGCCCGCGGCCCGGCGCCTCGCCGATGGCATGACGGACAAGTGGCGCGAAGCGCACAGCGAAGCCCGCCAATGCCATTCCAGAATCGCCGACATCAATCGCGGAACGCTGGCGCAGGTGCTCGCGAAGCTGCCGGACGATGCGGCATGGACGCTCCGCTACGCCTACAGCCGCGCGGCCTACCCGGACATCTTCGACGACGAGAGCTCGGCGGAGCCGGCGCTGACGGCGACGTACGGCCTGGACGATCTGACGCCGCAGCAGCGCCGGCGCGTGAGCGAGCTCGCCTCCGAGTTCCGCCGCGAGTACTTCCAGCTCAGCCGCCAGATGGTCGAGCTTCGTCGCGGCCGGGATGTCGAGACGATGAGCCGCGAGGGCCCACGCCGGCAGGATCTCGAGCGCGAACTCAAACTGGCGCGGCTGAGCTACGACCGTGACGAGCTCAGCGCCCGAACCCGGACCCGCCTGCGGTTGCTCCTCACGGACGAGCAGGCGCAGCGTACGGGGCAACTGGAGCGCCGGGAGCGCCATGACGGCCGGGGCGGGCTGTGATCGACCCCGGGGGAGCCGGAGGCGGGGGATCAATCGGTGGCCAAAAAGTGGCGGGGCGCCCCGCCTGCGACCGATATGCCTCGTAGAACCCGCAGCCCGTTTTGGAGCACTTGGGGTGCTCCCCGAGGCGTGACACGCGGGTTCTTTATAATGCGCCGGCGGAATCGGATCATATTATCCGATTGTGGCCCGTTTATAATGTCTCCACGCCCTTGTGCCGCCTCGTTGTGCGTCCGGGCGACGGGCGGTTATAATGCCCCTCCGGTTCCGGAGGTTCGCATGGTTGAACAAACGTTGCGGTTGACCAAAGCGAAGATCTGGCGATGGGCCAGGGCGCATCAGGAGCGCACCGGCCGATGGCCGGGGCGCGACAGCGGCTCGGTGGTCGGCGGGCCCGGTCTGAGCTGGAGCACGATCGATCGATGCCTGCGTCAGGGGGGCCACGGCCTGCGCGGCGGATCGTCGCTGAGCCGGCTTCTCCGCGAGTACGGCGGGCTTCAGAATCTTCGCCGGGCCGAGCCCGGCCTGACCCGAAAACAGATCCTCGAGTGGGCCGACCTGCACTACGAGCGCACCGGCGAGTGGCCCGATCGCGACAGCGGCCCGGTGATCGGCGCCCCGCACATCGCCTGGGGCACGATCGAGAAACGGCTCCGCCACGGCGGCCTCAACCTGCCCGGCGGGATGACGCTCACCCGCCTGCTCCGCGAGGCGCGCGGGGTGTGGGACCGACGCGGCAAACCGCGCCTCACCGAGAAGCGCATCCTCAAGTGGGCCGATGCGCATTTCAATCGCACCGGACGATGGCCGGTGACCCTTTCCGGCTCCCTGCCGGATGCGCCCGAGGAGGACTGGGCCGCGATCGACATGGCCCTGCGGGACGGGCGGCGCGGGCTGCCCGGCGGCTCCTCCCTCGCCCGGCTCCTCGCCGAGCATCGCGGCAAGCCCTATCGCCGACACGCACAACGCCTCACCGTCCGGCAGATCGTCCGGTGGGCGCGCGAGCATCACGACCGGACGGGGAAATGGCCCAACCGCCTCTCCGGCGTGGTCCGCGCCGCGCCGAGCGAAACCTGGAGCGAGATCGACACCGCCCTGCGCCGGGGCGGCCGCGGGCTGCACGGCGGAACCTCGCTCAATCGCCTCCTCCAGAAGTACGGCTGCGCCGAAACGGCCGCACGGTGAACAGACGGCGACGCGTGTCGCGGGATTCGGTCACCTCGGATCCTCTCTTCGTGCCTTCGGAACCGGGCACTGTGAGCCCGATATCGCCGTCGAGGCCACGGGCCGAGTCGGCGATGCGGGACCGCCCGGTTTCACAAGACCGCGGTCTGTCACGCGGGGCTCAACGCGCCCGGAGATCCTCACTTATCACTCATCGCTCATCACTTGTCACCTCTCCTCACGCCGAGGCGGCATCGGGTTCCGCCGCGAGCAGACGAGCGCTCGGCGGATCACAGGCGCCGGGCGCGAAGCCCGCGTCCGCCGGCAGCGGACTGCGGGCGTACATCACCCGGTCCGCCGACTTGAGCGACACCGCCAGCACCCGCCGGCCTCCCAGATGAGCATCGACGTGCAGAAGTCGGCCCTGGATGCGAACGGAACACGTGACGGGCTGGCGCCGCAAGGTGATCCGTGGCCCTGAGGGCGTCTGGAGCCATGCCTCGATCATCGCCCGGCGGGCGGTGACGAGTTGAAGCGCGATGAGGAAGCGCAATCGACAGTGAGCCGTGGACCGCGCGCCCGCGTCGGCCTGGAACAGCGTGCTGGACGCCGCGACGATGGCCGACCAGCGCACCTCGATTCGCCGGCCGGAAAGGGCGGAAAGCGTGAGATCGGTCAGGGTGGCGGGGGAAATGGTCACGGGGAGACTAAAGCGGTGAGTTCTGAGTCTTGAGGGGCGAGGGACCACGGTCCTGCGCCTGTGGCAGGCCGTCCCTCACGAGGCGCGATCGAGAAGTTTGGCGGCGAGCTCCAGGCCCTCCCCGGTCGGGCTGATGAAACGCTGGCTGATCGAGTCGGCGATGCGCATGAAGGTGATCAGGTCGTCCAGGCGATCGTTGTGGGCCCTGAGCGCCGCCGCCTCGGCATCGACCTTCCGCGTCCGCGGGCTGTCGGTCGTCTGCCGGCACTCTTGCAGCGCCTCCAGCAGTGGATCGATCTCCTGCTTCTTGCGCTGGGCGAGGATGGTGCGGAACATCTTCCAGACATCCTGCTCGGCGAGGAAGTACTCCTTGCGATCCCCTCTTCGATGCACGCGGGAGACGATGCCCCAGTCGACGAGCCGGCGGAGGGTCATCGAGGCGTTGCCGCGGCTGATGCCCAGACCCGCCATCACCTCGTCGGTGTTCATGGGCTCGCCGACGATGAAGAGCAGGGCGTGCACCTGCGCCATGGTGCGGGGGATGCCCCAACTGGAGCCCATCTGGCCCCAGAGGGCGATGAACCGCTCCCGGGCGTCGCGGAGGGCGACGGCGGCATGCTCGGGCTCATCTGTGCGTTTGCTCATCCGTGTCTCCTCCTCGGCTCCGTGGCCGCGGCGGCCATTGAGGATCTTGGCTTCATCGATACAACACGGTAAGGCCGAGCCCGGGCCCGGTCACAACATTTTCAGAACTTCTTGAAAATCGTCTCTATTCCGAGAGGACCCGCCCGCCGCGGGCCCGGCCCGCGAGCGCGGCGCAGACCGGGGCGGGCTCGCCGAGCCCGGCACTCCCGTCTCCCCCTGCCGCCGTCCTCCCGCGCCGCCGTCAGGTGTTCAGACGCCGCGCCGGCGGGCTCGCCCCGGTGCCGCGGCGTCTTCCATCGCCTCCTCATCTTGCCGGAACCGCGAGGATTGGCTAGCGTAGAGGGTCTATGACGTCCGGCGGCCGCGCTTGTCGTGCGGCCTGAGGCGAGGGGTTCATCCCCTCCATCGCGCCTGTCTCTTCGCCGCCGCCTGTCCGCGGCGGTGATCGTCGGAGGATCGCGGCCATGGCCAAGATGTTCTACACAATCGAAGAGGTCTGCGAGAAGCTCGGCAAGACCGAGGACGAAGTCCGCGAGATGGCCGCCAGCGGCCAGATCCAGGAGTTCCGCGATCGCGACCGGTTGATGTTCAAGGTCGAGCAGATCGATCTTCTCGCGGGCGGCGAGGAGGACACCGGCGACGTGCACCTCGAGCTGGAGGACACCTCCGGCGGGTCCGGCCTCGAGCTGTCCACCAGCTCCCTGGGGCTGAGCGACTCCCGCGAGGCCAGCGGCACCGGAACCGGCGTGTCCGTCTTCGACACCGATCACGGCGAGGAGGATGCCGAGGCCACCCGTGCCGGGGAGGCCGTCGAGGACGAGGACCTCTCCCTCGAAGCCGTCGGCTCCGGCAGCGGATTGCTGGACCTCACCCGCGAATCGGATGACACCTCCCTCGGCGCCGAGCTGCTGGAAGAGGTGTACAGCGGCGAGGACAACATCGAGATCCCCGCCAACGCGTCCGGGCTGTTCGAGGCCGCCGCGGCGAGCGGCACGGGCGAGGCACCGGCGATGGAAGAGTCCGCCGCCGCCGCGGGGATCGCCCCCATGCCCATGGTCGTCGAGGCCTATGACGGCGCCGGCTCCGGGCTCGGCGTCGGGTTCATGCTCGGGGCGCTGGTCGCCCTCATCTGCGTGGCGATTGTGGCCATCGTCGGCGTCACCGGGGCCACGCCCGACCTGGCCATGAAGATGGCCTCCTCGAGCACCACCCTCATGATGTGGGTCGGCGGCCTGCTGGCCATCACCGTCGTCTTCGGCCTGATCGGCATGTTCATCGGCAAGTCGTCGGAGTGAACCGACCCCCGGAGGGGGCTCACCGCGAATCGAAGCGAACCAGGCCCGTCGTCCCCGCGGCGGGCCTGTCGTTCTGCGCGATACAGCAGGACGTTGGAGAACCCGGCCCGGCGCCGATTCTCCTGAACCCGCAGCAGCAACGGTAGACTGTCTTCGGCTTTCCTGGCGGGTCGGGCAAATGAACGCGCCTCAGCGGAGATCCGCCACCTCGTCGACAGGACCGCGAGCACCAATGCCCCTCACCCGATACGGCCTGCGCGAATGGATGACGATCACGGTCGTGGCCGTGATCGCCGCCGTCCTGCTGGGCTGGCTCCTCTCCTCGTGGCTCGCGCTCGTCATCGGCGTCCTCTGGCTGGCGGTGATCTCCTTCTTCCGCGATCCCATCCGCCGCGTCCCGGTCGATCTGCCGGCCGGCTCGATGCTCGCGCCGGGCGACGGGGTGGTCACCGCCGTCCTCCGGGTCGACGAGCACGAAGCGACCGACGGGCCGGCCGTGATCATCCGCGTGTTCATGAGCGTGCTCGATGTCCACGTCAACCGCGCCCCCCGCGACGGCGAGGTCGTCGCCCTCCGCCACACGCCGGGGCGGTTCCTGAACGCGCAGACCGAGGAGGCCGCAGCCGTCAACGAGAATAATCTCATCATCCTCGCCATTGACGGAGATGAGACGATCGGCGTGCGCCAGATCGCGGGCCTCGTCGCCCGGCGCATCGTCTGCCGACTCAAGGAGGGCGACCGAGTGCAGCGCGGGGAGAAGTTCGGCATGATCAAGTTCGGCTCGACCACCGAGCTCATTCTCCCCCGGCCCGAGGCGGTGACCGTTCACGTCGCGAAAGGCGACCGGATCAAGGGCGGCGTGACCGCCCTCGCCACCCTCGCACCGAACCGGGCATCCAGGCAAGCCGCAACGTGAGGATCAATCTTCGATGGCACGACGAACACTCGAGGCGTTCCGCGCCGAGCGCGCTGAAGGCCAGGCGCGACTCGTGGAGGCCGATCATCTCGGCGTGAAGCGCTTTCTCCGTCTCGACACGGCGGCCTACGAAGACGGCGCGCTGCCCGGCCGGACGAAGGAACTGCTCGGTCTCGTCGCCTCGGCCGTGCTCCGCTGCGATGACTGCATCGACTATCACCTCGAGCAGTGCGTGAAGGCCGGCTACGGCACGGATGAACTCGTCGACGCGCTCAACGTCGCCCTCATCGTGGGCGGGTCGATCGTCATTCCCCACTTCCGCCGGGCGATGTTCACCATCGAGCAGCTTCTCGCCGAGCGGGACGCCTCTTCTTCCCGGAAAGGACCGCAGCCATGACTTCCCTCCGCGACCATCTGATCTCGAACCTCAACTGGACGCGCCAGTGCACGGAAGACATCATCAAGGGCTTCCCCGAAAACAAGCTCACCTTCCAGACCAACGAAACGGACACGCACGTGCTCTGGACGCTGGGACATCTCATTCTCTCGGACCGGTGGATCCTGAGCATGGTGGGCGGCGGGGAGTACGAAGTGCCTGAATCGTACGAGAAGCTCTTCGGGTTCCAGTCGAAGGCCGTCGCCTCGGCCGATGCGTACCCGCCGATCGCGGAGCTGCGGCGGCATTTCGAGGAGTCGCGCCGGCGCCTCGTGGCCTGGCTGGAGCAGGTTGATGATGACCAGCTCAAGAAGCCGGTTGACGACGGCGGGATGGGGTTCGCAAAGACGGCGCTGGATGCGCTGAGCAAGCAGATGTGGCACGAAGGCTGGCACGCGGGCCAGATCGCCCCCCTCCGCCGCGCACTGGGCCTCAAGCCCGCCTTCGGACCACCCCCGGAATAACCCCGGAAACAGCGGCCCGGCCCCCCGAATCAGATGCGCGCGAACCCCAACTTCCGGGGGCCGGCCCCCCGAATCGGATGCGCGCGAACCCCAACTTCCGGGGGCCGGGTGGCATGCTTCGTCCCGAAGGGCGAAGCATGTTCTCACGACATGTCCGGGGCGCATGGTTCACCGCTTCGCGGATGAAGCATGCCGCCCCGGGCCCCCGGATTACGTGTACAGGGCGCCGGCGGGCGGCCGGTCAGTCCTCGGCGATCTCGAAGTCGGCGAACTCGAAGCCGGGGGCGGCGATGCACGCCACGAGCGCATAGCCGCACCCACCCGGCAGGGCCTCGGCGCTCTGCCACCATTGACGCGGCACAACCGCCTGCAATGACGCGTCTTCTCCCTGACCGAGGATGATCTCGCGCTCGACACTCGGAGCGCGGGTACCGTCCCTTCCGGGGGCCGCGAGCAACAGCCGTACATCATCGCCCTGCTGATGCAGCCAGATCTCCTCGGACCGGATGCGATGCCGGCGCGACCGGCCGCCGGAAGGCAGGAGAAAGAGGATCGACGTAACCGCACAGCGATCCCCGCCCCGCACGGAGCGGTCATACCCCTCCGGCAGCGCGTCGCCGGGCAGGATGACGTCGGAACGGAACGTCTCCCTGAACCACCCGCCCTCGGGATGGGGCTGGAGGTCCAGGCGATCGATGAGTTTCCTGACAGCGTTCGACGGTTGTTGGTCAGTCATTGCATTCGGGCGCGTGCTGCGCGGCAAGCCGCGGTGGTGACGGCATCCAAGACCGTTCTACTCCTCTGCGTCCTCTGCGGTGAATCTCCCTCACTGCCGACACACGCGGCGGGAGAGGTCATGGATCGTATCGAACGCGAAGGTCAGCTCCTCCATCGTGCAGTGATCCTGCACGAAGTGCGTGGTGCAGAACAGCAGGCCGCCGTCGGCGAAGAGGGTCATCACCCGTTCGATCTCGGCGCGGAGCCGGTCGAAATCGCCGAAGCCGATCGTGGTCTGCACGTCGAGGCCGCCCATGATCGTCATGCGGTCCACGTAGCGGTCGCGGAAGACGGCATAGTCCATCCCGGCCGATTCCTGGTACGGGTGCACGACGTCGTAGCCGAGCTCCGTGACGCCGTCGAGGAGAAGCGTGATGTCGCCGTCGCTGTGCAGGCTGAGGAACGCGCCGCGCTCCTTCACCGCATCGCAGGTGATCCTGTGATAGGGGAAGATGAGGTTGCCCCACATCTGCGGGCTGAACAGCGGGCCGCGCTGCGCGCCCCAGTCATCGGAGACGTGGATCATGTCCACGCCCAAGTCGAGGCAGTTGTGCGCGAAGGTGCGGTTCCACTCCGCCTGCCGACGATAGACCCTATGCAGCGCGTCCTCGTGCTCGATGAGATAGCAGAAGTGGTTCTCGATGCCGAACACTTCGTTGAGGCACTCGAAGATGCCGGGCGTCTGCACATAGACGAACCGCCCGCGTTCCTCCTTGTGGTGTCTGATCTGCCGGATGATGGGCTCGTAGAACGACCCGGTGTTCGGATCGAGCAGCTCGACGTCAAGCAGCGCCTCCGGCTCGATCGTCGCCCGGCCGGCGTGCTGACGCTCATCGAGCACGTGCGCCGGATACGACCGCGGGCAGTCGAGAATGTGCGCGAAATCAAACTCGTAGTGATCCTCGAATGCCTCGACAGAGCCGAAGGCTCTCGTGATCGGTTCGCTGAGGTTCTCGCGCAGCCAGCCGTAGATGGGGATGCGATCGGGCCTGCGGTGGCGGATGACGTTGATGACGCGTTCGCGAGGCAGCATGAGGAGCGATGAGTGATGGGGGATCTGGGATCAGCCTGTTTAGCGACGCGGTTTACCCGCGTGTTCGGCGCCCGGGAATCACGAATCCGGGATTCGCCCATCGCCGCCTCGGCTTCCGAGCCTCGACGGGGATCCCGGGCCCACAGTCCCCGGCTCCGATACCAAACACCAATCACCAGGAACCGCGCGTCGCATTCTACCGCTCCCCGCCCGCGGCGATATCCTTCCCGTCATGGCCGACCGGATCATCCTGGCCATCGAGACCTCGCAGCGCGAGGGGTCCGTCGCCCTGCGCGACGCGGCGGGCGATGATCACGCCGAGCCGCTGTTGCCCAGCCGACGGCACGATGACGATCTCATGCCCGCCATCGACCGGATGATGAAGCGGGCGGGTCTGACGCCGCGCGACCTGGACGCGGTGGGCGTCTCCATCGGCCCCGGGGGATTCACCGGCGTGCGCATCGCGGTGAGCACGGCGAAGATGCTGGCGATGACGCTCGATGTGAACGTGATCGCGGTGCCCACGGCGCTGGTGGTCGCGGAAGGCTGTCGGTCAGCGGAAGTGAAGGATGGTCCGATCATCGTCGCCCTCTCGTCCAAGCGTGACAGCTTCTGGTCGACGACGCTTCTCCGCCGATCCGAGGGCTGGACGATCGAAGGCGAGCCGGGGCTGGCCGATGCGGCGAACCTTTCCCTGACCGAGACCGAAGCGCTGCTCGCCGATCGATACCTGCCGGAGGTGGCGCGGCGGCGGGCGGCGGAATCCTCGATCCCCATTCTCGAGCCGCGCTTCGAGGCCGGCGCCTGCCTCCGCCTCGCCGCGCGCCGGCTCGCGGCGGGGGAACAGTCCGATCCCCTGACGCTGCGTCCCCTCTATCCGCGGCCCCCGGAAGCGGTGTCGCTGTTGGAACGCCGGCGCGTCGAGGGCGACGCATCGTCGCGCTGAGAATCATCGATGCGCCCGCGCGGTTGATCGAAAAACCGGTCAGAGGATGAGGGGATCCCGCATCGTCCAATAACCGATCGGGAATGTGTCGGTTGTGTGCGGCATCTGACCTCTGCGCGGCCGCCGGTGCAGCGTGGGCAAAGGTCACGGTGAAGTCCGTAGATGCCGGGGCCGATGACAACTGCGGTAATCTGGGGTATTTACGCGAACCAGAGAATTGCCCGGCTTCGAATAAGCCAATGGAGAGGGAGGGCTTGTCATGGCCAGGAGCAATGGCAATCCGAACTGGGCAGACAAGCAGGTGTTCACGACCGGTGAGGCCGCCGAAATCTGCAAGGTTTCCCAGCAGACGATCATTCGCTGTTTTGACAGCGGACGCCTCCAGGGCTTCCGCGTGCCCGGTTCGAGGTTCCGGCGCATCCCCCGCGCCGAGCTGCTCCGGTTCATGAAAGCCAACGAGATCCCCACGGAGACGCTGGAGAGCAGAACGAAGCGTGTGCTCGTGGTCGATGATGACGAACAGATCATCGAGCTCGTGCGCGACGTGCTCGGGCGCGACGAGCGCTTCGAGGTGAGAACCGCCTCCACCGGCTACGACGCGGGCATGCTCACCGAGCAGTTCAAGCCGCATCTCATCCTGCTCGATTACATGCTCCCGGACATCAACGGCAACCTCGTCTGTCAGCGCATCCGGGCCAACCCGGACCTGAAGGACACCAAGGTGCTCTTCGTCTCCGGCGTGGTCAGCCAGGACGAGATCGAGAACCTCACGGACAACGGCGCCGACGGCTTCGTGAAGAAGCCCTTCGACATCGATGCGCTCCTCAAGCGCATGGAAGAACTTCTGCAACTGTAGCCGCCTCGCCGGCGGTCTGTCCGGAGCCGGCCATGCAAGGCGAGGCGATGCAACCCGCGTCCAGTCAGGCCCGGCGCGTCGAGCTGATCCTGCACGAGCTCGAATCGCTGCCCACCCTCAGCGCGGTGGCGGTGCGCATCCTCGCCCTCACCACCGACGAAGACGCGGAGGCGAAGGAAGTCATCCAGCTCGTGGGATCGGACCCCGCGCTCGCGAGCAAGGTGCTCGCCCTCTGCCGATGCCACGATCGCGGCCGGGGGAGCCGGGTCACCACCGTCGAGCGGGCCGTGCTCCTGCTGGGGTTCGACGCCGTGCGCTGCGCCGTGCTCTCCGTGCAGGTGTTCGAGGTGCTCGATCGCATCACCAGCCAGGGCGGGGAGCAGCCCGGGAAGAACCCCGTCTTCGATCGCGAGGCGTTCTGGCTTCACGCGCTGGCGACGGCGACGGTGAGCGAGCAGATCGCCCGCCGGGCGTCGTCGACCCGCGGCATCCCGCCCGCCGAAGCGTTCACCGCCGGGTTGCTTCATGACCTGGGACAACTCGTCCTTCATGTGCTTCTCCCGGAGAGCTTTGATTGCGTCTGCCGCATGGCCGACACCCACAGCGCCTCGCTCGATCGCACCTGCCACCAGGTGATCGGCCTGGACACGCACACCGCGGGGAAACGCCTGAGCGAACACTGGGGGCTGCCCCGCCCGCTGGTGGACGTGATCTGGCTGAACGGGCAGCCCTCCGGCGGCCTGCCGGACGTTCCGCATCGCCCCCTCATCGAGGTGGTCACGCTCGCCGACGCGCTGGCGCGACATCGGTACGTCACGCCGCGCGGGCATTTCTCGCTCAACGAGGATCTCTCCGCGCTGTGCGCGCCGATCGGGCTGGAGCCGACGGAACTGGAGGCGATCGGCGCCCACTTGCACGACGGCGTCGCCGAGCACGCCGCCGCGCTGGGGATCAGCGAAACCTGCGATCCCGGCGTGCTGCTTCAGTCCATCAGCCGGGCCAACGAATCGCTGGCCCGGGCCAACGCAGGCATGCGGCAGCGCGAGCGCCTCGCTCGAAGACAGATGCGCATCCTCGATGCCATCCGACACTTCCACGATGCGGTGGGCGAATTCGACACGATCGGCAACGTGCTGGCGCAGATCGCCCGCTCGGCCTCGAGCGTCTTCGAGACCGCCGCCGTCGCCGTGCTCTACGAATCGTCCGACGACGGCAGTCGCCGGCTCGTGCCGTTCACGGCCGACGGCCGGGCGCGGGGCAGCCGGCTGATCGAGCCGCCGGCGGAGGCGGTCCCCTTCGCCACCCTGCTGCGGGACATGCCGCCGACGATGTCCCCCGCCCGGCTCCTGCCCTGGCTGAGCGAACATCTCGGAGACGAAGTCGAGCTGGACGAGGTGCGGATGCTTCCCCTGCCCTGCGGGGCGGGGGGCGGCAGCGCGATCCTTCTGCTGAAGGCGCCGCCCGAGGGGATGGAGGACGGCGAGGACCTGGAAGGGCTTCGTCAATGCTGGCGGGCCGCCCTCGCCGCCGGCGCTCAGCGCGACGGCGCCGCCCATCTCACCGAGCAGCTCGCCCAGGCCAATCGCACCCTGCTGGACACGCAGGAAGCGTTGGCCCGCAGCCGGACGCTGGCCACGCTCGGCGAGGTCGCCGCCGGCGCCGCCCACGAGATGAACAACCCCCTCACCGTCATCTCCGGCCGGGCCCAGCTCCTCGCCGCGCGGCTCCCGGAGGGCGAGTTCCGCGAGGACGCGGCGGAGATCGCGACCCAGTCGCATCGATTGAGCGACATGATCACCGCCCTCCGCTCCTTCGCCGAGCCGATCAAACCCAATCTGCAACCGGCGGATCTGGCGGATCTGATCGTGCGCACCGTCCAGCAGCTCAAGTGCCGGGGGAGTCGCCCGCCGCAGATCAGCACGGTGTTTCCTGATCCGCTCCCGCCGGTCCGGGTGGATGCGGATCTGCTGGGGCGGGCGTTGCTGGAGCTGCTCCGCAACGCGGCGGAGGCGAAAGGATCACGGCATATCAAGGTGCGCGTTCAAACCGACGGTCCCGATGGCCGATTGAAGATCGAAGTCCGGGACGATGGATCGGGATTGACCGAGCATGTTCTTCGCCACGCCTTCGATCCGTTCTTCAGCGCCAAGCCCGCCGGCCGCCAGCCCGGGCTCGGCCTCGCCTGCGCCCGCCGCTACGCCGAGGCGCACGGGGGACGGATCACGCTCGTCAACGGCCCGTCCGGCGGGGCCGTCGCCACCATCATCCTCGAGCAATGGCGGGATCGCCCCGAGCGGCGCAGCGCCGCCTGAGGCGGCCCGGCGAACGTGACGAGATGATCCCCCGGCCGCGCGATCGGCCGGCCAGAAGGAAGAGAGCAGCCGTCCATGGAACGACCCGAGCACAACGTCATCGAGAGCGCCACCCAGCGGAGCGGGAACGCGGAATCCGCGAGGCTGCTCCTCGTCGGCGGTGACGGCACGTCAGAGGCCGATCTCATCAACCTCCTCCGCCGGCGCCGCCACGAGTGCACCCACGTGCGGCGACTGGACGAGGCCCGCGACGCGCTCGCGGAAAACCGATACGACCTCATCCTTCTCAACCGCAGCCTGCCCGACGGCGACGGCCTCGATCTCGCCGCCTTCGTCCAGAAGGAATCACCGGCGACGAAGGCGATCGTGTTCTCGGAGACCGGCTCGTTCAAGAGCGCGCTGCAGGCCATGCGCTGCGGCGTCATCGACTGCATCACCACCCCCGTCGATCCCGACGAGCTGGCCGACCGCATCGACGCCGCCCTCCACCGTTCCCGCGCCGAGCGCCGGCGCGAGCTGAACATCCGCAAGCTCCAGTCGATCTGCCAGGAGCTGAACATCGCGCACACGGAGATCGCCGAGCAGGTGGACAGCCTGTGCAACGATCTCGCCGCCGCGTACCAGGAGCTCACCGAGCAGGTCGACGAGATCGCCCTGGCCACCGAGTTCCGCACGCTGGTCCGCCAGGAGCTGGACGTCGAGGAACTGCTGCGCACGACGCTGGAGTACCTGCTCACGAAGACCGGTCCCACCAACGCCGCGGTCTTCCTGCCCGACGCCGATCAGCACTACAGCCTCGGCGCGTATGTCAACTACGACTGCCCCCGCGCATCGGTGGATCATCTTCTGGCGCATCTCTGCGATGCGATCTGTCCCCAGATGTCGCAGGAGCCGGAGATCGTCGCGTTCGACGACGCCCGGGAGTTCGCCGAGTGGATCGGCGCCGACGGCGAGTCGCTCACCGATTCGCAGGTGATCGCCCTGTCCTGCATTCACGAGGACGACTGCCTCGCCGTGCTCGTGCTGTTCCGCAACCGCGACAAGCCGTTCGAGGCGACACTGGGGACGACGCTGGACATCATCCGCGCTGCGTTCGCCGAGCAGTTGGCGCGAATCATTCACGTCCATCATCGGGCCCGTCCACAGTGGCCGCGCGATGCCGATGACTACGACGATTTCGACGATGAGTACGGCTTCGGCTACGAAGGCGGCCTCGCGGCGTGAGCGCGATTCCCGGCCCGAAGAAGGCGTGATGCCGTCACCGCCGCCAGCGCGGGGTGCTCGAACCGCCGCCTCCGTTGCCGCGGGGCGGCGGGCCGCCGGTGATCAGGCGCACGTGCTCCTCTCCCAGCACATCGCGCAATTGCCGCAATAACGCCGGCTCGGGGACGATCCGCAGATGCGCCGGCTTCAGGTCGATCTCCTTGCCCGCGGTGATCAGGCGCACCTGCACCTCCACCGGCCGCCCCTCGCCGATCACGCGCGCCGCGCCGGCCTGCTGGAGGACGCCCGCGGCGAGGTTCATCTGCGATTCGATCGCCTCTCCGTCGTGTTCATCGACGAACGAAAGCTCCAGCCCCCGCGCCAGGTGCCTCGGCGCATCCTCGATGCGCAGCGCACGCTCGACCTTGAGCTGTCCGCTTCCGCGCGAGTGATCGACGGTCCCGACAAGGAGCACGATCGAGCCCTCCTGCAGCACCGGCGCATCGCGGGCGAACGTATCGGAAAACACCACGCCGTCGATGGACGCGGCCCGATCCTGCAGGGTGATCAGCGCCATCCGCTCGCCGGCGCTGCGCCCGCTGCGAACGGTGGTGATGCGCACGCGGGTGAGGATTCCGCCGATGACGACGGGCGCATCCTGGGCCGCGGCCTTCATCCCCTCGGCGTCCGTCGTGCAGTATTGGCGAAGCTGCGCTTCGTGCTGATCGAGCGGATGGCCGGAGACGTGGATGCCCAGCGTCTCCTTTTCGCCGGCGAGCATGGTCATCCGATCCCAGGGGGCGACGTTGGGCAGCGGCCGCTCGTCGCGCGTCTCCGCCGGCCCGTCCGCGCCGGCGGCGGCGAACATGGACATCTGCCCGCTGCGTCGATCTTCCGCGGCCTGGTGCCCGGCGCTGATCGCCTCCTCGAGTGCGGCGAAGACCGCCGCCCTCCGCTCCCTGCCGTGCAGCGAATCCAGCGCTCCCCCCTTGGCCAGCGCCTCGAGGGTGCCCTTGTTGGCCACCCGTGGCGGGACGCGTTCGCAGAAATCGAACAGCGACGCGAACGGCCCGCCCCGATCGCGCTCCTCGATGATCGCGCCGATGGCGCTGCGCCCCACGCCCCGGATGGCGCCGAGGCCGAACCGGATGTGGCCGTGCAGGTTGTCGCGCGGCTCGTCTTCATCAAAGACCACGGTGAACCCCGCCCCGGACGAATTGATGTCCGGCGGCTTCACCTCGACCCCCGCGTGCGGCCTTTCCGACGTGTGGTCGGGAAAGACCGTATGCCGGCAATCCTCCAGGTACGGCGCCCAGTCGTCGGTCTTGCGCGCCCCGCTCTCGTAGGTCAGCACGGCCGCCATGTACTGGGCGGGGAAATACGTCTTCAGGTACGCCGTCTGGTAGGCGATGATCGCGTAGCCGGTCGAGTGGCTCTTGTTGAATCCGTAGCCGGCGAACTTGAGAATGAGATCGAACAGTTCCTGCGCCTTCTCCTCCGACAGTCCCCTGGCCCGCGCGCCGTCGATGAACCTCGGCCGCACCGAATCGATCACCGCGTGCTTCTTCTTGCTGATCGCCTTGATGAGCGTGTAGGCCTGGCGGAGGGGGATGTCGCCCAGGCCATGCACGATCTGCATCACCTGTTCCTGATAGACCATGATCCCGTAGGTCTCGGCGGTGAAGTCATCGACGATCGCGTGCACCTTCGGCACCGGCTGCCGGCCGTGCTTGCGCATGCAGTACTCGGGGATGAGATCCATCGGTCCGGGCCGGAAGAGGGCGTTGGCGGCGATGAGATCCTCGAACCGGTCGGGCTGCATGTCCAGCAGCAGCCGGCGCATCCCGCCGGATTCAAACTGGAACACGCCCGCCGTGTCACCGCGCTGGAACAGCTCGAAGACCTTCTGATCGTCATACGGCAGGCGTTCGAGATCCAGCGGGTGCAGCCCGCCGTCGCCGACCTCCCGCCCCACCGCGCGCCAGATCGCCTCCTCGGGCAGCGTCTCGCGCACGAGACCCACGGCGAGTTCGATCGTCGACAGCGTGCGCAGCCCGAGGAAGTCCATCTTGAGCAACCCGACGCGCTCGCAGGTCGGGCCGTCCCATTGCGTGACGACATCATCGTTGCCCGACGCCTTGCAGAGCGGGACGATGTTGTCCAGCGGTTCGGTGGCGATGACCACGCCCGCCGCATGCACACCCGCGTGTCGCGCGTGACCCTCGAGCTTGCGGGCCGTGTCGACCACCGTCCGCACGCCGGGATCGTTGTCGTATTCGGCACGGAACTCCGGCGCCTTTTCGAGGGCGGCGTCGACGGTGATGTTCAGCTCGGCGGGGACGAGGTTCGCCAGTCGCTGGCCCTCCCCGGCCGTCAGCCCGCTGACCCGCGCCACGTCCTTGATCGCCTGCCGCGCCTTCAGGCGCCCGAACGTGATGATCTGCGCGACATACCCGTACTTCTCGCGGACATAGTTGATGACATCGCCCCGCCCGTCCTGGCAGATATCGATGTCGATATCGGGATACTCGCTCCGATCGGGGTCGGTGAAGCGCTCGAAGAGCAGGCCGTACTCGACGGGGCAGGCGTTGGAGAGGCCGAGCACGTAGCCGAGCATGGTGCCCACGCCGGACCCGCGCGCCCCGGCGGGAATCCCCTGCCGGCGCGCCCAGCTCACGAAGTCCCAGACGATGAGGAAGTAGGCGCTGATGAACTTGTCGGAGAGAATCTTCAGTTCACGATCGAGGCGCCGGCGCTTTTCCTCGTCAACCCCGTCGCGGCCGTAGCGCCAGATCGCGCCCGCCTCCGCGAGCATGCGCAGCGCGCCGTCGCACTGAGCTTGAATCTCCTCGGGTGACCCCTCCCCGTCGCTGTCCTTCTCGTAGGGCTCGAGGCGGAACTGTGCGGAGAACGCCTCGTACCACTCCGTCGAACCCGGCTTATGCTCGCAGGCGAAGGCGTCAATGAGCCGCAACGCGCCGGCCGCATCGAGCGGAAGGCGCTCGTACCCGCCGGCGATCCGCACCACCGGCGCGTGATTGGCGGTGAAGTCCAGCTCGACGTTGCAGCGCCGGGCGATGTGCGCGGCGTTCTCCAGCGCCTCCGGGACGTCCCGGAACGCCTGCCGCATCTCGTCCGGTGACTTGACGTAGAGCTGCGTCGAATAGTGGAGGCGCGAGGGGTCGTCCTTCGTCTTCTGCATCGAGATGCAGCAGAGGCTGTCGTGGGCGTCGTAATCCTCGGCTCGCAGGAAATGCGCATCGTTGTCGCAGACGACGGGCAGCTTCAGCTCCTCGGCGATCTGTAAGAGATACGGGTTGATGCGTTCCTGAAGATCGACGCCCTGGCGCTGGATCTCGATGAAGAACCGGCCTTCGCCTCGCTCGTTGGTGCCGAATGTGTCGGCGTGCCAACGCGCCTCCTCGACCGCGGCGCGGTAATGCTCCTCGTTGCCGGTCTGGACGTATTGGACGAGGTGATGAGCGACGGAGGAACCGAGATGGCCGTTGATGGCGATCAGTCCCCCCGCGTACCGCGCCAGCATCGTCCTGTCCGTGCGCGGCCGGTAGTAGAAACCGCTCAGGTAGGCGTCGGAACTGAGCTTGAGCAGGTTGCGCCAGCCGGTGGTGTTCTCGGCGAGGAGCACGAGGTGGAAGCCGCTGTCGGCGATCCCGGCCGACTTGCGCTCGGTCCGATCCCCGGGCGCGACGTAGGCCTCGATGCCGAGGATGGGCTTGACGCCCGCGGCCTCGGCGGCGGCGTAGAACTCCGCCGCCCCGTGCAGATTGCCGTGATCGGTGATGGCCACGGCGGTCATCCCCAGTTCCCGGGCGCGCTGCATGAGCGGGACGATGCGAATCCCGCCGTCGAGAAGCGAATACTCCGTATGCAGATGCAGATGGGCGAAGCCCGCCTCCGGAGGTGCGACGACTTGCTCTACATCTTGGGGCTGGACCGCGGCATTCGACATCGGCACCACCATCGGTTGGGACAGGAGCGGCTCGTGACGCCAGCATGGTACGACCGGTCCGCCGCCGTCGCGAGAAAGCGCCAGATCGCCCCCAAACCGGAGACACGCCGCAACGGTTGATCCCAAAGACCGATTGGGGCGGACCAGTTTGTGCCCGGCGACCGGAGCGGCCGCCCGGCGATGGTCCCCGCCCGCGCGTAGGATGCAGTCATGTTCCGAGTCGTCCGAATGACCGAATACGTCGACCGCGGTCGGGAGCGGGCCGGCGCCGCCTGGCAGACGGTCAACACCCAGCCGAGCTGGATCGTCAAGACGACGGTGCTCGTGTTCCTGCTCGTGATCGGGGTCCCGATCCTGCTGCTTCTGCTGCTGGCCCTGTTTGCCGCGGTGCTGGTCTTCGCCGTCCTCTGGGGCGCCAACCGACTGCTGGGCGGGCTGAGAGGCATGCTCCCGGGACGAGGCGGGCGGGAGAATGTGCGGGTCATCCGACGCATCGACGGCCCCTGACACCGCCTGCAGGATCAGGAGACGGTGAAACCGCCGCCCGGGGAAGAGGTATGGCCCTCCGTGCGGCCCGCGTGTCCCATCGGCCGGGGAGAATCCCTATCGTCTGATGGAGAGGATTACGGCGGGGTCCGTGCCGCGCCGTCCCGCCTGCCTGATCAGGAAGGAGTCTCTCGTGATGTATTCCCGGCGTCGGATCGCCGTTGCTGTCCTGTCCATCCTGGCCCTGCTGCTCGGCCCGGCGTCAACGGTGCGGGCCCAGGATGGGGTTCTGACCGTCGAAACGGCCCTTGACCTCCATTCGGTCCGCGATGCCGTCATCGACCCGACCGGGCGGCACGTCGCTTACGTCGTCTCCGTCCCGCCCGGGGAGGAGGATGACAGCCGACGATCGGGCTCGGAGATCTGGATCACATCCATCGATGGCGGTGAGGCCCGGCGGTTCACCGCCCGCGGGTTGCGATCATCGAGCCCGCGATGGTCGCCGGACGGACAAACCCTGGCCTTCCTCTCGACCCGCGACGACTTGAACGAACACACGCAGATCTACCTCATCGCACGCGACGGCGGGGAGGCGAACCTGCTCACGAACCACGAGACCTCGATCCGGGATCTTCGCTGGTCGCCGGACGGGCGATCGATCGCCTTCCGCGCTTCCGATCCGAAGACCGAGGCGCAGAATAGGGATGAAGAGGCCGGGCGCGACTGGATCATCGTCGATGAGCAGCACTCCTACACCCGGCTGTGGATCGCCGATGCCGAGACAGGCGAATCGCGCGCGGTCTATGACCAAGATCTCGAGGCATCGCGGTTCGAGTGGACGCCCGACGGCAAAACGATCGTCTTCATCGCCGCGCCCGCCCCCGGCCCGGACGCGGCGATGATGCACAGCCGGCTCCACCGCGTTTCCGTCGCCGGCGACGAGCCCGCCGTGATCCGCCCGACCAAAGGCAAGCTCGGGCGCTTCGCGATCTCCCCGGACGGCGCGCATCTTGCCTTCCTCGGCGCGGTCAGCTTCAACGATCCCAGCCCGCAGAGCGTGTTCGTGACGCCGATGGATGGCGGCGAGCCGCCGCGGAACCTGACTGAAGGATTCCCCGGCTCGGCCGCGCGCCTCGCCTGGACCGATGATGACACGCTGCTGATGCTCGCGCGGCAGGGGACGCGAACGACGCTGAGTCTCGTTGATGCCATGTCCGGTCGGCGAGAAGTCGTCGTCGATGGCGGGCCGGCGCTCTCGTCCTTCGATCTGCACGCGCCGTCCGGCCGATTCTGCGCCGTCGGCAGCACGCCCCGGCACGCGACCGAACTCTTTGTCGGCGCGCTGGATCGCGATTCGCTGAAGCGCCTGACGCATCACAATCCCATCCTCGACATGCTCCGCCTGCCGCGCGTCGAGATGATCGAATGGGTGTCCGTGGACGGCCTGATCATCCAGGGCGTGCTCACCTATCCGGTCGACTACGAGGCGGGAAAGCGCTATCCGCTCATCGTCAACCCGCACGGCGGGCCGGAAGGGACCGATCTCGTCGGCTGGGACATGGTTCCCCAGCTCATGGCCGCCCGGGGCTTTCTCGTGCTCCAGCCCAACTACCGCGGCAGCATCGGGCGCGGCGTGGCCTTCAGCAAGGGCGATCACGAGGACATGGGCGGGCTCGAGTTCCAGGATGTCCTCACCGGTATCGATGCCCTCATCGAGCGCGGCCTCGCCGACGGCGATCGCGTGGGGATGGGCGGCTGGTCCTACGGCGGGTATTTCTCCGCTCTCGCGGCCACGCATCACAGTCATCGCTTCAACGCCGCAGTGATGGGCGCGGGGCTGTCCAACTGGATCTCCTTCACCGGCACGACCGACATTCCCCAGGAGATGTGCACCGTGCACTGGAACCTCCCGATGGCGGAGAACTTCGAGCTCTACTGGGAGCGCTCGCCGCTGTCGGGAATCGCCAACGCCCAGACGCCGACGCTCATCCTGCACGGGGCAGGCGACGAACGCGTCCCGCCCGGTCAGGCGCTGGAGATGTATCAGGCCCTGAAGACAAAGGGCGTGCCGACGCAACTTGTGCTGTATCCCCGCTCCGGCCACGGCGTACGCGAACGCGCCCACCGCATCGATCTCTTCACCCGCGAACTGGTGTGGTTCGAGAAGTACCTCAAGTGAGGCTGTTCTCTATGCCGGCGAATTGCGGATTGAAACACGGAGGGCCACCGAGAGCCACGGAGGGGGAAGAAGGTAGAGGGCATGCCGTGGTCATACGCATCTGACCACACCTGATACCCAGATGGCCCAGCGGAGCGACTGAGAATAATGCTGGAGCTCACGCCTCACCCGTCCGTTCGGCGCGCGCTCCAGCACGCTCGGCCTCGGACCACAGGCAACGCGCGCCATCTCTGTATTCTCCGTGGTTCTCTGCGGCCCTCCGTGTTTCACACTTCTTCTTCCCATCCTCATTCGCCCGTCTCGCGCTCGACCGTTTCGCGCCAGGCCGTGCGGAGCTGTTGCGTGAGCGTGCCGACCGCGCCATCGGCGATGCTCTCCCGCTCCAGGCCGATGACGGGCAGAACGCCCCAGCTCGAATTGGTCAGGAACACCTCATCGGCGCCAAGGACCTCGTTGATCCCGAGCGTACGTCTGTGCGTGGCGATGCCCAGATCGTCTGCCAGCTCGATGATCACGCCGCGCGTGATCCCGGGCAGGACGGGCGCGGGAAGGGCGCCGCCCTCCTCCTCGCCGCGCGCGATGGGCGTGAGCAGTTCGCCGTCCCTGACGAGAAAGACGTTGCTCACGGATCCGGAGGCGAGATGGTTGCTGACGGTGAACCACAGCGCCTCGCCCGCCCCTCTTCCGGCCGCCTGCTGAAGCGCCTGGATACGCGGCCAGTAGTTGAGCGACTTGTGCCCCGCCATGGGTGAGAGCGGATTGCTTCGTGCATCGGCGATGACCGCCGTCACCCCCTTCTCGAAGAACGCATCCGGATACGGCGTGGGCGGTTGGGCGACGATCAGAATCGTCGGATCCTGCTGCGTGCGCCCGGCCGACTGAAGCAGATTCAGGTCGCCCCCGGTCACGGTCAAACGCACCCGCGCCGATTCCATCTCGTTGCGCTGCACGACGAGTTCGGCCGCCTCGGCGAGCGGATCGGTGCGCAGACGCTCGGTCAGGCGCAGCTCGCGGGACGAGCCGGCGAGGCGATGCATGTGCGCTTCGATCCGGAAGATGCGGCCGTTTCGGGCGAGCATCGTCTCGAACAGTCCCACGCCGTGTTGGAAGCCGGCGTCGAAGACGGAGATCTTCGCATCGGCGGAATCGAGGAATTGACCGTTGAGCCAGATGAGCATGGGAAGAAGAAGAGGGGACTGAGGGACCAGGGAACTGAGGGGGCGACGAAACGACGGAGCGACGAAGAGGTGGCGGAGCTGTCAGGGCGCGGGGGGACCGGTGGCGGCGGGGAGGGCGTAGCCGACGATGAGCGGATCGCCCTCGTCGAAGACGAAGCGGAGCGTGAGGCGCTCGGCGCCGGCGATGCGGATGATCGCGTGATGCGTGGCGAGGCCGTCGCTGAAGTTCGGCGCATCGCCGGAGGAAGCAATCACCTCGAGTGGCTCCGGATCGTCACGCAATGGCTCGCAGACGGAGTGCAGAACAGGGATGAGCGCGCCGCTGAGCAGGGGATTGGAGGTGGGCACGCGACCGGTCAGATCGGCGCCCGCGGCCGCCGAGCGGCACAGATCGGCAGCCAACTGCTCGACCGCCTCCAGCCGCCCCGCCTCGCGCTGCGAAGCCCAGATCGCCAGCACCCCGCCCACGATAAGAATGAACAGGGGCGGCAGGAGACGGCGTCGCCAGGTTGCGGATCCAGACACGATCGGCTCCCTCTGGGCTGACGAGCAGTGTACGCTCATGTCCGAGTCGGCGTCGCCAAATGAGGAACATCATCACCATGCAACGACAGAACATCACCAGCGGAACACCGTGGGAGGAGATCGTCGGTTATTCCCGCGCGGTGCGTATCGGGCCGTTCATCCACGTCACCGGCACCCTCGCCGCCGATGAGCAGGGGCGGATGATCGGCATCGGCGATGCGTACGCCCAGACCGTCGCCGCGATCGGCAAGATCGAGCAGGCCCTCAACGAAGCGGGGGCGACGCTCGAAGATGTCGTCCGCACGCGGATCTTCGTCACGGACATCGACCGCTGGAAGGAGGTCGGCCGTGCCCACCAGGAATCCTTCGGCGCGGTCAGGCCTGCGACGACGATGGTGGAAGTGTCGAGGTTGTTCACCCCGGACGCGCTCGTTGAGATCGAGGCGGATGCCGTCGTCGCCGACGCACCGTAGAGACCGCTGGGCCGCGTGCTGAGAGATGAGCGACAAGGGTGTTGTTTCGCGACGCGGCCTGCCACCGTCTGACGCGACCAATCCGAAAGAAACCACCAGGCATCACCCATCCGGCGCGGTGGTGTTGACCGCCTTACTCCCCCGATTCAATCGGATCCGCGTACAGCACATATGTGCTGGATGAATCGAACGGGCGGTCCAGCGCCATCTCCACCTTCGCGGTGAACGGGTAGGGCACATCGGGACGTGCGTTGTTGATCTGGATGATCTCGCCCCCCACCTGGTTGCCGTTCTCGTCGAAGAACGTGACGGCGATCCCGATGTTGCGCACCGCCTCGGCCGCATTCAGCACGCTGCCCGAGACGGTCATCGCGCTGAAATCGATCCGCGTCCGCGGGCCGTACGGACGGTAATACTCCCCGATGAGAGGATCCCAGTCGATGCGGACCGGGTTGGTTTCGATCGTGTTGTAGTAGAAGGCGGTGCGGCCGGCGAAGACGTCCAGGCCGATGGAGGAGAACCCGGCGTCGCGGTATCGCTGCAGCCGCTCCTGCTCGGCCCGCTCGGCCTGTCGCTGTTCGCGGGCGGCTTCGTAGCGCTCGCGGCGCGCGGCGCGCTCCTGTTCGCGCTGCCGGCGGGCGGCCTCCGCCTGCCGCTGCCGCGCCTCGCGCTCGGCGATCGCCCTGACGCCACGGTACTGCCGGAAGTCGTCGCCGTACTCCTCGTGATCGTGAACGAACTGCCGCAACTCCTCGAGTTCGCGTTCCGCCTCGGCGGCGCGGAGGCGGGCGTCGGCGAGGTCCTTGCGCAGGGCCTGAATCTCCTCCCTCAGCCGCTGCACCTCGTCGACGAGAAGCTTGACGGACTCGTCGGAGATTTCGGATCCGGCCGGCCGAGCGGTCCCGGCCTGAGCCGCGGCCCTCGGGTCGGTCCTGTCTTCGTCCGCCGCGGCGGGCGGGTGCAGCGATCCCGGCAGGAGGATCCACGCCAGGCACAGCAGGGCAATCAGGCGGAGCATGACGCCTCTCCTTTTACATGGCCCAATCCCGATGACACCGATCAGCGGGATCTCTTCCCTTGATGAGCCCCGCCCCGATCGCCGTCGGAATCTCGCCAAAGACAGGCCCCGATCCCACGCCCCAGACCCTCATTCGCCCCCGTCCGCCTCCCCGTCGGGCAGATCGGACCGCAGCGCCCGGCCGCGATCGATGAGCGCCTCCCGGCTGTCATCCGCGGGCTCGAGCACGTAATGCCAGCGGACGTTGCTCTCGAGCTGGAAAGGCATCAATTCGGCGGCGAGATCCAGCGGCACGTTGTCCCACAGCGGCGGCTTCGCCTCGCCGAACGTCAGCAGCGGCTCGAACCCCTCCTTGATGAGCCGTACGTCGTAGGTGCCGTAGTGGACAAAGCCCACATCTACGGGCGTCCGACCTACCTCCCGGTCGTTGACCCAGACCAGGGCCCCGGACGGATCGGAGGTGATGCGCATCGTCCGCTTGACGCAGCCGACGAGGGTCAGGCACAGGCCGGCGAGCAGCATCACAACCAACGTGGCGGATCGCGGGCATCGCATGGCCGGATTGTACCGATTTGGCGGCCGTATGGCCCTCGATCCGCCGGCGGCGCCGCGGCCGCCTCGCCGGCCGCTATCCTTGTCAATCGCGATGGATCGAATCCTCGGCCAGGACAGCGCGATCGAGGTCCTCCGCAGCGCCCTCCGCAGCGGGCGGCTGCATCACGCCTGGATCTTCTCGGGTCCGCGCGGGGTGGGGAAGTTCACCTGTGCCGTCGAGTTCGCCCGCATCCTGCTCGATCCCCGCGCCGGGGCCAACCTCGCCGGGCAGATCGAGGCCGACCCGGACGGCCGCACGAGCCGGCTTGTCGACGCCGGGGCCCACCCCGACCTGCACATCATCCGCAAGGAGCTGGCGCTGTTCTCGGAGAATCCCAGGCTCCGTGACCGGAAGCTGATGAACATCCCCCTCGACGTGCTGCGGGAGTTCATGATCGGCGGGAAGACGGGCGACGACCGCATTCACGAGGGGCCGGCCTATCGCACCGCGTCGCTGGGGCACGGGAAGGTCTTCATCATCGACGAGGCGGAGCTGATCGATCAGTACGGTCAGAACGCGCTGCTGAAGACGCTGGAGGAGCCGCCCGCGGAAACGTACATCATCCTTGTCACCGCCCGCCCCGAGCGGCTCTACGCCACGATCAAGAGCCGCTGCCAGCACGTGCGGTTCGGCCGGCTGGACGAGGCGGCGATGCGGGCGTGGTTCGAACGCAGCGGGCTGAAGCTCGATGACGAGCCGCGGGCGTGGATCGAGCAGTTCTGCGAGGGCGCGCCGGGCCTGGCGCAGCTCGCCGTCGACTACGGCTTTTACGAGTGGGGGCAGACGCTGGCCCCGATGATGCGGCAACTCGATCGCGGCGAATACCCCGCCGCGATGGGCCCGACGCTGGCGGAGATGGTCGAGGCCTTCGCCTCGGCGTGGGTGAAGGCCCACCGCAACGCCTCCAAGGAGGCGGCCAACAAGGACGGGGCCGGCCACGTCTTCACCCTCCTCGCCGCCCATGCCCGCCGACGGCTGCGCGAATCATGCGCCCGTGGCGACGATCCGCAGCCTGCCCTGATCATGATCGAGCGCGTCCGCGACGCCGAGGCGCAGCTCACCTCGAACGTCAACCTCAAGCACGTGCTGGAGAACCTGGTGGTGCAATGGGCGCGGCCGACGGGCGAGATCATCGGCGTTTGAAACGGGCTTCAAAGGACCCCGTCCAGCCATTCCAGGAGTGCTTCCGGTGTCTGCTTGCCCACGACGCGGCTCACCTCCTCGCCGTCCCTGAACACCGCCACCGTCGGGAGCGGAGAGCGGACGTTCAGCTCCGTCGCCAGCGGGCGGCGGTCGTCCACGTCGAGCTGGATCGCGATGGCGTGCTCCCGCACCCAGCTCACGACGGTCTCATCCACCCAGGTGGTCTTGTCCATCTCCTTGCAGGGACGGCACCAGCTCGCGGTGGCATCAAGGATGAGCAGTTTCCCCTCGCTCGCGGCGGCGGCGGTCGCCTCCTCGTAGGTCATGTCGCTGAAGATCGGCGGCGTGTGATGCTCCTCGGGCACCATCGCCGGCTCCGAGCCAGCCCCGCAACCGGCGACCAGGATGAGCAGCACGAGCAGAAGAAGCGTCGCGCTGAGAGCGTGGATTCGAGGCATGTCGTGTCTCCGTGGGATTGGACATGGTAGGCCCGGCCGCCGACCCGGCCGCGGTTTCGCCCCCCTCAGCCCGAGCGCGGCCTGAGCAGCCCCCCGATCGGCTCGACCCGCCGCCGGGCGCAGATCCACAGCAGGATCGCCCCGATGAGGAGCATCACCACGCTGAGGATCTGCCCGCGTGAGAGACCCCACAGCAGCGACACGCCCGGGTCCGGCTGGCGGAAGAACTCCGTGCTGATCCGGAGCACGCCGTAGATGATCAGGTACCACGCGCCCAGCACGCCCGGCCTGCGGGGCCTGAGCCAGACGAGGGCAAGGATCGCCGCGACGAGCAGGCCGTCCGTGAGCGACTGGAAGATCTGCGACGGGTAGTAGGCGGTGAGCAGGGGACGGAGGATCTCGATCACCTGCTCGTTGCCCTGCCGCGCGGCGTCGACGATGTTCTGGAGGAAGGTCGCCTCCCCGCCCACTGTGCGATAGAGCGGTTCGAGCTGGGCCAGTTTCTCCGCCTCGCCGGCGACCTGCGGATCCCAGGTGTAGATCTCATCGGGGTACTTGACGCTCCACCAGGGCGGTTCGGCCTGCATCGACTCCGGCAGGGGCCGGCCCTTCAGCTCGCCGTTGACGAAGTTCGCCAGCCGGCCGAAGAAGAACCCGGCGGTGCAGCCGATCCCGGCCAGGTCGAACAGGTGCAGGAAGGGGACCCTGTGGCGTCTCGCGAAGATCAGGCAGGCGAGGGCGACCCCGATCATTCCCCCGTGGCTGGCCATCCCGCCCTTGTTGATCGCCAGCAGGTCCCAGTAAGGCAGCTTCGAGGAGAAGCCGACGAACAGGTGTGGATCGTAGAACGCCGCGTACCCCAGTCGTCCGCCCAGCAGCACCCCGACGATGGCGTAGAACATCAGGTCCGCCGCGTCCGACTTCGTCAGCGGGCTCCGGCCGGTCTTCGCCATCCACCGGATGAACAGCCAGGCGAGGAGAAAACCCACCGCGTAGGCCAGCCCGTACCAGCGCAATCCGAAGCTCTCGGTGAACCGGATCGCAAACGGGTCGAGATCGTGAAGGTAGGCCTCGGCGAGGACGATGAACATGGCGCAGGCGTCCGCGAATCAGGTGGTAGCGTATCACGATCCGTCCCGCGGCATCGAACGAAGACCGCACGGGCGGTACATTCTGCGGACGCCCCCGGCCCGGCCTCCAGCCCCCGGGTCCCCGGAGTCCCGACCCCGGATCCTCCGGTCCCGACCCGCCCGGCTCCACGAGTTGGAAACGAGCCCATGACCGAGCATCACAGCGACCAGCCGAAGAACCCGCACGCCGAGCACGATGCGCCGCCCGAGTTCCGCCACGAGGAGGCGATGATCGAGCTCACGCCGCTGCTCAAGCACCTTCTCGCGGGCAACACGCTCTCCCCCGAGCAGACGACCTGGGCCTTCGAGGCGATGATGACGGGCAAGGTGCATCACGGCGAGATCGGCGCCATGCTCGCCCTGCTCGCCACCCGCACCGAAACCGCCGCCGAGATCGTCGGCGCCGCGGCCGTGATGCGCAAGCACGTCACCCGCGTCGAGTGCGATATCGACGTAACGGAGATCGTCGACACCGCCGGCACGGGCGGGGCGCCCAAGACCTTCAACGTCTCGACCGCGGCGGCGATCGTCGCCGCCGGCGCCGGGGCGATCGTCGCCAAGCACGGCAACCGCTCGCGCACCGGCCGCGGGTCGGCCGAGGTTCTCGCGCGGCTGGGAGTGAACGTCGACGCCGACCCGGACGTGCAGCGACGCTGTCTTGAACGCGCCGGCGTCTGCTTCTGCTTCGCCATCCACCACCACCCGGCCACGAAGCACGTGATGCCCGTTCGCAAGGCGCTGGGGTTTCCCACCATCTTCAACCTGCTGGGGCCGCTCACGAATCCCGCCGGGGCGCGCCGCCAGCTCGTGGGCGTCTATCACGATCGCTTCGTGCTGCCCATCGCCGAAGCGCTGGGCGCGCTCGGCGCCGTTCGCGCGATGGTCGTTCACAGCCTCGACGGGCTGGATGAATTGTCGATCAGCGCCCCCACGCGCGTCGTTCACGTGCAGGATGGCAGCGTGCGCGAGGAGATCGTCGAGCCCGAGCGCCTCGGGCTGGCGACGGCGCCGCGCAGCGCCGTCGAAGCCCGCGACCTGGAGCACGCGGCGGAAATGATCGGCGGCGTGATCGAGGGAAGCGAGAAGGGCCCGCCGCGCGACATGACGCTTCTCAGCGCCGCCGCCACTCTCCTCGTCGCCGACAAGGTCACCTCGATGGAAGAGGGCGTCAGCCGCGCCGCCGAGGCCATCGATGCGGGCAAGGCCAAGGCGACCCTCGAAAAGCTCATCGCCCTCTCCCGGCGATCATCAGCAGAATAGAGGCCCCGCGGGCCGTCACTCGATAAGCAGCAGCGGCCGACGCAGCAACAGCCGATCCCGGATCGGCCCGTGCGCGCCTTCCGTCAGCTCGATTGTCAATTCGCGGCCGGCGAGGGGGATATCGATGGCATCGGAGGGCTGCTCGCCGTTGATCCACCGTCGATAGACCTCCTCATCGCCGCAGCGGATGATCAACTCGTAATCGCCCCACCCGCGGTCTGGTCGGGGCAGGACGGCCTCGGCGGCGAAGCGCCGGCACCCGGCCGGCAGCTCGTAGCGCACCGCCAGCGGCCCGCGGAATTCGATCGCCCGCGGTCCCAGGGGGGCGTCCTCGTCGATCGACTTTGGCTGTGGGGCGGCATACCGCCACGCCGGCCGGTCGATCTCCGCCGGCGTCAGGCGCCCGAGCGGAAGCACGCCTTGCGTGTCGAACACGATCGCCTCGAGATCATCGAGCAGGATCTGCGTCGCCCTGGTACCTGAAGCGAACTCAGGCGCGATGAAGCGTACGTAGCCGTCCGCGCCGACGGTCAGATCCGTCACGTCGAGGATCGTGCCGTCATTGAAGAAGACGCGCCGGCCCGGTGCCGGTCTCGGCGGGTTGATCATCGCTACCGCGGCGATCCGATCGAGGGGAACGTCGATCGTCCGCGCTCTCTCTGGCCCGCCGACCTCGATGCGGATCGGATCACCCAGGACCGTGATGATCCCCTCGAGACGATCGCCGTTGGCGAGGACGATCACATCCTCGCCATCCGCGGACGGTGCTTCCTGACCGGTGCGCATCGCGATCGCGTCGATGTCATCGATCGGAATCTCGAGCCGCCCCAGCCAGGCGTGTTCCCAGGCCAGCGCTTCCGCCGATGTCGCTTCGATCTCCGCCGGCCCGCCGGGCAGCCGCCGGCCATCGACGAGCAGAAGATGCGGCCGGACGAACCGCGGCCGATGCGCGTCCGCCCGGATCAGGGCGATGCACTCATCCAGCGCCAGCGAATCGACGCCCCCGGCCTGATCCAGCACGGACACGGCGCCGGCGTTGAGTTCCGCGACCCGAACCCGCCGCGTCAGCAGATCGTCATCGATCAACAGAAACTCATCCGCCTGCGCGCAGACCGCCGGCGTGCACAGGATGAGAACGACAAGCACCGAAATGATCGTCACCGCGCGCACGCACATCACTTCTGGAAGATCGGCAGGTACCGCTTGGGCATTTGGAGGACGATGAGGCTCATCGCGGTCGCGTATGCGCCGCCATAATTGGAGAAATACCCTCCGTTGACATCCTGTCTGCCGACCAACTCATCGCGGACGGCGGGCCACCACTGCCGCCAGTACCGCCCGCCGGCGAGATACATCGCCTGCACCGCGTAGTAATGCCCGTAGTAGTAATGCTGGCCCGTCATCGCCCGGCCGGGCATGGCCTCGTCCAGCAGATAGTCGAGGCCGCGATCGATCGAATCATCCTCGTAGATGCCGGCGTAGAAGAGGCTGGCCACGCCCGCCGCCGTCCGCGGCCACGCCGAGGCGCCCGTGCGGATCATGTACCGGAATCCGCCGTCGGTGTTCTGGCAGTTGCGCACGTACTCGACCGCCTTGTCGATCGTCTCCTTCGGCACCTTGATGCCGGCGTTGCGGGCCGAGCGCAGGGCCATCACCTGGCAGATGGTGACGGAGATGTCGGCGTCATACGGCACAGGGTTGTATCGCCATCCGCCCTCCTCGTTCTGCGTTCCCACGATGAGCTCGACCGCCTTGACCAGCGCCTCGCGGACGCGGCGATCCTGCGGGTTCATGCCGTAGATCTCGCCGAGAAAGAGCGTGGCGAAGCCGTGCCCGTACATCGGCCCGTGCGAGGTCTCCGCCGCGAGGAGACCTGAATCGGTGGCGTGATCGAGGACGAACCGCAGGGCCGCCTCGACCTGCTCGCCGTACGGCCCGCGACCCGGGAGATTGCCGTCGGCCATGAACGCGAGCCCGCAGAGGGCGGTGATCCCCACGTGCCGGCCGTACTGACCGCGCCCGAACGAGCCGTCGCTGTTCTGCTGGCTCCTGAGGTAGATCAATCCTCTCTGCACGGCGCCGTCGAGGGCGTTGTTCATCTCGGTCGCGAGCGGGTTGTTCTCCGCGCTGCGCTGATCGCCGCCATCAGCCGTGATGTCACCGTTTCGGTCCGCGCTGCCGCCGGCGGCGGGGCTACGCGCGACGGGAGGATCTTCGCCGGTTGATTCATCCTGCGCCGTCACGTTGCCGACTGCCGTGCAGAGCACCAGTGACACGACGTTCACGTGCAACAGAAACCCGATTCTCGACGTCCGCTTCGACATCGCCTCTCTCATCGCCGGCGCCGGCGTCAGGAAGAGCTCTCCTCGGCCAGGCGTCGATAATACTCACGGGTGAGCCGTTCGTAGAGACTGGAGAACTTTTCGCTGCGTCCTTCAAGGAGCATCTCCCGCACGCGCTGCGGAAGACTGCCCCATTCGCTGCCCGTCTCCTCCAGGCGCGTATTCAGATCACCCTGCTCGAGGGGCGGCTCGGCGCCCCCGGCGCTGCGGCCGGCCTCCTGCCCGGGCTTCGAGGCGTCGCCGGGTTTCGCGCCCGGTTTCCCGGTCGGCTGCTTCGCCGTCGAGCCGGAGGAAGAAGAACGGCTTCCCCGGCACTGCTTTCTCGCCTCCTCGATCAACTGATCGAGCTTGACGAGGATCTCCTCCTGCACGCGCTGCGTGGCGATCCCCGCATTGAATTCGTCCTCCAGCAGATCGGCGCTGAGGGTCATCTTCTCCAGCGCGGCGTCGAAGGCGCTGCGCATCTCGCGCAGGCTCAAGCGTCGCTGAAGCTCCGCCTCCGCCTCCTGCTCGGCCACGTCCGCCGACCCGCGATCGGACGGCTCTTCCTCCAGCCCCAGCAGTTCGTCCAACGTGGGCGGCTCGGCCGGTTCCTCCTGACGGCCGGCGGCCGGCGGCGCGACGAAGGCGATCGCCGCACCGAGACACGCCGCCGAAAGGCAAAGAGGCAACCACCGTGATCTTCGCTCTGCGCGCTTCATCGTGCTCTCGGCTCCGTTTCCTCTTCGACTTGCGGTTGCGGCAGCTTCTCGAGCATCTCCGTTCCCAACTCGACGAGGCGGCGCTGCATGCGGCCCGTCTCGAGCAGGCGCTGCCGGCGCCGAGCCTCATCGAGATCGGTGCGACGATCCAGGTCTCTGGTCTGATTGTAGATCTGTTCCTGCAGGCTGCGGAGTCGTCTGATCTCCGCGACGGGTGGGATGAGCGGCGGCGCGCCGCTTCCCGCTCCCCTCCCGCCGCCGCCGGGAGACGATTCCCGCGCGAACTCGTCCGCCTCGTCCGGCTGCAGCGCCTCGATCTGCCGAATGATGCTCTCGGCGATCATCGCCTGCCGATCCGTCGCGGAGACGCCGATGTCGCGCTCCTGAAGCGCCTCGATCACCTGCGCGCACCATTCATCCATCAGTCGATGCACGTATTGGAAGATCTCCGACTCGACGATTTCGCGCGTGTTCTGTTCGAGGTCGGCGAGACCGGAGCGGATCTCGCTCTGGACGAGGCTCAATCGCCGTGTTTCGACGAGCTCGCGGCGGCCGAGCCGATCGACTTCGACCAGCGGGAGCGTGTCCTGCCGGGCGGCGATCTGCTTCTCGCTCAGGGCCCGGTAGGCCTCGATGAGCGCCTCGCGTCGCCGGGCCGTCTGTGCTTCCCTCGCCTTCTCCTGCAGCGCCTCGGCCAGTTGTTTCGCTTCCTTGAGCAGATCCAGCGACCGCTCTTCCGCCTGCCGCGCCTGCCGGAAATCAACGGGCCGTGCCCGCAGCGCTTCGACCGCCGCGTCCTGCGCGCCGGCCGCCCGATCCAGCGCCCGGCCAAGGGCCTGGGCGTCGGACCCCGCGGCCCGGGCGTCCAGCGCCACCGCCCGCGTATTCCGGGCCAGGCGGATCATCGCGCGGTCGCGCCCGCCGAACTCGTCGCTCTGCTCCGCCCGGGCGAGGGCGATCAGCTCGTTTTCCTGCCCGGCGATCAACTGCGTGATCGATTCGACCAGATCCGCAAGCTCGCGAAGAAGCTGTTCCGCCTTCGCCTTGCGGGCCTGGTGGAGGCTCTCCGCCATGCGCTGAAGCGTGGCGAGCGCCGCCTGCTGGGCATCGGCTGCGTTCTGAAGTCGATTCGCCTCGGCCTGTTCGGCCGCGCGCTCCATGTCGCGCCCGACCTCGCGCCGTTCACCCGTTTCGGCCGCCGCGCGCAGCGCCGATGCGGATGAGGCGTCGATTTCGTCCAGCGCCTCCGCCCGGCGGCGCATTTCATCGATGAGACGCCGCGCGCGATCCCGCATCTCCCGCTGTCGCTCCGCAATGCGATCGAGGGTCCGAACCTCGGCCTGCGACAGCTCGGCGCGGCTGCGGCCGATGGTCTGCGGTGACAGCTCGATCGTCGCCCCTCGCGCGCCGGCCTGATCCCTGACAAGCTCCTCCAGTTCCCGCTCGACGATCCAGACGTCCTCATCACGATCAAGCAGCCTGATGAGGTCGGCCAGCTCATCGCGCACTTCCTGTTGCGCTTCGATGATCGCCCGTTCGTCCGCCGGGGCGGACTCCGCCGCGGTTTCGATCGCGTGCAGAGCCCGGTTGGCGGCGCGGCCTGCATAGTTGAGCAGATCACGCGACTGCGCCAGCAGCGCGCTCATCGACTCGTTCTCGTAGCGATTGCGCCTCATCCGCCCGTTCAGGGCCTCGATCACCTCCCGTTGCCGCAGGACGCGACCGCCCAGGCGGGCCTGGGCGCGGCGCAGACCCGCCTGGAGGCCGCGATCGACGATCTCATCCTGCAACTCCGCCTGCCGCGCTTCGATGCGCACGGCATCCTCACGAACCGCGCCCAGCTCGCGTCGAAGCTGGGCGGCGAACTCGCCGGCGCTGATGATGCGAAGCCGTCTCGCCTCGGACACGACCGGATCGTGTCGGGTTCCGTCGACTTCGAACACATCCTCGGCGACGGCGGTGAGCAGCACCGTCTCGCCTTCGGCAAGATCGAACCCGGCGAGATCGATCTCCTCTTCCAGACGCGCCTCCGCCTCTCTCGTCTCACGCGCCGGGGCGAACGACAGCGGCGCGAGATCCTCCGTGTCGCGCCGCTGCACGTGCGCGTTCAGGGCGAGTCGGCGCAGGGCCACATCATCGCGCCCCTCGCCGATCACGTCGATTCTCGCGGTGGGAAGAACCGTCATGTCGCGCTTCGGCTCGAGCATGACCGCCCCCGGCGGCTCGTCGGCGACGGCGCGAATCCGATAGTGAATCGGGTCCTCGTTCGTGAAGCCGTGCTCATCTTCCAGCGAGAGAGCCAGATCGCGCGTTGCGTCGAGTCGCCATGAAAGCCGCCAGCGCGCGGGATCCCCGGAATCAACCTCAAACCGCGGCACCGGATCGTCGTTCCAGCCGAACGTCCGCCTCATCCACGATGCTCGTCCCTCGTCGGCATCCGGCGCGGCCAGCGGCTTGTTCAGCTCGAGCAACAGATCAACGTGCGATCCGGCGAGACCCGCATCCTCCATCACCGCCCGGTCATCGATGCCGGGCCCCAGATCCATCACGCGCCGGGTGAGCTCATCGGCCGCATACGGCGGCGGATCGACGACGACCTCGGCCCGGTTCACCGCGGGCGGGACGATCAACCGCACACGGTGGCGCTCGGTGCGCGCATCCTCCGTGGCGAAGTAATACTCGATCGCCTCGGCATCGGTCTCGACGAGTCGTTCGTGCACGCCCTCACCCTGATGCGTGAGAACGATGCACTGCCAGAGCGCGAAATCGCCGTCGCGGCTCAGCCGATAATGCGCATCGACGCGCCCGTCCTCGGCGCCGACGGTGAGATTGCGCGCGCGAAGGGGAAGCGCCCGGCCCCGGGGGTGGACGCCATCGTGCTCGATCACCTCGTGCATGAGCGACACCACCGCGGTTCGCGCGGGCCACCGGGCCGGGCCGTACGGGAGCAGAAGGCGCGCCAGGCCGGTCCGCGCCCCGGCCGGATACGCGGCGGCCAGCGCGACCGCAACCGCGCCCAGCATCAGCAGGGCGCCGACGCAGCGGAGCGTCCGTCCGGGCCGGATGATTGCGCGCATCGATTCGCCCGCGAGGCGCCGTCGCGTCTCGCGCACGCTCCGGGCCGCCAGCGGGTTTCGCGCATCGATCCCGGCCAGCGTGAACTCGACGCACGAAGCGAGCCGGCCGCGAAGGGCGGGAGCAGACCGCTCGACCCGCAGCGCCAACTGCGTCAGCGTGGGACGGTATTGCAACCCGTCGATCAGCAGCCGCCACACTCCGAACCCCAGCGCCGCGACCGAGGCCATGAGCAGGACAAGACGGAACTCGCCCGGCATGCGCAGGAGGTAATCGATCAGCACGAGTCCCACGCCGGCGCCGACGATCCACGAGGCGAGAACCGACAGACTCTGGAGCCTGATCATGAGGCCGGTGCGCCGGCGCAATCGCTCGAGTTCGCGTATCACGTCCCGCATGCGAGATCCCGTCGCTGCCGGCCGTCATCCATCGATTCCGGGCCGCTCGAATCACGTCGCGCCTTCCTCGCCTTCGCCGAAGAGGCACGCACATCACAGGATGAAGGAGTCGCCGACGTCATGTCAATTCAATCGAATCAGTCTCCGCCCGATCCACTCCGCCGTCAGCAGGAACAGGACGAGCGTAAACGCGAGGGGGGTATCCCATATCGATTCGCGGAGCGGATCGATCGTTCGCACGGCCCGGTTGGGAAGCAGCTGGGGCAGCATCTCGATCTGATCCGGCGGGAGCATCCGCCCGCCGGTCTCCGAGGCGAGGCGGGCCAGCAGGGGGTGATCCGTCTCCGGCCGGCGCAGCTCGTCCTCCGGCACGTGGACTTCCATGAACATGCTCAGCTCCGCCCCGGGCAGGACCGGGTCGCTGATTCGCACACGGAGCCGCCCGGGCGCCTCCGGAAGGAAGGTGCCGACAAACCGGTTTTCGATCGACGGCGGGCGCTGAAGATCGACCTCGCCGACTCGGCGGCCGTTTGCCGTCTCGATCAGGGCGGCGATCCTCGCGGGGGCGGCCTCGATGAGCCGGGCATCGAGCAATCGCAGCTCGATCCGGACCGGCCGCTGCGCCTCGGGCCGCGGCGGGCTCACCTCCAGGCGCGCTCCCTCCCCGGCCGTCGCGAGGCTGGCGCGCCCCAGCATCCGGATCATCTGAATCCAGAACTGATCCGGCAGCCGTTCGCCGCGACCGTAGCGCCAGCGCCAGATCTCGTCGGTGGCGACATAAAGCGATCGACCCGCTCCGTAACGAATCTGCATCACCAGCGGCAGAAAGGTCCCATCGACGGGGGACGCGGTTTGCGCCAGCACTTCGGCGGTCGGTTTGAGCCGATCGGGCCGGATCCGCTGGGCGTAGTACAACTGCGACCAGCCGGAGGCCGGATCGGTCAGCTCCTCCGGCCATCCGACCTCCTCGCCGAGGCCGATCTCGAGCACGCCCAGGCTTCGGGCGAGTTCCGTCGGCGCCATGTTCACCGCCCGGCCGATGGCGGCCAGTCCCAGCGAGCCGCGCATGGGCAGTAAGTCCGTCAGCGCGGTGCCCGCGCAACTCCCGGGTGTATACCGTTCACCGGCAATCCACAACAGACCCGCGCCGCGATCGGCCACGTGCTCGCGAATCATCTCCAACTGCTCAGGCGAGAAATACGATGCGGGCACATCACCCAGGATCACCACGTCGTACTCCCCCAGCTCGTCCCCGGACCGCGGCAGGCGCGTGATCGGACGATCGCCCTCCTGGGCGAAATCGCGGTCTGCCGACAGAAGGAAGATTGAGCATTCGACCGACTCCTCGCGAATCAGCAGGTTCTTCAGGTACCGGTATTCCCAGCGGGGATAACCATCGACGTAGAGCACGCGAAGAGGGCGATCGACAAGATCGATCACGACCGAACGGCGGTTGTTCTCCGAAATCAGGTCCGGCCCGCCGGGCTCGAACACGACGGTCCATTCCGTCTCCCCGGCCAGAACGGGCGAGGCGGTGAGCGTCAGTCGCGTCGAGCCTTCGCCCGCCGGGAGCTGCCTTTCATCGAGGACGCGTCCCGTCAGCTCATCGATCAGCCGCACCGTTCCGGTCATTCGCGCCGCGGCCGCGCCGGCCCGATCGAGCTGGACCCGCACGGGAATCCGATCGCCGGCGAAGGCCCGGCGCGGGGCGTCGGCGCGCCGCACCGCCACGTCCCCCAGCGGGTGGGGCGAGCCCAGCGGAATCGTGAACACCTGGATGCCGTCGGCGAGGAGGCGGCGACGAACAGGCCGCCCCGGCGGCTCGCTCGTCCGGCCGTCACTGAGGACGATGATCCCGCCCAGGGGCCGGGCCGAGGCCCGTTGCAGCGCGTGCTCCAGGGCCGTGTTCAGATCCGTGCGATTCCCCCTCGCTTCCCCCAGCGCCGGGCCCGGGTCGTCAACCGCCGATTCGCTCGGGTCCGGCGCAGACTCCGCCGCCAGATTGAACGCACCGGAGTGAAAGCCGAACCAGCGAAGGTCGTGCTCATCCGCCAGGGCCCGCCAGACTTCGGAGTTCTCGTCGACGATGCGACGAAGCTGCTCGTCGCGGCTGATGCGGCCGGCGGTTGTCTCGATGTCCGCGATGGTCATCGACGCACTGCGATCGACGAGGATCAGCGCCAGGTCGCGCTCGACCCGCTCGCGGGGAAGTTCGACCATCGGGCTGGCAAGCAGGGTCACCGCCAGGATGATCAGGGCGAAGCGCAGGGCGGCGAGAATCGCCCGCGCGCCGCGCGAACCGGTCAGGTGCAGATAGCTCCACGCCGCCGCCAATGCCGCACCGGCGACGATCAGAGTCCACGCCCAGGCCGGCCACGCGTGCTCCCAGGCAAGCCGCAACCGCTCCGCTCCTTCGGGAATCCTCTCCAGATCCAGCAGCCATCGCAGGAGGGGGCCGTTCATGATCCACCCTCCGATGAAATCAGCGGCGAACGCTCGTCCATGGACGGTCGAATGCCCCGCGCGTCCGCTCGTCCCAACCTCAGCGAAGCACGGCTGAAAAGACGGGCCATGATCGTCTCGAGCACGATGACCGCGAGAAGGAAAACCAGGAGGAGAGACGCCAGCGACGACCCGTCGCCGGATGCCGTGCCGGCCCCAAGGGGATCAGACTCATCGAGCCAGGCCCACGGCGCGGAGCGATCCAGCCAGGCCTTGACGGCTCCGGCCGCCTGGGGCGTCGGATCGCCCCCGGCGGGATCGACATTGACGGCGAGGCGACCGATTTCCCGCCCGGTGCTGCCCAGCACCCGATGGACACCCGCCTGGGAGACGGCCCGGGCGAGCCGGCCGCCCGGCTGCACATCGATCGTCGCCCCGTCAGGCGACACGAGTCCGGCGGCGGCGGGATGCATCGCGAGTGCGCCACCGATCGCGGCATCGCCCACCTCTGCGGGCTTGCCCCCTCGCCTCAGGCTGAGCCCCTGCCGAAGCAGCTCCTGGAACAGCGGCACCATCAGAGGCTTCGTCGGCAGGTTCGTCCAGCCAAGCTCCGGTGCGGCGGTGAAGAGAATCACGAGCCCAAGGGAAGACCGGGGCGTTTCACGCCCTTCGCCGGTCTTCGCCGCGCCCGGGCTCCCGGTGAGAATCAGCGGCGATCCATCACTCAGCCGCAGGGATGTTCGTACAGCGAGGGTCCGATCAGCCGCGGTCGCAACGGGCAGGAATCGCTGAACCCGCACGGGCTGCACCAGCTCCGGAAGGTCGCCTGAGATTTGGCGCAACAGCTCCGACGGCGGCACATCATCGGACACCGGCAGCCCCGGCGCTTCGTCGCGCACCTCCCGGGCGACCGTCCAGGGCAGGGCAAGATCGGCCTGCAGATGATCGACCCAGCCGTGAACGCTCTCATCCTGCGGCGGCGTGATCAGCAGCAATCCACCCCGATCCACGAAGCGGCGCAGCACCGCCCAGCCCCGGTCCGAAAGCAGATCCGGACGGGGCACGATCACGGCGTCAACGCCTTGAACGTCCCCGACCGTCAGCGACACCGGCTCGACATTGCGCATCGTCACCGGCCCCCCGGCGTCCGGCGCCAACGCCCGACGAATCCACTGCCCGGCGCTGAGGCGATCGAGGGTTGGCTCGAACCCGAACTCACGCCGATCAAGAAGGACGACCTCGATGCGCTTCCGAACGGGCAGCACGAGGTGATACCGGTTGTCGGCGACCAGAGGGTCCTCACCGATCTCCGCCGTGATGACCAATTCGCGCTCGGCCGGCGCGCCAACGTCAAAGGCGAAGCCAAGCTGCGTTTCGATCTCCCCCGGCTCCCATTGAACGATCTGCTCCTCGTCGATGGGCGATTGGTCGCCCGTGAGTCGAACGCGGGTGGTCTCGCTGCCCGCATCCGCTCCGGGGCGAACGAGTCTCACCGTCGCGCGCGGGGCTTCCTCCGCCGCACCGACCAGCAGCACATTCCGCGCCGGCTCGATGCCGACCACCTGAACGTTCCGGACCCGCCCCGAAGCGGGCGGAGACGCAAAGAACCGGGCTGCAACCCCGCCCGCATCCGGAACGGGAAGAACAGGCAGAGGATCGACCGGATCCACGGACCCGGCGCGGAACTCGCTGAGCAGATAGACGACCACGTTCTCATCGCCGACCTCGCGTCTCGACAACTCGTGCTTCAGACGCTCGAACGCGCCGCCCAGGTCGGTGCGCCCGGCCCGCGGTCTGAGCGACTCGAACAGTTCGCCGATCGACTCGTGGTCGCCCGTAGGCGTCCGGACCATCCGGGCCGGTCGCGCCGCGGTGATGACGCCGACCCGGTCGGCCGCGTTGAGGTGTTCAACGACCATCTCGGCAAGCTCGAGCTGCCTTGCGAGCGCGCTGCGATGGGCCGCGTCGCGGAGGCCGGAGGCCAGGCCGTCATCAACGATGAAATAGACGCATCGCGGGCGCTCGGTCGTCGGCGCGATGGCCTGCTCGAGGATCGGCCTGGCCAGCGCGAATCCCAGCAGCAGCGGGATGAGACATCGCACGAGCAGCAGAAGCCATTCCTCGAGGCGAAGCCGTCGGCGATGGCGCCGGTACGCCTCGATGAGGAACCGCATCGCGGCCCATTCGACGGGCGCGCGCCGGCGCCGGAGAAGCAGGTGGATGAAAACCGGAACCGCGACCGCCGCCGCGCCGGCGAACGCCAGGCTGGCGGTCACGAACGTCATCCGCGCACGCCCCGCTTGATGAGCGCGCTGCGCCGTGCGAGCACGTGCGCCAGCGGGGGACCGACGGATTCATGCGTGTCCAGCCGATGATAATCGAAGCCGACGGACATCGCGCTGCGGGCGACCGTGTCGAGATGCTTCCCGAGGGCGGCAAGGTAGGCCTGGCGCAGGGCGCGCGGATCGACCCGCAATTGTCCCTCCCCCTCCAGGCCGACAAAGCGAGCCGGGGCCGGCAGAGTAAAACGCATTTCCTCTCGATCAAGCGTGTTGAGAAGGATGACATCATGCCCGCGGTGTCGAAACTGCGCCAACGCCCTGCCGATCGCGTCGGCCCTGTCGAAACAGTCGGAGACGATGACGAAGAGTGCGCGGTTCCTGATTCGGCTCAACACCTGCTCGGCCGCTCGGGCGAAATCGGTCTCTGCCCCGGTGGGCCGCCCTGACAGCGCCGCAATGACCTGCCTCCAATGTTCCGGGGTGCCGGAACGATCGAGAAGGAGGTGAACGCCGTCCGCGAAGACCGCGACGCCGACGCGGTCGTGCTGGTGCAGCGCGAGATAGGCGAGGGCGGCGGCAATCGCCGTCGCGTGGTCGTACTTTGTCCAGCGCAACCCGCCCACGCCGCTTTCATTCGCCGTCGACCGCCCGCTCACCGTCAAAGTGCCGTAGTCCATCGAAGACGACGCGTCCACGAGCAGCACCACGTCCAGATTCGTCTCCTGCTGATGCTCACGGATGTACAGCTTGTCGGTTCGGCCGTAGACGCGCCAGTCGAGGCGCCGCGTGTCGTCTCCGGGGACATACTGGCGATGCGCGGCAAACTCGACGGCCCCGCCCCGGTAGGGCGACCGCTGGGTGCCGCTCATGATCCCTTCCACGATCATCTTCGCGCGCAAGTCAAGCCGGCCAAGCTGCGCAAGCGTCTGTGGAGCCAGGTAGTCCTTCCTGAATGCGTCTTGATCTGACAACATGATCAGCTCACCGGCGGGGCAAAACCCGTGGACGGCCCGTCCAACCCATCACTCTGTTCATGCGATCAGTCGTCTTCCCACCGTCCTCCTCCGGCGAAACGAGCTCGAGCAGATCACCCACGATCTGGTCAGTCGTGACGCCGTCCGCCTCGGCGTTGAAGTTGGTGATGATCCGGTGACGAAGGACGGGCAGCGCGACGGACGCGACGTGCTCGGGCATCACATGCGACGAACCGCTGAGAATCGCGCGCGCCTTTGCGCCGAGGATCAGGTACTGGCTCGCCCGCGGGCCGGCCCCCCACGCAAGGTACTTCCGCACCAGCTCCGGACGCGAGTCATCCGCCCCCGCACGTGTCAATCGCGCCAGCCGCAGGGCGTAACGCACCACGTGGTCAGCCACCGGGACGCTACGGACAAATCCCTGCAGGCGCAGCACCTGCTCGGCGGACAACACTGGTGAAACCGACGCCTCGTCGAGCGCGGTCGTCCGCCGGACGATCTCGACTTCCTGCTCCTCCGTCGGATAGTCGATGAGCGTGTTGAACATGAACCTATCGAGCTGGGCCTCCGGCAGCGGATAGGTCCCTTCCTGCTCGATGGGGTTCTGCGTGGCGAGGACAAAGAACGGAGACGGCAGGTCGTGCTGCACACCGCCCGCAGTAACGTGCCGTTCCTGCATCGCCTCGAGCAGGGCCGCCTGCGTCTTCGGCGGCGTGCGGTTGATCTCATCCGCCAGAATCACGTTGGCGAAGACCGGCCCCGGGACGAACCGCAGGCTGCGCGAACCCGTGCTCCGGTCCTCCTCGATGACCTCGGTCCCCGTCATATCCGACGGCATCAGATCCGGCGTGAACTGGATCCGCGAGAACCGAAGCCCCAGTGCACCGGCAATGGTCGAGATCAGCAGCGTCTTGGCCAGTCCCGGCACGCCGACGACGAGCACGTGTCCCCCGCAGAGAAGCGCGATCAACAGTTCGTCAAGCACCCGGTCCTGCCCGACGATGACCTTGTGAACCTCGTCGGCGATCCGCTCATAGCCATCCGTGACCTCACGAACGATCTCATCCGGCCCCGGCGCGTCCCGCGCTTCCTGCTTGACAGGGTCATCATCCACGATCGATCTCCGACGACGAGATACGAACAAATACCAATCGAAAGCTCAGAGCTTTCGACGAGTATATCTGCCCGGTATCGAACCAACGACGAAAGAGCCTGGCGCAATCCCGGACCCGACCAGCCCAGGCCGGCATGGTCCTGCGGATCAGCGCCCGCCGCCTCAGGGTGATGAACCTCGCCGAGGCCCCGAGAATGCGGACGAGACGCCGCCAGGTGATAACGGAGTATGAGGAGAAGATTCCCTCACCCTCTTCGTAGAAGTGGCAACGGGTTTGTGAATCACGGAGGACTTGGGCTGTAAGCCACTTTCGTACAGGCATTAACGACGGATGAGGCGTGGGGATAAGCTGTTCATGATGGTTGTCGGCGATGTCCAGGTCTGTCAACTCATCGGAGACCGGGTGCCGCGCCGGGGAAAGCGTTGTCGTGCACTCTCGCGTCGGCCGGTTTCGGTGAGGGCCGAGGCGGCGCAAGCGCCAGATTGTTCCCGGCCGAAGGACATTCCTGTCCACTGCGCGGATTGCTGTTGAGGCGGCCGAGCCGGGCGATGATCGTCTCAGCGGGCGGGCGCTTCGGCAGGGGTCGCTGATTGTCCGCGGGTGAGAAGCTGCTGCTCCAGACGCGTCACGTCGTGGTCGAGGGCGGCGTCGTCGCGGCGCTTTGTATTGACGGCCCGGATTGCATGCATGACGGTCGTGTGGTCGCGTCCGCCGAAGTACCCGCCGATCTCCTCAAGGCTGTAGCGGGTGTGCTTGCGGGCCAGCCACATCCCGACCTGGCGCGGCAGGGCAATGGATTTGTGGCGACGCTTGGACAGCAGGTCGGTCAGCTTGACCGCGTAGAACCGGGTGATCGTGTCGATGATCTGTTGGATCGTGGGGTGTTGCTGTTCGCTGGATGGGCGCTGGTCACCGATGGCCTGCTTGGCGAGTTCGAGGGTGATGGGTCCGCCGTGCAACATGGACACGCTCTGGATCTTCGTGACGGCCCCTTCGAGTTCAC
>JAXHTH010000297.1:0-12622 GCA_034211115.1 Planctomycetota bacterium | reverse complement strand
CCGGCGTACAGCCCCCCACCACGCCGGGGCGAAGCGAAGCGAAGCCCAACCACGCCGGGGCGAAGCGAAGCGAAGCCCCGGGTCACCCCCGCTGTATATACTGCCCTCAACCCCACGGGGTGTAGCTCAGCTTGGCAGAGCGCCTGCTTTGGGAGCAGGAGGTCGCTGGTTCAAATCCAGTCACCCCGATTGGCCCGAAGGGCCATCGGAGCAGGAAGTGGGAGCGGAACTCGCGCGGGGGGCGCGTGGCGGCAGTCTGCTGCCGACCGCGCGAATAACGATCCCCTGCGGTCCCCGCTCCATTCTCTCCTCTCCTCCAGGACATGATCAGCGTACGAGACAGCACGCCGGACGACGCTGGCCCCGTCGATGAGGTCGTGGCGTCAGCGATCGCCACGCTTCGGCAGACCTACCGGCCGAGCGGGAAGGCGCGGTCGCACAAGAGGGCCATCGCCGGAAGGCTGCATCGCCTCGTGGCCGAATCAGACGGCGCGGTTGTCGGTAGGACGCAGTACGTCATCGACGGCAGCGTCATCCGCATCATCGGCCTTGGCGTCCACCGTGATTCCCGCCGTGAGGGCGTGGCCCGTGCACTCGTGGCAGAGGTTGCCGACCGTGCCCGGAACCGGGGCCTTTCTGCCGTCGTTGCTCACACGGTGGAGGAAACCGGCAACGTGCGCGTCTTCGAAGCCCTCGGCTTCGAGGTGCAGTCCCGCTCTCCCGACGCGTACTCCGAGAGTGTGAAAGGCGGCCGGCTCACGGACGTGCGCCTGACCATGCAGCTCGAGGAAAACAGCACGACAGACGAGCCCGGGCGACGGAGGCCGTCGCCCGGCAGTACCTCGAGCAATCAGCGGTGACCTACGGGGGGAAGGCGCGCACTCAGCGGCATCGACGAAAGCCCACACACGCTCGGCGCATAAAAAAAGGCCCGGTGGAGGCAAGCCTCAACACCGAGCCCTTCCGGGGGCATGTGAAGTATACAACGACGGGGGACATGGGCTACCGCTGAGGCAGATCTTTGGCAAAAAAAGACGGACTTTTTGCCGACGAGCTCGGACGCGACCGGGTCCCCGCGCCGTCTCCCGCACGGTATATCTGTGTAAAGCTGTGCGCTACAACAAGATAGAGGCGATGGCGGCGTGCAGGCCGCCGCGGAATCGAGGCGCCCCAATATGAGGAGTCAAGGGTCCGATTTGCCGCCCAAAAGTGGATAACCTGTCGCCCTCCATCGCCGGTCGGCCACCATGCCGCGCCCAGCGGCCGCGGGATGCCCCGAGCGGCCCTGGCGAGGCCCCACCCCCGATCCCCGCCCCCGGCCCTCCACCCGCGCGGGCTCACCCGGTCGTGAAGATGCGGTCAGGCCTCCTCCGCGTCCCTCCGCAGTCGCTCTCTGACCGCTAAGCTCTCCGATCTTCCAGACCATCCGACGGAGAGGACAGATGATGAACGCACGGCTCGCCCTCCTCGCCCTGATCTCGTTCCTTCCCCTCGGCACCGAGACCCGCGCGGCGGAGACCGAGGCGGCCCGCACCGTCACCGGCTGCGTCTTCCTCGATCGCGATGCGGACCGGCACCGCGATCCGGATGAGCCCGGGCTGGCCGGCGTCGGGGTCTCCAACGGACGCGAGGTGACCGCGACCGACGGGGCCGGCCGTTATCGGCTGCCCGTCGACGATGATGAGATCATCTTCGTGATCAAGCCGCGCGGATACATGTATCCGGTCGACGCGTGCAACGTCCCCCGCTTCTTCTACGTTCACAAGCCGGCCGGCTCGCCCCCGCAACTCGAGCATCCGGGCGTGGCGCCGACCGGGCCGCTGCCGCGGTCCGTGGACTTTCCCCTCATCAGGCATCCCGAGCCGGATCGGTTCCGCATCGTCGTGTTCGGCGATCCCCAGCCGCGTGATGTGCGGGAGGTGAACTACATGAGCCGCGACCTGGTGCCCGAGCTGGTGGGCACGGACGCCGCGTTCGGCGTCTCGCTCGGCGACGTCGCGTTCGACGATCTCAGCGTGTACGGGCCGCTGAACGCGGCCGTCTCGGCGGTGGGCATCCCGTGGTACAACGTGCACGGCAACCACGACATGAACTACGACGTCACCTCCGATGAGCTGGCCGACGAGACGTGGGAGCGGATCTACGGCCCGCCCACGTACAGCTTCGACTGGGGGCCGGTTCACTTCATCGCCTTCGATGACGTGATGTACGACGGCGACGAGGAGCGCGGCCGCTACCACTGCGAGCTGACCGACAAGCAACTCGCGTTCATCGAGAACGATCTGGCGCACGTCGAACGGGAGAAGCTTATCGTGCTCATGATGCACATCCCGCTGTTCAAGATGGTCAACCGGGATCGGCTCTTCGACCTCCTGGAGGATCGGCCGCACACGTTCTCGCTCTCCGCCCACTGGCACGAGCAATGGCACGAGATCTACGGTCCCGAGGACGGCTGGGACGGCGAGGCGCCGCATCATCATCTCGTCCACGCCACCGCCTGCGGATCGTGGTGGGCGGGCGCGCCGGATGAGTTCGGCATCCCGCACGCGACGATGGCCGACGGCGCCCCAAACGGCTATTCGATCATCACCTTCGACGGGCACGACTACTCGGTGCGCTTCAAGGCGGCCCATCGCCCCGCCCACGAGCAGATGCACGTCCACGCGCCCGATGCGGTCAGCGCCAGCGAGATCCCAACGACCGAAGTGCTTGTGAACGTCTACGCAGGCTCGGAACGATCCGTGGTCGAGATGAAGGTCGGCGAGGCCGGCGAGTGGGCGCCGATGAAGCGCATCGAGCGGACGGACCCGTACTACGAGGCCATGAAGGCGGCCGAGGCGGGCGAAACACCCCCGCGCGGTCGGGAGCTGCCCAAGCCGGCCGTCTGCCGCCATCTCTGGTCCGCCCCGCTTCCCGCAGATCTGCCGCCCGGCGCGCATGTGATCCGTGTCCGCACCGTGGACATGTTCGGCCAGGAGGACGAGGCGAGGCGCGTGATCCGCGTCGGCGTCGGATCCAACCCTCGATGAGTCACGCGGCGGTAGCGCCCTTCAGTCACTCCGGCGACCGCAACAGGAGCCAGAGCAGCCAGCCCGCGGCGTGAAGGACGACGATCAGCCAGAGGATGACGAGGTAGCGCCTCTTGCGTTGCTTGTGACGAAAGATGCGCTGTCCGATCAGCGCGCCGGGGAAGCCGCCCAGCAACTCGATGAAATGCAGCGAAGCTTCCGGGACGCGCCACCGCCCGCGCCGCGCCGCCCGCTTGTCGAGGCCGAAAGCGATGAACGCCGCGATGCCGGCGATCATGTAAATGAAGAGAACGTACACCACGGCGCGGCGACTCCGGACTCGAGCCAGCAATCGGTCGCGGAGTATATCCCCGACCGACCGTGCGGTCGGCGCTGCCCGCCCTTCGCCGTCCGCGGCTGAGCCAGAGCCTGTTGCCATCTGACGCGGCGCCTCGGCGAACCTATCATCCTCCTGAGGTAAGTGATAGGGCAATGATCTTTCGACGCGGAGAGGACAAGGCGCACCCGCAGGAACCGGCGGCGGCGGTTCCCGCCCGTCACTGGCACGCCCTCGATGACGGCCGCGTGCAGTGCGATCTCTGCCCGCGCATCTGCCGGCTTCGTGAGGGGCAGCGCGGGATGTGCTTCGTCCGCGCCTGCCGGGACGGGGCGATGGTCCTGACCACCTACGGCCGATCGAGCGGGTTCTGCGTCGATCCGATCGAGAAGAAGCCGCTCAACCACTTCCTGCCCGGCACGCCGGTCCTGTCCTTCGGCACGGCCGGCTGCAACCTCGCCTGCAAGTTCTGCCAGAACTGGGACATCAGCAAATCGCGCGAGACGAGCACGCTCGCCGATCAGGCTTCGCCGCGGCGTATCGCCGAGATGGCCGAGCAGACGAAGTGCCGCAGCGTCGCGTTCACCTACAACGATCCCGTCATCTTCCTGGAGTATGCGATCGACACGGCCGAGGAATGCCGCAAGCGCGAGATCCGAACCGTCGCCGTCACCGCGGGCTTCATCAACCCCGAGCCAGCGGCGGAGTTCTTCCGGTGCATGGACGCGGCGAACATCGATTTCAAGGCCTTCACCGACTCGTTCTATCGCCGATGGTGCGGAGGGCGACTGGAGCCCGTGCTCGAAACGCTGCAATACGTGAAGCATCACACCGACACCTGGATGGAGCTGACGACGCTGCTCATCCCCGGCGAGAACGATTCGGATGAAGAGCTGCGCGCGATGACGAGGTGGGTCGTCGACGAGCTCGGCCCGCACGTACCGATGCACTTCACCGCGTTTCACCCGTCGTGGAGGATGCTCGACAGACCTTCCACGCCGGCGCGGACGCTCACGCGCGCCCGGCGCATCGCGCTGGACAACGGCGTGCGGTACGCCTTTACCGGCAACGTGCGGGATGAAGCGGGCGGGAGCACGTATTGTCATCAATGCGGAAAGAGGCTCATCGGCCGCGACGGGTATCGCATCACCGACTGGAACCTCAGCCCCGAAGGCCGATGCGGTTTCTGCGATGCGGCGTGCGCCGGCGTCTTTGACGGCCGGCCCGGCGAGTGGGGCGGCCGGCGCGCGCCCCTGCGCTTCCGGTAGCTTCACGCCTCCGGCGTCGGCCAGAGCAGGAGCACGCCCGCCACCAGCGCCATCGCAACGACGGCAAGCAGAAAGACCAACATCCGCCTGCGCCGGCGATGCACCGCCAGGTCGACGTAATACCGGCCGTCATCCAGCGCCACGAGCACGCCGCGCTTCACCAGGTCCTCCAGGTGCAGGCGATCGGGGGCGGTGAGTTCGGCGCTGTCGGCTCGCCGGGCGGTGTCCGGCGAGGTCGCCCCGATCCTGAGGAACTTCCACACCGGCCCCTTCTGCTTGAGGATCATGGCCAGGATCATGAGCGGAAAGAGGATGGCGCCGAGGCGGAACATGCCCGACATCGCCTTTCGAATGTCTCCACCGCGCCGCGGAGGCGGCGCTGCGCCCCGGCCGGCTCACCTTCCACAGTCTAGCCCGACGGGGCCGGCCCTTCGTGCATGATCGGCTCCCCAAGCTCGCCGAAGCCGAACGTGGCGAACGCCCGCTGGCCGTTGTAGTCGAGCACGCGCAGGTCGTCGCTCTCGTGCAGATCGCGGACGACGACGTCGAAATGGCCGCCGTAGCGCTGCCGGGCCAGCTCGACCGGGACCTCGTGGGCGATGAACTTGTCCATCCCCTTGGCCGCGAGCTTCTCCAGGAGCACCGGGTGGGTCACGGAGGGGTGGGAGGTGAGGATGACGATGGGGCCGCTGCCGCTGAACACCAGATACGCCTTCATGGAAACACCTGCCTTTCCGCCGATGGCAACGGAGCAGAGAGGGTCCGATCGGGTGGGCGTCGAGGCCTGCCGGCGGGGTCATGATACCGCGGCGAGGTCCGGTCCCCGGCCGCGGCATGCGGCGCTCCGCCGCGGCCGGAGTGGCGGGGGCTTTTGTGGGCGGAATCTGAATAAAGGGGGCAAACTGGGGTGTTATCGCTGCGCCAACGGATGGCAGCCCCGGGAAGCCGGACGGTTGAGTCTGAAGACGGCTTCTCCGCCAACCTACTGGTTTCACAGAGTTTAGCGCGGTTTCGCCCGCCCGCGCCCAGCGAGAGGCAAGGATGCCGATGGACGCCATCAGCCCGACAAACCGCCCCCCAGCCCTCCCGCCGTCAGCCCCGCCGCGGCACGGCCGTCTGGCGAACAGACCAGCTCCCCAGGCCGCGCCGGCCGCACGGGATGAAGCGACCATCTCACGCATCGCACACCTCCTGAACCGCCTGCGAGCCATGCCGGACGTCCGGCACGAGCGTATCGAGCGCGTACAGCGGGAGATCGCGACCGGCACCTACGAAACGCCGGCCAGGCTCGAGAGCGCCGTGGCCGCGCTGCTGGATGAGCTCAGATAGGACTCTGCCGGGCGGACGAAAACCCACCCGGGCCGGGCAGCGCGAGCGGCCCGAGGCGTGCTTTGCGGGCGGGACCACCCCGTCTGCAGAGGAGCCTGGGGTTTGCGTGGCCTGGGCTAAGTGGCGCTGTAGAATACAGTTCCGAGTATGCTTCACGCAGGCGACCCGGCCTCTCCGAGGCGAGACGTTCGGCTGTTGAACGGCCATCCGCCGTGCCGGTCGCGTCTGCCAGGGCGTCGACCCGGAAGGAGGAACTGAACATGAACGGCTTCTGCCTGTCCATGGCCATCCCGCTGCTTGCCGGCCTGCTCGCCACCGCCACTCCCGAGGGCACGGAAGTCCGCGTGGAGGTTTCCGACGACGGGCGTGCGCGGGTCCTCGTCCCTCCCGGGCCCGGCGAATCGATCGTCGCCCCGCCCGATCGCGGCGTGCCCTACGGCTCGGCGCCGGACTGGCAGAACGATCTTCGCCGGCAGGTGGGCGGCGTGCAGGCCGCGGACATGAACGGCGACGGCCTCATCGACGTCGTCGCCGGCTGCTACAAGTCCAACAGCTATCCGCCGTATCCGCACTGGTACAACTACATCTACTACAACATCGGGGGCGAGCTCGAGGCCGATCCGTCCTGGATCTCCGCCGACGAGGTCTCCACGGGCGACATCCAGGTAGCGCTCATCAACGACGATCCGTATCCGGACATCTTCGCCGCCAACGGCGGGTTCGCCATGTCGCCTTCATGCATCTACTTCGGCGGCCCCGGCGGCCCGAGCATCACGCCCGGCTGGCACTCGGCGGAACCGCAACAGGCGTGGAACAACTACGCCCTGCCGCTGGACATCGACCATGACGGCGACACGGACATCGTCACCGCCAACCAGGGCGATTCGCCCTACGACGCCTATCGTCCGATCTACGTGTTTTACAACGATGCGGGCGCGCTGGAGACGGTGCCAAGCTGGCAGTCGGCGGAGTGGTCGATCCAGGGGGCGCTCGCCGCCGCCGACCTCGACGGCGACGGCTGGGAGGATGTGGCCGTCTCCAAGTGGATCGACTTCGAGAGCGGCGTCTACCGCAACGACGCCGGCGTCCTCCAGCCCACGCCGGTCTGGACGACGGGCGGCGACGGTGATGACAAGGGCGTCGCCTGGGCGGATGTCGATGACAACGGCTGGCCCGATCTCGCCCTCGGTCACGATCCCACCCAGCTTTTCACGAACGATGAGGGCGTCCTCGGCCTCGGCTGGACCGCGGACGGAGAGGCGTACTACGGCCACAACGATCTGCGCTTCTGCGATGTCGACGGCGACGGCGATCAGGACCTGGCCGAAATCCACTTCTCCAACGGCCACGTCCGGATCTACCTCAACCACGACGGCGTGCTTGAGACATCCCCGTCGTGGATGTATGACTGCGACGGCTCCGGCACCGCCCTCGCCTTCGGCGATATCAGCGGCAACGGCCGGCCCGACCTGATCGTCGGCAACTCCGGCGACGTGTCGCTGATGGTCTTCTACGCCGAGGACTTCGACTGCCCGGCCGACTTCGACGGCGACGGCGATGTCGACACCACCGACCTCCTGTTCCTCCTCGCGGCCTGGGGAACGCCGGACGGCGATGTGGACGGCGACGGGGATACCGACACCGCCGATCTCCTCGCCCTCCTCGCCGACTGGGGACCCTGCGGCTGAGCGCGGACGGCCGGGTCGAGCCGGCAGGCTTCCTTCGACCCGCAATACGTCCGGGCGCACCGCGTTCTGTCAAGTACGCTGCGCCAACCTCCCGCGCCGCCGCGAGGTCTGTCGCGATCGACCCGTGAACGGTGCGATGTGCGTCGAACAGTTCTCCTGCGGAGTGCATGCAATGCGAGACAAACGGACAGGCTGGAACGATCGGATCAGAGCGCTGACCGCGTGCGCTCTGCTTGCTGCGGCGCTGATCTTCGGATTGTCGATGGGCGCCTCCGGGCAGGATACGTCATCGGATAGGGCGCCCGTCCAGGAGTACATGGTGCTGGAGCAGAACGATCTGATCTTCAACACCGTCGACCTCGCCCGCAACTTCATCACGCAGATGGGCGAACAGGGATGGATCTTTCCCGACGGCACGCAGCTTCTCGCCCACACGTTCGAGCCGGGCACCGCGGCGGCGTACACCCGCATCCTCATCCGCCCCGCCGGGCCGTACGACGAGGAGAACGCGTTCGTCATCCTCCGTCGCGAGCGGAAGTAGATGCGAAGACGCAAGCGGGCGCGGGAGCGTCGGATGGCGGTGAGGGCAGTCGTGGCGAATTGCACCTAACCGCGGGGGATTCTCGTCAGCAGCGTTTTCAGCGCGGCCAGGGCGCGTTCTTCGGCCTGCCGCGCCGCCTCGAAATGCCCCGCCGCCGCGTTGATTGACGCCGCATCATCGACGATCCCATCCTTGGCTCGGAACGGAAACAGCTCGGCCACGGCGCTGAGACGATCGGCCACCTCGTGCATCGCCTCGTGCGCCTCGACCAACGGCGGGAAACGTCCTCCCGTGCGCTCGACGGGCCGGCCGAGAAAGGTCGCCGCATGCCTTCGCGCTTCGGCCCAGCACTGCGCGTTGTAGCTGTTGCCCATGATCGCGGCCTCGTGGGCGCGGAGCCGGCTGATCCAGAAGGAATAGGCATCGAGCCCGCGCTGACCGCCGGTGCCCTCGTTGGGGCGGGTCATGATCTCCACCGCCCGCACGATGGCCGCGAGATCGCGCCGCCCGTCCGGCTGCACCGGCGTGGGGAAGCTCAGCGCATACGGCCCGCCGGGCGCATCGACCGCATCCCACGCGATGCGCTGCGGGATCGGCCCGCCTTTGACGAGCAGGTAGTCATCGCCGTTGATGCCGCGCACGACGCCGAACTCGGGAATCCCCGCGCCCCAGAGCACGCACGGCCGACCGGCCTCGATCTCCCGCGCCACCATCTCGAACACCGCCCGGCAGTGGGCGCGCGTGCGGTCGGAGCGCGAGCCCTCCGTGTGGCAATCCCCGCAGATGAAGGACATGGCGGATCGTCCCAGGCTCATCGGCCCGGCCGCCAGCGCCGGCCAGTCAACATCGGTGGGGCCCGAAGGGCAGAGGCCCGGGTTGATCGAGATGGCAAACGCATAGCCGCTGTAGCCGGCGACATCGGCCATGTCGCACTGGATCCCCAGCGCGTTGAGGCACATCGTCGTCGAGCCGACCCAGCTCAGCCACGTGCCCTGGAACTCGATCTCCATCGGCACGCACGCAGCGGTGTTCATCTTCGTCTCGGGCATTCGTGTCTCCTTCCCGATGATGACATCATTCCTTCACACATTCTATCGACGGCGCTCCCAGACCACGTGCGAGCCTACTCCTCCTCCGGCTCATCTCTCTCGATCGTCAGCCGCGAGGGGTGGCCGTACCACGCATGCGGCCGGGGGCTGTTGACGTATTTCTCCTCGAGCGTCCGCGCCACGTCGGCCATGCTGCCCTCGGCCGGGATCCATCCGCCTTCCAGGTCGGGAAACTCCCGCTTCGCGTTCTCGTTCTTCTGCTCGGCATGAAACCGGATCGGGCACCAGAACGACTCGACGTTGCGCAGCATCTCCGTGCCCAGCGACCAGATGCCGGTCATCCAGTCACAGTACAGGCACCAGATGAGATCGTGCCCGACGAGTCCCTCGAACTTCTGGCGCGAGCAGTTCACCCATTCGCCCTGCGGATATCGCGGGAAGAACACGAGAAAGACGAAGCACGGCCAGGTGACGACCTCCACCAGCCGCACGAGCCAGAACATCGGGGCCACGATCGCCGTCACCCACAGCGCGGCGTGATTGCGCACCGGCCCCACCGCGCGGTTGAGCACCTTGACGATCCGCGGCCCGCGGCGGGCGACGGGGTGCGCCAGCTCGTGCAGTTGACACCACACGATCACCGCCGCCGCCTGGCCCACGACCACCGCGAGCAGCCCACACCAGCCGTCGATGATGGGGCCGATGATGATCGGCAACGCCGTGAAGTACGTCACGACGAGGTCCAGTCCGGGGGCGCGGAGGCACCATTCCGAGACCGCCCGGCCGGGTGGCCCCAGCCGCGGCAGGAGGTGCAGGGCCCCCGCCCCCAAGAGCATTGCGCCGAACGTGATCGCCGCCACGAGGAGATGAGTGGTCCACATGCCGGGGAGAATACCGCGCGGGGGGCGATGGCGGAATTCCCCGGGCGTTCAGCGTGTGCGGGAGGCACCCACTCCGCCCGCCGGCGACCACACCGCCGCGCCTTGCTCGACGTGGTCACGCACGTACCGCGGCGCGTTGCGCCAGTGCCTCTCATCGGCGATGGGCTTGCGCAGCCCGCGCACCGCCCATACCCCGCCGCGCTGCGCCAGGCCCGCCTCCACCAGCGCGAAGGCGCTGTGCTTCTTCGCCAGGACGATCCCGAATCGAGGCTTGCGATTATCGAATCGCCCGACCACGTGATAGCCGCAGGAGGTGATCGCCACCGCGCTGAGTTCGATCTTCTTCTCGGTGAGTTTCTCGACACAGGCATCGCAGGCGATGCGCATCGCCTCGGCGTTGAGCCAGATCGCGCTTCGCTTCATGCGTCTGCGCGACTGTTCGTGCACCCCGTCGTACTCGCCCGGCGGCGGGGGGTGTCTGTAGTCACCATCACAGTGATAACGATGCTTGCGGCTGCGCCAGCCACGCGGATCGCCGGGCAGCCAGGTGCCGTAGGTGTTCCCGACGCAGTGGTACCAGTTCCCCCAAGGTTCCATGGAAGCATGGTCGTCAATCGAAAAGGTAACGTCAACCGACCCAACACGACGAAAGCCCCGGGAAAGCCTTCCCGGGGCTTTCAGCGTGTTCGTAAGATATATCGCAGTAACGACTTCTGCCCACCCATGCCCCCGCCCTGCCCCACGGGAATCGCTCCCTCAAATCTGCGCCTCGTCCCACGCGCCGCTCGCCACACCCCCGAAAGCCCAGGGACTCCGTCCCTGGGACGTTGCCCTCGGACGCGAGAATATAAAGAACCGAGGCGGCCTCTCGGCCGCCTCAGTCAGTCGAACTTAGTAATCATAATCCCCCATGCCGCCGCCGGCGGGGGCTTTGCCCTTCTTCTTCTCCTTGATCTCCGTGATCGCACAATCCGTGGTCAACAGCAGGCCGGCGATCGAGGCGGCGTTCTGGAGGGCGATGCGCTCGACCTTCGTGGGCACGATCACGCCCGCCTTGACCAGATCCTCGTACGTCTGCGTCACCGCGTTGAAGCCGAGGTTGATGTCGCTGCTCTCATCGACCTTCGCGGCGACGATGGAGCCGTCCAGACCCGTGTTCTGCGCGATCTGGCGGATGGGCGCGCTGAGGGCGCGGAAGACGATGTCCACGCCGAGCTTCTCATCGGCCTTCGCCTTCTTGCGCGCGCTGTCCAGCGCCTTGCGTGCGCGGAGGACGGCCACGCCCCCGCCGGGGAGGATGCCTTCCTCGACCGCGGCGCGGCAGGCGTGCAGGGCGTCCTCGACGCGGGCCTTCTTCTCCTTCATCTCGACCTCGGTGGCGGCGCCGACGTTGATCTGCGCCACGCCGCCGGCGAGCTTGGCGAGCCGCTCCTGGAGCTTCTCGGTGTCGTAGTCGCTCGTGGACGCCTCGATCTGTGCCTTGAGCTGCTCGATGCGGCCGGTGATGTCCCTGGTCTTGCCCGCGCCCTCGACGAGGGTGGTGGTGTCTTTGTCGATGGTGACCTTCTTGGCGCGACCGAGATCGGACAGGCCGAGCGTCTCCAGGTCGATGCCGAGCTCTTCCATGATCGCGGTCCCGCCGGTGAGGATGGCGATGTCCTCGAGCATGGCCTTGCGGCGATCGCCGAACCCGGGCGCCTTGACCGCGGCGACCTTGAGCACGCCTCGGAGCTTGTTGACGACGAGGGTAGCCAGCGCTTCGCCCTCGATGTCCTCGGCGATGATGAGCATCGCCTTGCCCGCCTCGGCGCACTTGCCGAGGATGGGCAGCAGGTCCTTGGCGCTGCTCAGCTTCTTCTCATGCACGAGGACGTAGCAGTCCTCGAGCACGCATTCCATGTTGGCGACATCGGTCACGAAGTGCGGGCTGAGGTAGCCCTTGTCGAACTGCATGCCCTCGACGAGCTCGACGTTGGTGTCCAGTGACTTGCCCTCCTCGACGGTGATGACGCCGTCCTTGCCGACCTTGTCCATCGCCTGGGCGATGATGTCGCCGATCTGCATGTCCTGGTTGGCCGCGCACATGCCGACCTGGGCGATCTCGGTCGAGGCCTTGACCGGGCTGGACATGCGGTCCAGTTCGTCGACGATGGCGTCGACGGCCATGTCGATGCCGCGCTTGACCTGATGGGCGTTGGCGCCGGCGACGATGTTCTTCAGGCCCTCCGTGAAGATCGACTCGGCATAGATGGTGGCGGTGGTCGTGCCGTCGCCCGCGTCCTTGGAGGATTTGGAGGCGACCTCCTTGACCATCTGCGCGCCCATGTTCTCATAGGGATCGTCGAGCTCGATCTCCTTGGCGACGGTGACGCCGTCCTTGGTGACGGTCGGGGCGCCGAAAGATTTCTCGAGGATGACGACGCGCCCGGACGGGCCGAGCGTGGTCTTCACCGCCTTGGACAGTTTCTGAATGCCGCGGAGCATCTGCTCCCGGGCGTCCATGTCGTACGCGATCTGCTTG
>JAXHTH010000296.1:0-15106 GCA_034211115.1 Planctomycetota bacterium | reverse complement strand
GGAATACCCCGGGCGGCGTGAGCCAGATCACCCAGTTCACGAGGCGCATGATCGCCTCGAACAGCGCATCGAACAGGTCGGCCACCGCCGCGGTCTTCTCCCCGCCCGCCGCGATGGCCAGGCCCAGCAGGAGGGCGAAGACGATCACCCCCAGCGGGCGCGTCTCGCTCATCTCCTGCACGATGTTGGTGGGGATCATCTGGCGGAGGATGTTCATCCACGCCCCGCCCAGCGAGTCCTGCTGCGCCGCCTCCCTCAGCGATTCGTTGGCTTCGTACTGCGCTTCGCCGGTGGCCTTGAGCTGCCGGGCCGCCTCGTCGCTCAGCCCCTTGCCCGGCTCGATGTTCGTCACCAGCGTGGTGCCGATGGTCACCGCCACGAGCATCGTGACGAGGTAGTAGAGCACGGTCGACCCGCCGACCACGCCCAGCTTGGACGGGTCGCCGATCCGCGTCACCCCCGTCACCACGCTCACCAGCACGAGCGGGATGACCATGAGCGTCAGGGGTCGGATGAGGATGAGGTCGCCGGCCTGCTTGGTCCAGTGCTCATCGCCGATCCGCCCGGCCGGGTCCGGATCGAAGAGGACGAACTCCCCGAACAGCACGCCGCCGATGAGGCCGAGCACGATGAGAAGCGTCAGCAGATTGCCTTTGCTCATGGCCGATCAGGGTACCGTCCGGGGGCCGATCGTGCAGGCTCCTGCAGCGACCGGGCCCGGATGGAGAGGGTCAGGAGGGCGAACAGCCGCTGGCCGTGATCGCGCTTCCCGCTCATGTGCTCGTCGATGAACCGCTGGACCGCCTTCCGGTCGAGCCTGATGGGCCCGAACGGCTCGGCGGACTGGAGGTGATCCAGCAGGAGGGTCTTCATCGAGCCGTAATCCGATCGGAACCACTCGCCGATGGGGATGGCGAATCCCATCTTCGGCCGATCGACGACTTCCGCTGGCAGGTACCTACGGGCGATGTTGCGCAGCAGGCCCTTGCGCGTCCCGCCGGGGATGAGGTCGTCGACGGGCATGGCGAGGACGGCCGCGGCAAGATCGCGATCGAGAAACGGGCAGCGCACCTCCAGCGCAACCGCCATGGAGGCGGTGTCCACCTTGCGGAGAAGATCGTTGGGCAGGTAGTGTTCGATGTCGCAGAGCCTCAGGGCGGCCAGCGCATCTTCCCCTCTCCCTCTGGGAGAGGGTGGCGAGCGCAGCGAGCCGGGTGAGGGTGAATCGGCAAGTTCCTCCAGTCCTTCAGCCATTGCCCGACCACTCTCACCCCCGGCCCCTCTCCCGGGGGGAGAGGGGAGTGAGAGCAGCTCATTGATTCCACGCTGGGTGAAGATGGACTCCATCGTCGCGATGCCGAGCCGCGGGTAATCACGCGCCATGTCCCCGAGTCGGCCGAGCTTGTGGAGACGCGACTTGGGATGAAACCGCTTCAGAATTCTCGGCGGGAGGAGGCGCAGCCATCTCCAGTGCCGGCGGAGAAAGCGGGCCGCCATGTACCGCTCGTAACCGACGAAGAGTTCATCGCCGCCGTCCCCGGCGATTGCGACTTTGACGTGCTCACGCGCCGCCCTGCTCACCCAGTACGTGGGGAGGATCGAGCTGTCGGCGAACGGTTGCCCGAGGAGGTTGATGAGATAAACCAGGTCGTCCGCCGGCTTCGGATCGCAGTCGAGCGTCGTATGGTCGGTCCCGATGTGCGCCGCCACCTGCTCGGCATGATGTGATTCGTCGTAGCGCGGATCGGGCATCCTCACGCTGAACGTCCGCAGATCAGGCTTGTGCTTCTTCGCGAAGTGGGCGATGAGCGACGAATCGACGCCGCCGCTGAGAAAACACCCCAGCGGCACATCAGCCTCCAGTCGGCGATGCACCGCATCGTCAAGAAGATCCTCGATCGGGCGTGCGGATGGCTTCCACTCGACAAGGTCCGACCCGGTGAATTCGCAGCCGGGATCGGCTTCCTCGCCGCGGAACAGATCGCCCGTTCCGGGGCTCATCTCGTGCACACCAACAGGATCCGGACCCGGCAGGGGTCGCAACAGGCCATATCCCAGGAGAAGATAAGAGACCAGCCATCCGTACCGGCATTCATCGTCGGCGACCGGATCGGGCGGAGGATAGTGCCAGAGCGAGGATGCATCGCTGGCGAATCCAATGACCGGCGCGGCGACGGTGGGGGCGCTCGGGGTCTGCGTGTTGCGGTAATACAGCGGCTTCTCCCCGAACGCATCGCGCGCGAGATAGAGCGATACCGCGTGGCGATCCCAGATCGCGAAGGCGTACATGCCTTCCAGGTGCTTGATCACGTTGGCGCCCCACTCGCGCCAGCCGTGGATGAGCACTTCCGTGTCGCTGTGGTCGGTTGCGAACCGATGCCCGGCCGCTTCCAGTTCCTTCCGCAGTTCGCGATGGTTGTAAATGCAGCCGTTGAAGACGACGGCGACGAGGCCCTCCTCATCCGTCCGGCCGCGCTCGCTCACCATCGGCTGGCCCCCGGAAGCGTGATCGATGATGGACAGGCGGCGATGGACGAAGGCGACCTCGACCGTCTTCTTCCCATCCGGAGTGTCCACCTCCACGCGATCGCGGAACCGGCCCTCGCCGTCCGGGCCGCGATAGGCGATGCGCGCATCGATCGCATCCAGCCACTCCTCGGGGATGGGCTCGCCATCGGTGCGCAGAATGCCGCCGATGCCGCACATGACGGCCAGCCTAGCAGGCGGCCGCGGCGAATGTCGATCCGGCCGCGGGGATTAACTGAACCGCCCGGCACGCACCGGCCGATCCGAGAAGCACGACGAGCGCCGGAGAACTGCGTGCATGGCCGAGAACAACGACGAACTCGCCCGCCTGCGTGCGGAACTGGATGAGCTGGACCGGAGCCTGCTTCAGACGGCGGCCCGGCGCGGCGAGATCGTCCGCGCCATCGCGACCGCGAAGGCCGCCCCCGTAAGCGGGTCCGGCTCTGGGGGCGAGCGCAAGACCGCTTCGGGCGGCGCGGTGGAACCCGTTTCCGGGGGTGGCCGGCCTCTCTTCGATCGCGAACGCGAGCGGGCCGTCTACGATCGGGCCCGGGCCTTCGCCGCCGAGATCGACCTGCCAAAGCGTCTCGCCCATCAGCTCATGCAGGCCCTCATCGAGCAGTCGCACCAGATCCAGGAAGACGTCTCGCGCCAGACGGCGCGGGAGGCAGGCGCATCGCGCAGGCGCTTCCTCATCGTTGGCGGCCGCGGCCGGATGGGTCGCCTGCTCGGCGGCGAACTCGCCGCCCGAGGGCACGAAATCGATGTGCTGGAGGTCGATGATGACCGGGACCGCGCACGCGCGGTGGGCGAGGCGGAGATCGTCCTGGTCGCCGTGCCGATGAGCGAAGCGCGGGCGGTGGTCGAGGAACTTGCTCCGCACGTGCGCTCCGATGCCCTCCTGTGCGACATCAACTCGCTCAAGCAGGGCATCTGCGCGGCGATGGCGGAGCACTGTCGCGGCGAGGCGATGGGCCTGCACCCCATGTTCGGCCCCACGGTCTATTCACTCCGCCGCCAGAAGGTCGTCGTCTGCCCCGTCCGCCGGGGGAAGCTCGGCGACTGGCTGCGCGATGAACTGGGTCGCATCGGGCTGGAGATCATCGAAACCGATCCCGTCACGCACGATCGCATGATGGCCGTGGTGCAGGTGCTCGTGCACTACTCGACGCTCGTGATGGGCGAAGCCCTGCGCTCGACCGGCGTGTCCGTCGAGGAGAGCCTGCGTTTCACGAGCCCGATCTACCGGCTGGAGCTTGCGTTTGTCGGCCGTCTCTTCGCGCAGAGCGCGGATCTGTATGCCGAGATCGAGATGACCAACCCGCACGCGGATGAGTTCCGGCATTGTTTTCTGGAGGCGGCGGGGATCTTCAACCGCGCCATCCGCACGGGCGACCGCGAGTCATTCCGACGTCTCTTCGATGGCATCAGTGACTACTTCCGGGGGTTCGCCGACGAGGCGATGCAGCTTTCGGACTTCATCATCGACACGCTCGTGATGCAGCCGTGAGAAGCCAGGCATCGTGGCATCGAGGTTGGGTGGCATGCTTCGTCCCGTCAGGGCGAAGCATGGGCGCTGCCGACGCTCGAGGCGCATGCTTCACCGCTGCGCGGATGAAGCATGACACCTCGGGACATCACCAAATCACCACATCGCCACATCAACACAGCGCCTTGATGCCTTGATGCCAGGGTGCCTTCCCCGCCGCATCACTGGCGCTGATACGTTCCCATCAGCACGCCTTCCGCGAGGATGTGTCCTTCCATCGCCTGAAACAGGGCGTCCTTGTCCGTCGATGAAGGCAGGTCGAGGGTCGTGTCGAGGGCGTAGACCTTGAAGTAATAGCGATGCGTTCCGCCGGGCGGGCAGGGGCCGCGGTAGCCGAGTTTCGGCCAGGTGTTCATGCCCTGCCGCATGCCGTCGTCGAGCGTCTCCCGCGCAGGGATCGCATCGACGAGGCTCGGCTCGGGGATGTTCCAGGCGACCCAGTGCACCCACGGCTCTTCCCGCGGCGCATCGGGATCGTCCATGATCAGCGCGTAGCCGGCCGTGCCGTCCGGCCCGGCCGTCCACGACAGGGCCGGGGAGACATCCGCCCCGTCGCAGGTGAACTCCATCGGGATGGGGCCTTCGTGCGCGAATGACGGGCTGGTGACTTCGAGCGTGGCCATGACTTCACCTTCCTTCCGCTCTGGTGTTTGGGCGGGCTCGCTGGCGGCGGGCTCGGCCGGGGCCGCGGGCTGCGTGGCCGGCTGCGGCTCGTCCGTCCCCGCCTGTTCGCAGCCGCACAGGCCGGCCGCCACGATCGTCATGAACGGCAGCATCCTGTATCGCATCACGCATCCTCACTTGCTGCGGGTTGAGGAATGTCCAGTCGCACGTGCAGTTCCTCGAGCTGGGCCGGATCGACCGGGGCGGGCGCCTCGGTCATCAGGTCCTGCCCGTTGAGCGTCTTGGGGAACGCGATCACTTCGCGGATGTTCTCCGTTCCCGCGAGAAGCATGATGAGGCGATCGAAGCCGAAGGCGATCCCGCCGTGCGGGGGGGCGCCGTAGCGCAGCGCCTTCAGCAGGAAGCCGAACTTCCGTTCCGCCTCTTCCGCGTCGATGCCGAGCAGCTTGAAGACCGTGCTCTGCACCTCGGGGCGGTGGATACGGATCGATCCGCCGGCAATCTCCGAGCCGTTGCAGACGATGTCGTACGCCGCTGACAGGCACGCGCCGGGGTCGGTTTGCAGCTTGTCGATCTCCCCGGGCAGGGGGGCGGTGAACGGATGATGCAACGCGTCCCACCGCTCCTCTTCTTCGTCCCACTCGAACATCGGGAAATCGACGACCCAGAGCATCTTCCACGCGCTGGGGTCGATGAGGTCCAGGTCGCGGGCCACGCGGTTGCGCAGCTCCCCCATCGCCCTGGTGGCGATCTCCCAGGTGTCGGCGGTGAAGAAGACGATGTCGCCCGGTTCGAGGGCCAGGCGCTGCTTCAGGTCCTCGGCGATGGGATCGATGAACTTGGCGATGCCGGTCTGGTAGCCCTCGGCGGTGTACTTGACGGTGGGTGCACCGCCGGCCCGGAAGTCCTGGACGAACCTGCTGTACCCATCGGTCATCTTGCGCGAGAGCTTCTCCGCCCCGCCGGGCACGCGCATGGCCTTGACCACGCCGTCGGGCTTGTCCAGCGCTTCCTTGAATACCCCAAACTCCGTGCGGCCGGCGAGGTCGGAGACATCCTCGATCTCCAGGCCGAAGCGGAGGTCGGGTCGGTCGATGCCGTAGCGCTCCATCGCCTCGCGATAGGGCATCACGGGGATGTCGCCGATCTCGACGCCGAGCATCTCCTTCCAGATGCGCTTGACGAATCCGCCCATGATGTCCATGACATCATCGCGCTCCACGAAGCTCATCTCCAGGTCGATCTGCGTGAACTCCGCCTGGCGGTCGGCGCGCGGGTCCTCATCGCGGAAGCAGCGGACGATCTGCATGTACCGATCGCAGCCGGCGACCATGAGGATCTGCTTGAAGATCTGGGGGCTCTGGGGCAGGGCGTAGAAGTGGCCGGGATAGATGCGGGAGGGGACGATGAAATCGCGCGCCCCCTCGGGGGTCGTCTTGATCAGGCAGGGGGTCTCGACCTCGAGAAAGCCCTCCCCGGCGAAGTACTCGCGGGCGATGCGCGTCGCCTCGTGGCGGATGCGGAGGATCTCCTGCATGCGCGGCCGGCGGAGATCGATGTAGCGATACTGGAGCCGCTTCTCCTCGGCGATCTTCGCCGCATCGTGCTCGTCGGGCAGGATGGGCGGGACATCGGTCTTGTTGAGGACCTCCAGCTCCGTCGCCACCACCTCGATCTCGCCCGTGGCGAGCTTCGGGTTGGGGCCGGCGACGCGCTTGCGCACCTCCCCGCGGATGGCGATGACGTCCTCGCGTCGCAGATCGCGGGCCGCCTCGACGACGTCCCCGGAGGCGTCCTCGAGGTCGAAGGTGACCTGGGTCATCCCGGCCCGATCGCGCAAGTCCAGAAAAAAAAGGCCCTTACCCTGATCGCGGTAGGTGTTGACCCAACCGGCGAGGGTGACCGTTTCGCCGATGTCATCGGCCCGCAACTGGCCGCACGTGTGCGTGCGCTTGAGCATGCCGTGTCAGACTCCCGAACCGATTTCCGCGGCGTCAGAGGGCCGCGCGTGAGTGCCGGGCCGGTCCCGGCCGGTCGTATCCTACCGGGGATCGCGCCATCTCGCCCGGGCGACCGGAATCGGGGCGACGACAGCGCGGAGGCGATCAGGACCTGGGCGGCCGGTATTCGTGATGCCCGCGCAGCTCACCGACGGCCGTGCACAGCTTCTCCAGGTCGTCCAGTTCCGGGTGCACCTCCACACGGACGATGGCCCCGCCGCCACCAATGTTCCCGTGGCGGAGTGCCCTGAGGTAGTCTCGACCGTAGACGATCGATTCGCGGCCCGTCTTGAGATCGACGGCGAGGACGAGGTCGGCCTCCGCCAGCGCCTCGCGGCTGCGGGGCGTGGAGAGGCTCACCACGCTGACGTGACGGCATTCTTTGGCGTTCTCCCGGGGCGTGGTGAGCCGGCGCCGGCGATTCGCTTCCCAGTACAGGGCCAGCGACTCGGGCAGAGCGGCGCCGCATCTGGCGCACTTCGCCGTCGTGCCCACGGGGGCGGCGCAGGCCGGGCAGCATCCCCGCCGGATCCGCCGGCTCCGCCGCACGACGAACAGCCCCGCCAGCAGCGCGCCCGAGGCCGCCGCGATACCGACGCCGTAGAGAACCACCGTAGGCCAGATCGCAGGCATCGAAGCTCCCAACCCCACGCCATGGCGATGGTGTTGATCACTCCCGGCCGGAGCCGAGGAATGAAGACGAGGGCATGATAACCCATCCCCGGCGGGTTATACGACAAGCGGGACCGGGATCTGCGCGCGCCTATTCCCCGGTTTGTCGCCGGATCTCGGCCAGCCCGTCCCGGATGATCGCGCCGGCGGGCTTGCCGAGAACGCCATAGCCCGTGTCGTCCTCGCCACCGGAACGGTACGGGTCCCAGCGATAGCCGCAGAAGCCGAGAACGGGCCCGTCCGGGTCGGCGATGGTGTCGGCCCAGGCGTCGAAGAACGCTTTCCAGCATCGGGCCTGGGCGGCGTGATCCGCCTGCTGCCCGTCCTCCGCCACGTAGTTCCAGGGGTGGGCATTGGCCCACGGCAGCGACGGATAGCCGACCTCGCTGAGCAGCAGGGGGCGCTCCCATTGCTCGGCTGTCGCCAGCAGCTTCTCGCGCTTCGGGCGCCAGGCCTCGATGATGGCCTCGACCGGCGCGCCCGGTATGTCCCGCGCCAGCTCGAAGTAGGAACTGACGCCAATAGCGTCCACCAGCGGCCAGAGGGTGACCTGCTCGTAGCGATCCCAGTTGGCCGAATAGGTCAGCGGGCCGTCGAAGACTCGACGGGCGCGGGCGATCACGCGCTCCCAGCGTTCGAGCTGGTGCTCGGTGGAGTTGAGCTCGCTGCCGACGACGAACATGTCCACGTCCGCCTCGCCGGCGATGGCGAGGAAGTGACCGATGAACCGGTCGTAGCTCGTCCACCATGCCGGCCAGTCGTCCGGATCGATGACGCCGCGCCACTCCTTCTCCCGCGGCTCCTCGATGAGCACGATGGGCATGAGGATGGTGTAGAGGCCGCGCCCGGAACCGCGGCGGAGGATCGCGACGAGTTGCTCTCGCGTCGGGCACGAGGAGCGCAGCCGGCGGATCGTGGTCGAGTCCACCCGCTCCTGGTACATCGGCGTCACCACGATCAGCGCGTTGGCGCCAAGGTCGGCGATCGCGTCGACCGAGTCGAGATAGAGCGGCAGATCGTCGATGTGATGGCAGTTGAGGGCGAAGCCCAGCAGCGGGCGGGGCGGGGCGTGATCATCGTCATCGCCCCCCGGCGGCGCGGAGGCCCGGTGCGCGGAAGCCGACCTGTCCGCGGGGGGCGGACGATCCGCCTCGCAGCGCAGCCCCGCCGCCGCCCACAGCAGGCCCGGCAGGGCGAGCAAAGCGGCGATGCGGATCGTCCGAACGCGATCGACGTGCAGGAATCCCGCCATCGTCGTATCGTATGCGAACGTGTTCCGCGGTCGCGGACGACGATCTGTGCGGGAGGTCTGGGACGGTGTCAGAGGGTTCGGAAGGCAAAGGCGACGCGCCCCACAGCGTGCTGTTCACCGCGTTCGAGCCGAGCGGTGATGCACATGCGGCGCCGGTGATCCGCGCCCTGCGGCACATGGTGCCGGAGTTGAAGGTCTACGCCTGGGGCGGGCCGCTCATGAAGCAGGCGGGGGCGACGATCGTGGAGGAGACGGCCGGCGACGGCGCGATGGGGCTCAACGCCTTCCGGCGCATCGCCGCCACCCGCCGACAGATCGGGCGCATCCGCCGCTGGGCGCGGGCGTACCGGGTGCTGGCCCACGTGGCCGTCGATTCGCCGGCCGCGAACTTCCCCATCTGCAAGGAAATGCGGGCCACCGGCGCGCGGGTCGTGCACCTGGTCGCCCCGCAGTTGTGGGCGTGGGGGCGATGGCGCGTCCGCAAGCTGCGGCGTCTGACCGATCTCGTGCTCTGCCTGCTGCCCTTCGAGGAGCAGTGGTTCACGCAGCGTGGGATTCCCGCCCGGTTCATCGGCCATCCGCGCATGAATCGACGCCTCGACGCGAAGGACCTGCGTGAGCGGATGCACGGCCTGCCGCAGGGGGCGCCGCGCATCGCCCTCTTCCCCGGCTCGCGCAGCCACGAGGTGCGGGCGAACATCCGGCTGCTGGTGGATGCGTTCAACGAGCTTCAGGGCCGGAACTCGGGGATGGCCGGGGTGATCGTCGCCGCCAACATACCCCTGGCCCGGCTCGTGCGCAGGAAGATCCGCGTCTTTCCCACCGGGCTGCACCTCACGTCGGGGCAGGTGGATGCGGCGATCGGGTGGAGCGATCTCTGCCTGGCCGTCTCCGGCACCATCGCCCTGGACATCGCGCGGCAGCAGAAGCCGATGATCGGCGTGTACAAGACGAATCCCCTCGCCTGGCTGTTGTCGCTGTTCATTCTGCGCACGCGCCTTCGGCTGCTGCCGAACATCATCGCCGAGCGGGAGATCGTGCCCGAGTTCGTGCCGCACATCGGCGGCGCGGGCCCGATCGTCAAGCAGGCCGCCCGGTTCCTTCAGGACTCGAAGAACGCGGCGATCCAGGCCGAGGAACTTGCCCGCGTCTGCTCGCGGTTCGCCAACAAGAACCCGCCCGACGAGGCGGCCCGGCTGATCCTGAAGATCATCAGGGACGGCAGCGTGGACTGACGCCCACGCCCCCATCGTCATCCCGGCTTCGAGCCTCGATGACCATCCCGGGCTCACAAAGCCCGGCTCAACCAACAGCCGGAAGCCGACCACCTCCTACAGATGGCTCACCGGATACACGGCCACGGCGCACACGCCGTTGCCGAGCCGGTCGGTCATGGGCATCATCCGAACACTCGGCGCGCCGACGGGCAGACCGTGCTGGAGGCTCCGATCCAGCCAGACTCCCAGGTCATGTTCGGCGACGATCGCATCGTGCACGAAGAGCACGATGAGAAGGCCCGAGTGGAGGATGTCGCGGTCCTTGCTCAGCTTTGTCACGTCATGCCGCACGCCGGAGAGCAGTTGCGAGGTGTAGTTGCGGTTCGCCCCCTCCTCGGTGAACTGCGCGACGAGCTTCACTTCCAGCCAGAACGCCTCGTCGGGTTCGACGGCGTCGCTGCGCTCGAAGAGCGTCGCCTTCGCGTCCGGCTCGCGGAGCGGCCGGCCGTCGGGGGTGAGGACGAGATCGCACCGCTCGCCTTCGCTGCCGCGCCGCCGCTCGCGGTCGGCGGGGTAGCGCTGCTCGCGGGACACGCCGTAGCCGGCTTCGACCAGGGAGCCGGCGAGCGTCGCGTGCAGCGACACTTCATCCAGCGCATCGAGCCCGGTCACGGACTGCTCGCGATCGAACTCTTTCATCCGCCGCCGCAGTCCGGCCTCGAGCGCATCGGCGATGTCGGCGATGGACCACATGGGACATGGTAAGCGACGAGGCGACGAAGCGACGAAGGGGAGGAGCGCGGGGAGGCATGGAAAAAGCCCACGCTCTTCCGAGCGTGGGCTTTGAGCGGTCGGCGCTCGGAGCGAAGCGCCGACGGGTTATTCCACGTCCTTCCCGGAGACGACGTCCTCGACGGACGGCTCGCCGCGGCGCGGGAATTCGCCCGCCCGCAGTTTCCCACGATAGGTGTTCAGGGCGCGGACTGCAAGGAATCCCAGGCAGAGAACGATGGGAATGTTGGACCAGAGCATCGCCCCGCTGCCCAGGTCCATCAGGTTCTCCATGTCCCGCGTGTCGGTGATCCAGTTGGCGGCGAAGAGGACGCACGCGAGATAGAGGAGCTTGTAGGGCAGCACGCTCCGCTGGCCGAGCATGTAGATCATGCCCTGCTCGCCGTAGTAGCTCCAGGAGATCATGGTCGAGATCGCGAACAGCCACGCCGCGATGGGCACGAGGATCTTCCCCAGACCCGGGAACTGGCGGTCGAAGGCGTGGGCGGTGAGCGAGGCGCCGTTGTAGTCGCGCCACATGCCCGCGTCCTCGATCAGCGCCGGCTCGCGGGCCGAGGTGAGCGTGCCCCAGTCGATGCTGACCGTGCGCTGCCGGCCCTCGCCCTCGAGCGTCGCCTCGCCGGTGAGCTTCCAGCGCCGGAACTCGCTGCCGCCGCTGTAGGTGTTGGCATCCGGGTTGCGTTCCGCCTCGACGACGGTGAACACGTCGCCGAGATGCTCCCAGAGGAACTCCTCGTCGTCGGGGATCTCGACCGAGCGCGGGGCGGTGAGTATTCCCCACAACGCCCGATCGTCGTCGGGGTCGCTCTCGTTGCCGAGATCCATTGCGCGGGTTCCGGCGGGCATGGCGGCGATGGTGCCGACGACGAAGTCCTCGCGCTCCAGTTCGCCTCGGGTCATCACGTCGAGTGTTCCCTCCGTGGGCGGCTCGAAGGCGTTGTACGTCGCCCATTTGACGACGAGTTCGCCGTCGACGGTGTCCAGCTCGCCCCTCATGCGCGGCGAGGCGGGGGGCACGTCATCGCCCGTTTGCGGCGGCGTCACGATCATGTACACGCGCAGGCCGTCCTCCGCCTCGACCACCGGATCCTCAAGCGGGCTGTTCTCGAACTCGAAGACGGGCGACACCGCCGGCGGGCGATCGAACTTCAGAAGCGGGGGGCGGTTCCAGGTCCCCGTCGAGAGGATGACCAGCGCGGTGAGGGTGCAGATGATGAGGGTGTCGATGAGGGGTCCGATGCCGCCGATGATCCCCTCGCGGGCCGGTTCCTCGGTCTTCGCCGCCGCGTGCGCGATGGGAGCGGACCCGAGGCCGGCCTCGTTGGAGAAGATCGCCCTTCGCAGCCCGGTGGAGAAGGCCCAGCCCAGCGTGCCGCCGAGGAACGCCCCGCCCGCCTCGGTCGAGGTGAAGGCGCTCTTCACGATCAGCGCCAGCAGCGAGGGGATCTCCGTGAGGTTCACCGCCAGCACCGACAGGGCGCTGAGCAGGTAGAGGATGCACATGAAGGGCACGAGGCGGGCGGCGACGATGCCGATCCGCTTGATCCCGCCCACGATGACCAGCCCCACCACGATCGCGAGCAGGATCCCCGTCACCAGCGGGGGAACGTCCCAGTACATCTTCGACAGGTCGGCCACGCTCCAGGACTGGAACATGTTCCCGCCGGTGAAGGAGTAGACCAGAAGCGTGATGCAGAAGAGGACGGCGAAGGTCTTGGCCAGCCCGCGCACGATGCCGCGCGTGTTGCGGACGATGACCTTCTCGACGACCCACATCGCCCCGCCGTGTGGATTCTCCGGCTCGTCGACGTTGCGGTACATCTGGGAGAGGGTGATCTCGACGGTCTTGAGGGCCATGCCGAAGACGCCGATGATCCACATCCAGAACAGCGCGCCGGGCCCGCCGGCGGCGATGGCCAGCGCGACGCCGCTGATGTTGCCCAGTCCCACCGTCGCCGACAACGCCGCCGACAGCGCCTGGAAGTGGTTGATCGCCCCGCGGTCTTTGGGATCGTCATACACGCCGCGGATGACGGCGAAGCCGTGCGTGGCCGCGGTGTACTGGGCGAACTTGGTCCAGATGGTGAAGATGATGCCCGCGGCCATGAGGCCGAAGAAGGTCCAGGGACCCCAGAAGAGATCGGACCCGAGCCAGCCGGTGATTTCAAAGAACTTCTCGAGCATGGTCGCCCTCATCTGTCCAGCGGTGGCGTGATGGGACGGCGCCTGCCGCGCCGGGCAGACCATACACGCTTTTGCGCCGCTTCGCAGGCGGCGGGCCGCGTCAGTCGGCCTCGCGGCGGTCGGTGGTGCGGCCGGCGACCGGGCGGGCCCCGCGCGGGGTGAATTCGCCGGCCTTCAGACGCCGGTCGTAGTCGGCCACGCAGCGGACGGCGAGAAATCCCAGGCAGACCACGATGGGGATGTTCGACCAGAGCATCGCCCCCGTGCCGATGTCCATGAGGTTCTCCATGTCCCCCGTGTCGGTCACCCAGTTGGCGGCGAAGATGATGCACGCCAGATACACGAGCTTGTATGGGAGCACGCTCCGCGCGCTGAGCATGTAGATCATCCCCTGCTCACCGTAGTAGCTCCATGAGATCATCGTCGAGACCGCGAACAGCCACGCGGCGAGGGGGAGGAGGATCTTGCCCAGGCCGGGGAACTCGCGGTCGAAGGCGTGCGCGGTGAGGGCGGCCCCGTTGTAGTCGCGCCACATGCCCGCCTCATCGATGAGGACGGGCCTGCTCGCCGAGGCGATCGTCCCCCACTCGATGGAAACGACGCGCTGCTCGCCTTCGCCCTCCAGCGTCGCCCCGCCCATGAGTTTCCAGCGGCGGAAATCGCTCGCGGAGCTGTACGTGTTGGAATCCGGGTTCCGCTCGGCCTGGACGACGGTGAACACCTCCGCGAGATGATGCCAGAGAAACTCCTTGTCGGGCGCGATCTCGATTGGACGCGGGGCGGTGAGCAGTCCCCAGAGGGGGCGATCGTCGTCCGGATCGCCTTCATCGCCCGCGTCGACGGCGCGTTTCGCGAGGGGCGGGCCGGCGATCGTGCCGACCATGAAGTCCTCCCGCTCCAGCTCGCCGCGCGTCATGATCGCGCCCGTCGCCTCGGTCGGGGCGGCGAACGCGTTGTAGGTGTTCCACTTCACGACGAGCCCGCCATCGTCGGTTTCGTCCAACTCGCCGGTCAGGCGCGTCGAGGCCTGCGGCATGCCGGGTTCCGCCGGCGGGGGGGTGAGGCGCATATAGACCGGCAGGCCGTCCTCCGCCTCCGGCGCGGCGTCGCGGAGCGGGCTGTCCTCGAACGCAAAGACAGGCGACACGACCGGCGGGGGTTCGAAGGTGAGCAGCGGCGCGCGGTTCCACGCCCCGGTGCAGAGAATCACCAGCCCGGTGAGGGTGCAGATGATGAGGGTGTCGAGGACGGGTCCGATCCCGCCGATGATGCCCTCGCGGGCGGGCTCGTCGGTCTTCGCCGCCGCGTGCGCGATCGGCGCCGATCCCTGCCCGGCTTCGTTGGAGAACAGCGCCCTTCGCAGGCCGACGGAGAAGGCCCAGCCCATCGTCCCGCCCAGGAACGCCCCGCCCGCCTCGGTGGGCGAGAAAGCGCGCTGGACGATCAGCGCGAACATTCCCGGGATCTCCGGGATGTGCATCGCCAGCACGGCGAGGGCCGACAGCAGGTAGATGAGGCACATGAACGGCACGAGCCGACCGGCCACCGTGCCGATCCGCTTGATCCCGCCCACGATGACCAGCCCCACCACCACGGCAAGGAGAATGCCCGTCACCAGCGGGTGCACGTTCCAGAATTCGCGTGAGAGCACGGCGACGTTCCAGGACTGGAACATGTTCCCGCCGGTGACGGCGCTGATGAGAAGCGTGATGCAGAAGAACACGGCGACCGCACGGCCGAAGATCTTCCAGAAGCCGCCTTTTCGGGCGACGACCTTTTCCACGACCCACATCGCCCCGCCGTGGGGATTGTCCGGATCGTCCACGTTGCGGTACATCTGGGAGAGGGTGATCTCGACGGTCTTGAGGGCCATGCCGAGGACACCGGTGAGCCACATCCAGACGAGGGCGCCGGGTCCGCCGGCGGCGATGGCCAGCGCGACCCCGCCGATGTTGCCCAGCCCGATCGTCGCCGACAACGCCGCCGACAGCGCCTGGAAGTGATTGATCGCGCCGGGGTCGTCCGGGTCGTCGTACTTGCCGCGGATGACCGCGAGGCCGTGCGTGACGGAGCGGTACTGGGTGAATTTGGTCCAGACGGTGAAGAGGAGGCCGGCGAAGAGCAGGCCGAAGAACGTCCAGGGGCCCCAGAGGATGCCGCCGCCCAACCAGGCCGAGAAGTCGAAGAAGGAGTCGAGCATGGGCGGGTTCGCTCAGGAGGGGAGGGGAGAAGGGAGGGGCGGGCGGGGGGGACCCGGGGGGTTCAACCCGGGGGGGGCAGCCCCCGCGGC
>JAXHTH010000295.1:0-3016 GCA_034211115.1 Planctomycetota bacterium | reverse complement strand
TTCGATCGTGCGGGGCACGACGCTGCGGGAGTCGATCATCACGATTCTGAGCCGGCTGAATCCCCGCCGCATCATCATCGTCAGCTCCTCCCCGCCGATCATGTACCCGGACTGCTACGGCATCGACATGAGCCGGTTGGGGCGGTTCATCGCCTTCGAGGCCGCCATCGCCCTGCTTGTCGAGCGCGGGGAGGAGGCGCTGCTCGACGAGATCGACCAGCGCTGCCTCGCCCAGGCCGACAAGCCGCCGGAGAAGATGGTCAACCACGTCAAGACCATTTACGACCGGTTCACCCTCGAGGAGCTCTCCGCCAAGGTGGCCCAGCTCGTCAGGCCGAAGACCATCTCCTGGCCGGGGCAGGTGGACGTCATCTATCAGCGGGTGGCCGATCTTCGCCGGGCCATGCCCGAGTACACCGGCGACTGGTATTTTACCGGCCGCTATCCCACCCCCGGCGGGTACCGTGTGCTGAACACCAGCTTCCTGAACTGGCGTCGCAGCGTGGAGGCGCGGGCGTACGAGCCGGCCTGAGCGGCCCACCGGCCGGGTGGTCCGGCCCGCCAGCGGGGCCGACGCGGCAGTGGCCGCCTCCCCGGTCACCGGGATGCGCCCGAATCAGTCCATATAGAGAGTGAGATCGCCCTCAACTGCCTCCCGGGACGGTCCGATTACGTGCCCAGAGGTCCGGCCCGCCGCGGGCGCCGGTCCTCGGTTGCGCCGCCGGCGTAACGGCTTGCCCGCATCGCTCTGTCCGCGTCAGGGAACATGGAGCGAATCCATGGGAGGCCCCATCGCCTCGCTGATGGCCCGATTCCGCCGTGCCGATCGCGTCGGTCAACGCCCGAGGGGCGGATCGCCCTCGCCGGCCGAAACGGCGCTGTCGGCGCGCTCGCTCGCCGATGCCATCGAGCGCGCCATCGACCGCGGGCGGTGGGCGCATGCCGAGCGGATCGCGCGTTCGGCCCTGCCGCTGGCCGCGACCTCGGCCCGGCTGAGCGAGCAGGTGGCGCGGCTGCGGCTGGCCCAGGGCCGGCCGGAGACCGCCCTCACCATCATCGAATCACCCCGGGCGCGGGGGGAGATGAACGCCTCCCTCCGACTCCTCCGCGCCGTCTGCCTCGTCCAGGTCGGCCGCAAGGAGGAAGCGCACAGCGATCTGCTGCGGTGGTCGAAGAAGTCGACGGCCCCGCTCGATGCCCGCCTCATGCTGGCCCTGCTGGAGTGGGAAGCCGGCGACGAGCACGCCGCCACCCTCGCGCTCCTTCGAAACCTGAAGCATCTGGAAGACAACCGCACGCTCGAACTGCTGCTCCTGCTGGCCGTCCGACAGGGACGCGCCGAGCAAAGCGGGGTCTGGGCGCGCCGGCTGCGCGAGTGCTCGGCCTTCGGGGCCGGCTCGCCTTACCTGAACCTGCTCTGCGATTCGCTGCTGCTGCCGCAGGCGGGCGAGACGCACGAGCCGACGCCCGACCAGGTCGACACGTTGCGGCTGGAGCTGATTGCCGGCGAGGGAGCGATTGCGACCCTCGTCGCCGCCCAGCAGCTCAGGCCTCAGCGCGACGTCGCCCGCCTGCTCTACCGGGCCCTGGAGCAGGCGCTGGACGATCTGGCCGACCCGAGCCCGGCCCTGGAAGCCCTCGCGCGGCTGGCTCTGATCCTCGAGGATCTCGATGCGGCCCGGAACTGGACCGACCAGGCGCTGCAGCGTCATCCCATGTCCGCCTCGCTGGCCCTCCTTCGGGAGGAGATCGAGAGGGCGGGTGCGGGATCGAGTCCGGCCCCGTCGCAGGAGAAAGCCGCATGAGCCGCCCCAGCCGCGAAAAGACGGGCCGGGCGCTGCCCGAAGGGACGGTCGACCACGGGCAGGCGGCCGAGTTGCTGCGCGCCGCCCGCGCTGCGGGCCTGGACACGCGCAACGACAGCGTGGAGTGGGCGTTGTCGATGCTGCCCTGGAACCGGCACGTGCGCCGCCTCGCGATCCGGCGCCTGCTCCACGCGGGCAATACCGACGCCGCCGACGCCCTCATCGCCCAGGGACTGCTCATCGAGCCGACCGATCCGGTGCTCACGCGACTCCGCGCCGAAAGCCTGCTCATGCAGGGCGACACGCGCCTGGCGGAGAAGGAGATCGCCCTGGCGCTGGAGAAGCGTCCGCGGCATTGCGGGACGCTCACGCTCGCCGCCCGCATCGCCTCCGCCCGCGGCGATCACCCCCGCGCGGTGGCGCTGCTCCGAGGGGCCGAAGCCGAACGCCCGAGTTCAGACGCCATCAAGGCACGCCTTGTCCGGACGCTGCTCGATGTCGATTGCCCCGAAGAGGCGGAGAAGACCGTGCGGGCGATGAAATGTCCGACGGCGACGCTTCGCGCGCGCGTCCGCGCGGCCCGCGGGCGGCTGCTGGAGGCGATCGACCTGCTCGAATCGGCGCGGGCCGAGAACGCCTGGGCCGGCGAGGCCGATCCGCCCGAACTGCTCACCGAGCTCATCGATCTGCTGGAGCGGGCCGGGCATCTGGCGCGGCTCCGACGCCTGCTCGTGGAGCTGACCGAACAGGAAAACACCGATCGCGCCGTTCTGGCGCGGGTCGGCATCGCCTGGCTGACGCAGGGCGCGTTCACGACCGCGACGCGGCTGATGGGCAGCCTCAGCGGGCCGGGCCCGGGTCAGCGTGACGCGCTGGCCGTGCTCGTCGTCGCGGCGTCGATGGCCGGCCGTCGCCGCCTGGCGCGCCGCGCCCTTCACCGTCTCCAGGAGACCGCCGCCGGGGCCGATCCGGCCGTCATGGCCGATCTCTGGCGGCGGGCGCTGACCGCTCGCCTCTTCAGCGACCAGTACGATCCGCGCAAGGCGGGTGCCGATCGCAACGCCAGCCTCCTCCAACCGCTGCTGCGATCGGCGCTGGAGGTCTTCGATCGTCGGCGCGCGTCGCTCGCCGACGCTGCAGGCGGCGAGGCGGAGGAGCTCAATCGCCATCGCGCCGTCTGCCTGGCGGCGATGGGCCGGACGCGGGAGGCC
>JAXHTH010000294.1:0-2497 GCA_034211115.1 Planctomycetota bacterium | reverse complement strand
GCTTCGGAAGGAATCCCCGCGGGCGCGCCGCCCCCCGCCCAGCCGCCGCGATCCTCGAACGGGCGCACGTAGCGCTGGTTGATGTTGGTGCTCAGGGCGGATCGATCCGACGCCTCCGGGAGGAGATAGGTGGAGCCGACCTCGAGGATGGGCTCCCGCCACATGCGGCCGGCGTTGAGCATCTGTCCCGAGCGGGCAGGCTCGACCCACGCCTGCTCGGCGCCTTCCGACCAGGCGTAGCGTCGCGTGGCGAAGCGCCGGTTCCAGACCCAGATCATGGTGACGTTCACCAGATCGCCGGGCAGCCCGTTGATGATCGAGCCTCTCAGCTCCTCGCGGCCGGTGGGATCGATCTCCACGCGAACGGGATCGTCCGGGTCGGAGCGCAGGAGCCCGCCCCAGTCGGGATCGAGGCCGCCCATCCAGTCCGCGTGCATCTGCGTGGCCGTCGACCGCGCCGGAAGGGCGTAGTCATCCGTGTCGCGGCTGACGTCGATCGTGTAGCGATCGACGTCGGGGAACCGCTGGAGTGTCTCGCCGGGCGGGGTCCAGGACGCGAGCAGATCGCGCTGGGGCGGGGCGGTTCCCAGCGCGGGGGCCGACTCGATCCCCACCGCGACATCGGCATAGCCGGGGATGTAGACGGAGAACCAGCTCCGGGCGCGCTGAAGCTGGGGATCCTCCTCGCCGCGGCCCGTCCCGACCCGCGCGATGTGATCGAGGAAGGTCACGTGCCTGACCTTGATCTCGCTGCGTCGGAGCAGGCCCACGCCGCCCCAGGCGAGGGCGGTGAAGAGGGCGGCGGCGGCGGCGAAGGCCAGCCACGCGTGCTTCACCTGCCGCTGCTGTTTCAGGACGTAAAACCCCAGCGGGCCGGCCACCAGCCAGTACGCCGAGAACAACACCAGCGCCAGGAGCAGGCCCGCCCCCGCCGCCGCGGACATGTTGATCCGCTCCAGGAACAGCTTTCCGCTGGCGAGCGCGCGCTGCGTGGGCGGGCTCACCAGCCGCTTCGCCTCGTTGATCCGCGTCAGCTCTCCCGTGGTCGGGGTGTCGCGCCGCCAGCCGAGAATGCGATTCCAGAAGACATCGGCCTGGGGCAGATCGCCGATCGTGCCGTTGGAGAACAGCGCGCGGCCCAGGCTTCCGCTGCTCAGGTCGATGCCGATGACGCTGATGCGGCCGTGGCCGAAGTTCCGCTGAATGACCACCACGCGCCCGTCGGGCAGCGCGATCAGCGGCTCGTAGTGGTTGTCGATGACATCGAAACCGCCGCGCAGGTCGCGGAAGACGCGGAGGCTGAGGGAGGCGCCGGCGGCCGTCCTCACGGCCTGGGCCTTCGAGAAGATGGGCCTCAACGCCGCCACGGGCACGTCTTCATCCCGACGCGGCGCCCGGCCGCGGCAGGGCAGCAGATCGTCGAAATCGGTGCGGCCGATCTCGCCCAGCCCCCAGGGATTGGTGTCCTCGGGCAGGGAGATGATGAGATGCCCCCCGCGCCGGATCCACTCGCGGAGCGCCTCGGCCTGGGCCGCGGGCAGATCCTGGGGCAGCGCATCCGACCAGGCGATGGCCTGGAAACACCGCAGCCCCTCCCATCGATCGGGCAGGTCCGGCGGCTGGATGCCGAACACGATGCGCACCGCCTCGTGCCCGCCGTAGACCTCGCGCCCGGGCCCGGTCGTCGCGTACTGGCTCAGCTCCATCTGCGGGCTGCCGACCACGCCGATCATGGTGGTGCGCGCGCTGAATCCGGTGGCGTTGGCCGCGCTGGGGCTGATCCGCGCGCCGCCCAGCTCGCGCCCGGTCCGCCCGTCCTCCCAGGTGAAGACGCGGACGGGCCAGACGGTGCCGGCGAGCGTGGTGGCCGGCTCGGGAGGAAGCGGCGCGTAGAGCCATTCACGCGTCGAACGGCCCCGGGTGAGCATGGCGGGCCGGCCGTACTCGGCGATGTCGCCGTCCACGTTCGGCAGCTCCCACTGCACCCAGACCGCCGTCGCCTCCGGAAGCTCGCTCTCCATCGCCGGCGTGAGCTTGAGACGGATGCCCACGAAGCTGCCGGATCGGAAGGCCGAGCCCACCCCGAACTGGTCGAGGACGACGTTCACGTCCCCGCTCTGCGCCCGGGCCGGCCCGGCCGCACCCGCCAGGCAGAGCAGGATCACGATGAGGCGGCGGAGAGCAGCGGCAGACACCCCCAGAGTGTACCAGCGGGCCTGGGCGGCGAGTTCCACCCTCACCCGCCCGGCACCGGTCAAGTCGCTTCTCCGGCGGGCCGATGCACGGGACATGTCCGTGCTGCCGAACCCGGAGAATCTCTGGCTGTTCGTCGCCTTCATCGCCGCTCTTCTGGTGTTGGCGTGCCTCAGGGCCATTGGTCACGCCTATTACAACGCCGTGCTCTGGCATAATCTCAAGGTCGAGGTGCAAAATCTCCAGATCGAGCAGAAACGCCGGCTGAAGGAGCTGGAGCAGGCGGGCGACGCGCCGCAACCCC
>JAXHTH010000293.1:0-14214 GCA_034211115.1 Planctomycetota bacterium | reverse complement strand
ATCGAACGCCACGAACATCGTCTGCTGCCGGTCGCTTCGTCCACGCATCCGCTGGCCTCCATGCTCGGGACGATACACTGTATCGTCACGCCAGCCGCGAGTTGCTTAGCGGCCTGCTAGACTGGACTGCCATCGTAAAGCCTCCTTTTGATGTGCCTAAGGGCAGTCACTTGTGAACCGCTCTTTGCACAGAAATAAGATTGTCCACTTCGTCACATACGTTATAGCCGTTGACCATTCTGTCAATACCCGGTGTGAGGAAATATCTGGCCTAATCCGGCCGACTCTAGCCTCACCGGCTCACAATTGTTCCCGAAGTGGCGGTCTATTCGCGTCCTGACGATTGGTGTCATGCCATCCTGACAGAGCTCGTGAGCGCTCGCAACAGGCCCGGGCGCCACGTTGGTTTCCTCGTGTGGCATCAGGCTCAGCGAGTGCGTCAGCATAGTGGCGGAAGCCGGGCTTTCCAGATGACCCACATGCTTCACCATGATTCAGGTTCTCGAAAGGATTTGTGACGAGGACGTCGGTCTGAGAATGCAAAACGTGCGGAAAATCCGGTAGATTCTCGTCACATCGTGGCCTTGGGCTTCGCCTTTGACTTAGGGAAACAGAGCGCGGTGTGTGTGTGCGCTAAGGGCCCGGCGTTGGGGCTTGCCTCCGCCGGGTCTCTTTTGTGTGACGACGCCTCCGATTGACGTTCACGAGTCCTCGCGCGCGCACAATCACGTCACAGCACCGTCCAGGGCGGCCGACGTGGCGCCGCGTAACGCCGGCCGAAGGTCGCCGGACAATCGCTCTCCCCGGAACACTCCCAGCGTGTCTTCCCCACGACCGCCGGGTGGCTTTTCTGCGCCGAATTCCGGCGCTTTCTGCTCACACGCGGTCCACGTCGTTCGCCTCAGTTTGGGGGGTGCGCGGTGGTTGTGCGCCAATCACGGGCAGAAACCGGGACAGATTAGCTCGGGGCGGTCACCCAGTGCTCGTAGGCGAGTATGGGCGACGGGAGGGAACTGGCACGAGGGGCTACCGGCAGAATGAAATGACTGCCTTGTGAACGGCGACCGGAGCCGCTCTATCCGGCACGAGGCGACCACCCGTGCCGCCATTCTGCTAGAAGCTCTCAGGCTGAGTATTGGACCCACACGTCCATCATCAGGCTACAGAAGCTCCCTGATTCGTCGAGTGATCTTAAAGAACGTGATCTTAGAGAATTGGATGGTATCAGCGGTTTTGGTTCACACTGGCCACGGCAGTCGGATTCGTGTTGGCGCGCTGGTTCGGGCATGAGGCCCGCCGCGTGTACGCCATGCTTGGCGAGACCGTAGGCGCCGAGATGGTCGGACAGATGGTAGATCGCAGCAAGGCGATCGGCAGCGCCGGTCGTATCCCCATCGTGCAGGTGGACCAGGGCATCGGCACGAAGCAGGCGGGCCGCCCGCTGGATATTCGCTAGGGGCCCCAGCAGCGATTCGAACCCCTCCGCGCCGCCGGGGTCGAAGAACACCTGCTCGCGCCGCGCCCCCCGCCGCAGCGCATCGATGATGGGACCGGCCTTCGCCAGCGCTGCGCGAAGCTCCGGCGACGGCGCGCCGGAGGGATCGTCGGCATACCGCCAGACGTGCTCCCAGTCGCCGCCAGTCGGTCTCGGCAGCCGCTCGATGGCGCGCCGGTACCACGTCGCCGCGTTCCCGTCATCGGCCCGCGCATGATCGGAGCCGCTCAGCAGCACGGCGAAGACGAGCAGGAGAATCACTCTGCGCATGGCGCTGCCCTTTCCCAATCAGTCCTCTCGCCGGTTGACGCGGCCCAGGTTCCCGGCGCCTCGCGCATGTCCATTAAACCACCGATTCGAACGCGCTCACGTAATGCCGCACTTCCGGCGCGCCGGAGGGCGGCCAGCAGATGGCGACCGCATCGAACCGCATCGGCCGGTCGGCGTATGGCTTCATCTTCGCCAGCTTCCCCGCGAAGCGCATCAGGCGATACCGCTTGCTGCGGTTGATGTTCACCTCCGGCGCGAGGTAATCGCCGGTGCGGGTCTTGACCTCGACGATGACCACGGTGCGGCGATCGGGATCGAGGGCGATGAGATCCGCCTCGTCGCGGCCGATGGTGAGATTGCGATGGAGGATGCGATAGCCGGCCCGGCGGAGGTGGCGGGCCGCGAGTCGCTCACCCCTGCGGCCCACGACGCGACGGCCGTGCCCGCTGCGGCGCTTCAGCAGTCTCATGGCCCGTAGCGCCGCATCGCGATGATCAGAAGCTGCTCGTGCATCTCGTCCAGCTCGTCGTAGATCCCCCTTTCCAGCAGCGACTTGACGTACCGGTCCCGCTCCTCGCCCCGGCGGGCGTTGCGCAGGTTGTCGATGAGCAGCCGCTGCACGTCGGGGTCGTAGAGGCTTCGCCCCGGCGGGCGATCGATCTCCGCCACGTGCAGCCACAAGGTCAGGCCCCCAAGGGTCAGCGGGCCGGCGGTGTCGCCCACCTCCCGCATGCGATCGACCTCGCGCTGGGCCGTCTCATCGGCGAGTTGAAGCTCGCGCAGACCGTCGGCCCACAAATCAAAGGTCTTCCAGATCCCGTCGTCGGGCTGGTCGAGGGACGCGGCCACCTCGAGGAAGTCCTCCCCCGCCGCGAGGCGCCGCTTCACCTCTTCGATCAGCTCGGCGTCCCTCTCAGTGGAGAGCCGGATGCGTGCGATCGTCGCCTTCGCCGGCGGATTGAACATGTCGTAGTTGCGCTCGTAGGCGCGCTGCACATCGCGCCAGGAGACGATGACGCGCGGCTCGATCCTCTCCCGCAACAGCTTCTTGATCAGCTCGAGGTCCCTGATCCCCTCCACCCGGGCTTCGAGGGTGGTGCCTTCCTTTCTCAGCGATTGCCGCATCTCGGCTTCGGATCCGCCTTCCTCGGCGACGACGCCCTCGGTGAGATCCTTGAGCCAGTGCCTGAGCCCGATCTGCTGCTCGGGCGTCAGCGCCGCCTCCGCCTCGGCGAGGTACAACGCGTTGAGCACCCTCGCCTCCAGCTCTTTCCGCACGATGCCGTACGCCTCCTGCGCGAACTGCCGTCTGGTCGACTGCGCGGCGAGGGCGCGGAGCTGGTCCTCGATGGGAAGGAAGAACTCGTCGGCGAAGATCGGCTTGCCGTTTACCTGACCCACCATCCGATCCACCAGCACCCGCTCACCCACCTCCAGCGGGCGCGCGGCGCGGCGAATCTCCGACTCCTCCTCCGTGGGGATCGGGCTCGACTGGCCGAAGCCCGCCGGCAGGGGGCGCTGCCCGTCGGCTGGAAGGTCGACCGCGGACGGCTCCTTCGCCGGCGCCGCCTCCTCCGCCTCCGCGCCTTCAGGCTGAACGAACGCGGCGAGGCTGACCGGTCGCGGCTCGACGGCCCGAGGCCGGGTCGTCCCGCAGCCGGCCATTACCAGCAGCGCCGTCGTCAGGCCCGCGGCTGCGAACCCATCCATCCATCTCTGCCAACCACCCGTGCTCATGGTCGAGATTCCTTGACCGTTGCCTGATCCGTCGGCGGATTGTAACCGCTTGTCCGCCCTATACTGCCCGAGCAATCCGCATTCCTCAACGAGAGGCACCGCATGGCATCAGACGAGCCCACCCCGAAACTGCACGTGGACAGCGACTGGAAGGCGCAGGCGCAGGCCGAGAAGGAACGGCTGGCCGCGGAGGAGAAGACCCGCGGCGAGCAGGCCCCCGGCGCCGCGGACGACCCCGGAACCTCCGGGGCGGCCGGAGCGGGCGGCCCCCGTCGGCTCCCCGACGCCAACTTCAAGACGCTCATCAGCGTCCTCGCCTCCCAGGCCCTCATGGGCCTGGGCACCATCCAGGACCCGGAGAGCAAGGGGGTGATGATCGATCTGGACGGCGCGCGGTTCAGCATCGACCTCCTCGGCGTGCTGGAGGAGAAGACCAAAGGCAACCTCAGCGACGAGGAGAGCAGCGAGCTGGCCCAGCTTCTGGCCGAGCTCCGCTCACGCTACGTCCACGTCAGCCGCCTCGTGGCTGAGCAGGCCGCGTCGGGGACGGTCCAGTCCCCCGGTTCCCCCGGCGCCCCCGGCGCCCCCGGTTTCGGCGGCGTGGGCGGGGACATACCCCCGCCGCCGCGCGGGCAGCCCTGAGCCTCTCATCCGCCTCCGGCGGCTGCTCCGCTCCCTATACTGGCCCGCCGCCCCGGCCGTGGACGGTCCTCTCCCACCGGCCGATTCCCTCCCGACACTGCCCGAGAGATGGTCGTGAGCGACACCAATCCCAGCTTCCTCGATCGGCACTACTTCCTTCTTCGTCGTCTCCACTCGCTGGCGGGTGTCTTTCCCATCGGCGTGTTCCTGGTCTTTCACCTCACCACCAACTCTTCGATCGTCTGGGGCGACCTGCTGAACGACCCGCAACACGGCCACGCGGGCGTCGAGACCTTCCAGCATGAGGTCAACTTCATCCACAACCTGCCCGCCCTGATCCTGATGGAGATCTTCGTGCTCTTCGTGCCCATCGCCTTCCACGCCCTGCTGGGCATCTGGTTCGCCCTCACCGGGCACGCCAACGTCGCGGCCTACGGCTACGGCGACAACTGGCGCTACACCCTCCAGCGTCTCAGCGGCTATCTCGGCGTCGTCTTCATCTTCATGCACATCACCAGCCTTCGTTTCGGGTGGAACTACTGGGGGCTGATGCCCGCTTTCGATCCGGAGTACGCCGCCTCCAGCACGGCGGTGCACTTCCAGCAGGGCGCGTGGGGCTGGTTCATCCCGGTCTTCTATCTCGTCTGCGTCCTTGCGCTGGTGTTTCACCTTGCCAACGGGCTGTGGACCGCCGCCCTCACCTGGGGCCTCACCATCAGCGAAGAGGCCCAGAAGCGCTGGGGATACGTCTGTGCCGTGATCGGCCTCGGGCTCGGCCTCGCCGCCATCCTCGCCGTCTACGGCTTCTCCGTCATCGACGTGGAGGGCGCGCGGGAGGTGGAACGCAACATGCTCGCCGTGGGCGGGCACTGAATACGCGGCCCGGTCGAATGCGGCCGGGCCGGGAGAAGTTGTCCAGGGCAGACGCCCCGGGCGCCGCGGCGCGGCGCCGATCTTTCCCGCTTTCGTCACCTGCCTGAACCATGAGCAAGAAGAAGCGCGTCATCGTCGTCGGAGGGGGACTCGCCGGGCTCGCCGGCACCGTTCGCATCGTCGAGGCCGGACTGGAAGTCGACCTCTTCTCGATGGTCCCCGTCAAACGGTCCCACTCCGTCTGCGCCCAGGGCGGCATCAACGCCTGCAACGCCATCGCCCGCCAGCAGGGCTACAGCGAATACATGCACTTCGATGAGACGCTCTACGGCGGCGACTTCCTCCAGCATCAGCCGCCCGTCTATGAAATGACCCACTGGGCGCCGAAGATCATCGACCTGCTCGACCGCATGGGCGTGCCGTTCAACCGCACGGCCGAGGGGCAGCGCGACCTGCGCCTCTTCGGCGGGTCGCTGTTCAAGCGCACGCACTTCGCCGGCGCGACGACCGGCCAGCAGTTGCTCTACGCCCTCGATGAGCAGACGCGGCGCGGCGAGGCGGAGGGGAAGGTCCACAAGTACGAGTACTGGGAGTTCCTCTGGCCCGTGATCGACGCCGACGGCGTCTGCCGCGGCATCGTCGCCCAGGACATGCGGACGATGCAGATGCGCGCCTTCCGCGCCGATGCGGTGGTGATGGCCACCGGCGGGCCCGGTCTCATCTTCGGCAAGTCGACCAACTCCGTGATCTGCACCGGCGCCGCCGCCGCCCGCTGCTACCAGGCCGGCGCGTGGTACGCCAACGGCGAGTTCATCCAGGTCCACCCCACCGCCATCCCCGGCGCCGACAAGCTTCGCCTCATGAGCGAATCCGCCCGCGGCGAGGGCGGGCGCATCTGGGTCCCCCGAAAAAAGGGCGATGATCGCCATCCCACCGAGATCCCCGAAGAGGAGCGATACTACTTCCTCGAAGAGAAGTATCCCGCCTACGGCAACCTCGTCCCGCGCGACATCGCCTCCCGCGAGATCTTCGACATCTGCGTCAACCAGGGCCTCGGTATCGGCGGCGGGAACATGGTCTATCTCGACCTCACCCACATGCCCGCCGAGTACCTGGAAGACAAGCTCGGCGGCATACTCGAGATCTACCGCAAGTTCGCCGGCGATGAGCCGACCAGGGTCCCCATGAAGATCTTCCCCGGCATGCACTACTCGATGGGCGGCATGTGGACCACCTACACCGCCGATGCCGATTGTGAACCGATCGCAAAAGGTGAACTTACGTTCGGCAACACCGACCGCTGGGATCCCGAGAAGCGACCCGCCGCGGGGATGAAGCTCGGGGCGCCGGATTCGATGATGACGAACGTGCCGGGGCTGTACGCGTTCGGCGAGGTGAATTACCAGTATCACGGCGCCACGCGCCTCGGGGCCAATGCGCTCCTGTCGTGCATCTTCGACGGCCTGTTCTGCGGGCTCGGCGTGGCGAACTACGTCAACGAGCTTCCCACCGCCGCCGCCGACCTCGACCAGCGCCTCTTCGATGACCCGCTCGAGAAGGAGCAGGCGAAGGTGAAGAAGCTCATCGAAGCGGACGGCGAGGAGAATCCCTACCAGCTCGTCAGGGAGCTGGGGGAGGAGATGACCGCCGCCTCCACCGTCGTCAAGACCGAGCAGCGCATGCAGCAGGGGATCGACAAGCTTCGTGAACTCCGCGAGCGCAGCCGGAATCTGCGGCTGTCCGATACCGGGATGTGGACGAATCAGAATCTCGCCTATGCCCGCACGCTGATCGACATGCTCAAGCTCGCCGAGGTGATGCTCGTGGGCGGGATCATGCGCAAGGAATCACGCGGCTCGCATTACCGCACCGACTGTCCCGACCGCGACGATGCGAAGCTCCTCAAGACGACCGTCGCCGAGTACGACGCGGCGAAGGATGAGCCGAAGATCTGGTACGAGGACGTCGAGATCGGCCTCGTCCCCCCCCGCGCCCGCACCTACGGCAAGGTCGACAAGGACGAGGACAAGTCAGAAGACAAGCAGACCGCCTCCGCCGCGGCGACGTGATGGACCGGAAAAACGGACCAGGTCCGATTACGGGGGCAGGGAGCGTGCGTGATGGAATCCAACTGCGCTGAATGTCGGTGGCGACAGCACGCGGAGCGCAAGCCAAAATCGTTCCTCGGCCGCCTCTGGCGCTGGCACACGAAATGGTGCCCCGGCTGGAAGGCCTACCAGGCCGAACTCGCCGAACGCGAGGCGGAGTCGAGCGCCGAACCCGATCGCGTCTCACAATGAGCCGACATGATGGTGGGATGGGCGTCCCGCCCGTCCGCGGGCAACGTCTGCACGGCGGTCTGCGCCCCTCCTCCCGTCAGCCGCTTCCCGTTCGCCCCCGGCTCCGCCGGGGGATCGCCGCCGGGGGATCGCTCCTCGCATCGGCCGCGGCACGTCGATCGCACGCACCCGGGGCGGCGGACCGCCCGGCTCGCTCCCCTGCCGCCGCGTTATGTTAAATCGTCGTCCCTTCTCTCATCGCCAGAGCGCATCGATCGTGAGCACGAGCCAGATCACCAGCGCGATCGGGACCTTCGACAGCGTGCCGAGCACGCGGCCGATCGTCGCGCCGGTTGCAGGCTTGATTGACTGGCGCATCGTCATCGGCTCGCGGCCGCTGATCTCGCCGACGATCGCGCCGATGAACGTGCCGACGACGGCCCCGAGCAGCGCGCCGAGGATGAGGCCGAACGGCGCGCCGAGGATCGCGCCGAGAAGGCCGCCGACGAGCGCACCGATCGCCCCGCGCCTCGAGCTGCCGGCGGTCTTCGCCCCCAGCGCGCCGGCGAGGAACTCCAGCAGCTCGCCGATCGCGGCGAGGAGAACCGCGCCGGCGACGAGGCGCCAGTCGAACGTCTCGCCGCGCCCTTCGGCCAGATACAGGCCGTCAACAAGATTGATGACCACGGCGAGGGCGATGATGATCCACGACCCGGGCAGGCCGAAGATGATGGCGACGATGCACGCCAGCCCGATGAGCGCGAAGAGAACCCCCATGATGATGACGAGCGTCAGCTCCATGCCGCAGGATCATTGGGGAAACGACCGTCCCCTTCCACTCGCCTGGTTCGACGCGCGGCGGGAGGGCGGCGTCCATGAAGCCGGGGGCCCACCGGCGAGGCCAGCCGGGGCTTCATCGCCCTATGTTCCCCTCGTTGCGCAAGTTACGATTCGGCATCGACGTCGGTTCCGCCTCCCGACGCCCTTGGGATGAGCTCGTTACAGCGCCCGCGCCGCCGTGGCGAGCGAGCCAATATTCTGTCTAAAAACCTATCAATATCCGCTTGACCGTCATCTCACGGCGCAGTACGGTGCCGACTGAGGCTTGTTATCTTGTTCCGGAACGGCACAAGCCACGATCTGCTTCGTTCCGGACACGCTGGTTCGTTTTTCTTTCGTTCCGGAAACGCACGCGCCCGGATTCAATCCCTTCCGGACACGCACGCCCGGGCTACTTCATTCCGGACACAGACTCCGGGATAGAGCAGGTGATCGGTGATTGCCTGCCTGCAAGACAAGAGGTGGATGACAATGAGCACACACGTTCGTTCAGACGTGTCGGTGTGCCTGTGCGCATCGGTGGTATTGCTTTCTGTGGGCCTGCTCGGGCCTCCCGCGGCCGGGCAGGGCGATCCCGTCTACCGGGTCACCGACCTGGGGGTCCTGAGCGAGGACGGCGACCCCGAGAGCCGGGCCCTGGGCCTGAACACCGACGGCGTCGTCGTCGGCTGGTCCACCGCGGCGGGCGGTGAAACCCACGCCTTCCTCTGGCTGCCCGAGCCCATGTTCGGACTGGCCCAGGGCATGCATGATCTGAATGTGCTGCCCGACCCCGACCTCTCGGGCGACAGCATCGCCCACGCCGTCAACGAGGGCCTCTACAACGGCTCCTACGCCGTAGGCCAGGCCAACGATCACGCCTTCGTCTGGTCCCTCGGGGGTGGCTTCACAACCTACGACCTGGGAACCCTCAGCGAGGATCTCGATGCCGAGAGCTGCGCCTGGGGCATCAACGATGAGCTCGACCCGCTCATCGTCGGCGACACCCACTATGACTTCGGCGTCGACCGCGTCACACGAGGATTCCGCAACTACCTGAACGGATCCATGCTGGCTCTCACGCCGGCCGGGTACGACTGCGGCCACGCCCGTGATGTGGCCAACCTGGTCACGCCTCAGGACAATCGAGTCGTCGTCGGCTTCACGTATGACGGCGCCTGCGGGATGGACCCCGACCCTTGCGCGACCTTTCACGCGGCCCTCATGTGGGGCTGGCCCAATCTCATCATCCTCCCGGACATCCCCACCACGAGCGGCGACTGGGGGGCCGAGGCCCTCGGCACCAATGATGTCAGCCAAACCGTCGGCTGGGGACGCGACCCGGACACCCCCCAGTGCGAATGGGTCGCCCTTCACTGGGAGGACCGCACCGTCGGCCAGCCGGATGTCATCGGCCCCCGCACCGGCCCCGACTGGACCCGGGCCAACGCCATCGACGAGCCCGATCAGCAGGACAGCGTCCGCGTTGTGGGCGCTAATGTATCCCTGAAACAGGCACTCCTCTGGCAGCCTGATGGCGAGGACTGGACCCAGGCCGACCTCAACGATCTCATTGCCTCCGGCTGCGACTGGGAACTCCATCAAGCCCATGATGTAAGCGATGAGAGCGAGTGGATTGTCGGATACGGAGATGTCGATCCTGGTCCCCTGCAAGTGCTCCACGCCTTCCTTCTCACGCCGATCGGGGACTGCCCCGCGGACATCGACAGGGACGGCGATGTGGACACGGATGATCTCCTCGAGCTCCTCGGCGCCTGGGGCGGCTGCCCCGTCGGATCCATCTGCTGGGCCGATGTCAACGCCGACTGCACCGTCAACACCGCCGACCTGCTCCTGCTGCTCGGGGCGTGGGGCGAGTGCGGCGTGGGCGGGGGCGAGATCCCCCAGAGCGTCCAGGACTGCATCGACAAGTTCGGCTTCGACCCCATCGCCCTCGAGGCCTGCATCGAAGCCGTCACGGGCGGACTGGAGTAAGGAGCACACCACCATGAACGGCACACGAACCGGTTGCATTCTCACGGCCCTCGCGGGCGCGGCGATCGCCGCGCCCGCCCCGGCCGAGGTCGACGTGTTCTTCGACATCGATCAGTGGAAGATCGCCGCGGGTGAGACCAAGACCATCACCTTCACCGAATTCCCCTACGGTACGCTCATCACCGATCAGTACGCCGATCTGGGTGTTCTCTTCTCGGATGGCAACGACACGATCCACGTCAGCAGCGGCTACGTGAACGATGGATTCGGCCTTAACGGTCACGGCAATATTACGGTGTCGTACACGACGCCGCAGTACGCCATCGCGGTCGACTTTCCTGGCGCCCTCGCGTTGGAGCTTCGTCGGCACGGAGAGCTGGTCTACCGCAGCCTGGATTATGGAACAGGACCGCTGTTCGTCGGTCTCGTCTCCACAGATCCCTTCGATGAAGCCATGTTGCTCGATCCATCGATGGGCTACCAGTTCATCGACGATCTGCACGTGGATCCGCGGCCCGTGGGCGACATGGACAACGACGGCCTGGTCAACGTCGCCGACCTCCTGAGCCTCCTGAGCCAGTGGGGGGAATGTCCGCCCCCGCCGGCCGAGTGCCCCGGCGACCTGAACGGCGATGACAGGGTCGGCGCCGGCGACCTCCTCATCCTCCTCGGCAACTGGGGCTAAACCAACCGCCCGCGCCGACTCGGCGCTTCGCACAGGCGAGACGCCTGTGCCACCATTGATGCGAGCCCAGGCACCGATTCCCGTCGTCAGATGAGGTCGCTCAAGACGGTGTCGGCGAGGAGGAGGCCGCGGCGGGTGAGGCGCAGATGATCATCGCGCCGTTCGAGCAGGCCGGCGGCGAGGTGGGTCTCGATCGCCTCCGCCCGCTGCCGGCCGCGCTTTCCCTCCGCCAGAAGTGCCTCCAGCCGGGTCAGCTCGATCCCGTCGATCATTCTCAGGCCGAGCATGAGCGCTTCGCCGACGCGGCCATCGGCATCCAGATGCTCGACATCGCAGATGGGCGGCAGCGGGCCCGAGGCGAGATACGCCTCGAGGTCGGGCACGTTCTTCCAGCGCCAGCCCCCGGTATGCCCCCGCACGTGCCCCGCCGCGGCCGGGCCCAGCGGCCACCACTGGCCGTTGGTCCAGTAGATGAGATTGTGGCGGCACTGGCATCCCGACCGGGCCCAGTTGCTGATCTCGTAATGCTGGAAGCCCGCCTCGGTGAGGCGATCGACGGCCGCCTCGTACATCGACGCCTCGACATCCTCCCCAACCGATTGGACCAGGCCGGCCTCGCGCCGGACGGTGAGCGGGGTGCCGGGCTCGTAGATCAGTCCGTAGCAGCTCAGATGCGTCGGCTCGAGGGCCAGGGCCGCGTCGAGATCGTCCTCCCACTCCGCCGGCGTCTGGCCCGGAATGGCGAAGATCAGATCGAGGCTGATGTTGCTGATCCCCCCCGCCCGGGCGAGCTCGACGCTGCGGGCGACGCCGGCCGGCTCGTGCAGGCGGCCGAGCGTGGCCAGGTGCGGCCGGTGAAATGACTGGACGCCGAGGCTGAGGCGGTTCACGCCCCCCGCGGCGAGGGTGTCGATCAGCGCCTCATCGACCGTCTCCGGGTTCGCCTCGACGGTGAACTCGAGGTCGTCGGCGAGGGGAAGGAGCGAGCGGAAGGCAGCGAGCAGTATCTCCCAAAGCTTTGTGTGCAAGAGACTTGGCGTCCCGCCCCCCACGAAGATGCTCTCGGCGGGCCGGCGGAAAAAGCCGCCCGCCGCCTCCAGTTCGGTGGTCAGTCTGTGGACGAACTGTTCGCGGCGAACACCGTCGGAGACGACGCTGTAAAAGTCGCAGTAATGGCATTTGTGGGGACAGAACGGCACATGAACGTACACGGCGCGGGGATCGACCGCCGCGCGGACCTCATTGCCATCCGCCAGCGGCAGCTCCGCCGCGTTCTTCGCGGTTTTTCCTTCCCCTCCGCCACTTCCGTTGGTACTCTGGGTAAGAGCCGAAGGACGGCGTTTCGCCATCGCGGAACTCCACGGAGGGGAAGAGGGATCGACGCGACCGGAGCGCGGGCGATCATAGCCCGACCCAATCAAGGAGGATTGGTGTGAAACGCAGTATCTGGCTGGTCATGAGGACGGCCGCCGGGGAGGAACGACCCTTCCGCCTCCGCAACCCGCGGACCATCATCGGCCGGGAGGTTCGATGCGACATCCGCATCCCCCTGCCGAAGATCGCCGGCCGGCATTGCGAGTTGACGATGGAGAATGGCCGGTTGATCCTGCGCGACCTCGGCGCCACGGCCGGGGGAACCATCCACAACGGCCGGCGGGTGCAGGAAGCGGTGCTGGAGGAGGCCGACCGCATCACCGTGGGGCCGGTGACCTTCGAGGTTCGTTTCCAGACGGCGGAGCGGGCCGCGGAACTCGATGCGGGTCGGCCGGTCGTCGCCGAACGTGCCCGTTCGGCCGCGCCGATGTCCACCGTCACCCGCGCCACGTAAACGGCGGGCTCGTCAGATCAGAGAGGGTCGGAAGCGATGGACCTGCGGCTAGGCCGCCTCTTCCTCCTCGCCCACCTCGGCCTCTTCGGACGCATCGACCTCTTCGGCCGCCTTCATCGGAATGCGGATCGTCATCCCGCAGCTTCGGCAGCGCACCAGCTTGCCGCGGGCATGGACCGGGACGGCAAGAATGCGCTGACAGGCGAGATTCGGACACATGATCCGGATGGTTTTCTGCTCGGACACCGTCGCCCTCCCTTGGGACATACACGGCCGACCGGTTCATCGTCTTCCGCCCGCGGGGACTTGACCGACGGCGGCGGCCGGCCGGCCGGCGCCGCGCGGGCTTGACGGCCTGCGCGGGTCGGTTTAGCCTCACCCGTTGCCGGCCGTGGGGCTATCGGACTGCCCGGACCGGCCGGCCTTTCCCCCCTCGCGAACGCATCGGCATGAACCACCCCCCATCCCATGGGCCTTGTCACTCCGCCGTCGTCGGCCTGCAATGGGGCGATGAAGGGAAAGGGAAGATCGTCGATCTGCTCACCGCCGAGCACGACGTGATCGTTCGCTACAACGGCGGGGCCAACGCGGGCCACACCGTGGTGATCGGCGATCGCCGATACGCCCTCCATCTCGTCCCCTCCGGGATCCTCTCCCCCGGCAAGCTGAGCGTGATCGGCAACGGCGTGGTCGTCGATCCCGTCACCCTGCTGGAGGAAATCGACACGCTGCGCGAACAAGGCATCGAGGTGGGCGACAACCTCCGCGTCTCCGCGCGGGCCCACGTCGTGATGCCCTATCACAAGATGTACGACGAGGCGATGGAGACCGCGCTCGCCGGCTCGGCGACCGGCGAGACCGCCACCGGCGCCTTGGGCACCACCAAGCGCGGCATCGGGCCCGCCTACGCCGACAAGGTCTACCGCGCCACCGCCCTCCGCGTGGACGATCTGCTCGATGGGCAGCGCCTGTGGGAGAAGCTCCAGGTCATCGGCCCGATCCAGTCCGCCCGGCTGGCCGCGCTGGGCGCGCCCGACGCCCGGCTCGATCCCCGCGCGCTGACGGTCGAGTACGAATCGCTGGGGCAGCGCATCGCGCCCTTCGTCACCGATACGACCTACCTGCTCCACGAGCAGCTCGACGCGGGTCGGTCGATGCTCTTCGAAGGCGCCAACGCCTGCCTGCTCGATGTCGATCACGGCACCTATCCCTACGTCACCAGTTCCAACTGCTCGACGCTGGGGGTCCCCGCGGGGACCGGCGTGCCGTTCTTCAACATCCATCGCGTCATCGGGATCATGAAAGCTTATGCAACGCGCGTCGGCGCCGGCCCGTTCCCCACCGAGCAGGACAATCAAACCGGCGATCGCATCCGCGACCGGGGGCAGGAATACGGCACCACGACCGGCCGCCCGCGGCGATGCGGGTGGCTGGATCTCGTCGCGGTGCGCTATTCGGCCATGCTCTGCGGAGCCACCAGCCTCGCGTGCATGCTGCTGGACGTCATGTCCGGCTTCGACGAGGTCAGGCTCTGCACACGCTACCGGCTTCCGGACGGGACGGAGACGGGTCGTTTCATTCCCGATGCGCA
>JAXHTH010000292.1:0-24351 GCA_034211115.1 Planctomycetota bacterium | reverse complement strand
CGCGTCGCGCCATCAAGATCGGACCGCGCGCTGCTGATGATCTCGACGACATCCTCACCGTCCGGCGGGACCTCGATCTGCGCCTCAAAGTCGAACGCCTCGCCGGGCTGAAGCATCGGCATCTGCGGCGGGACGATCTCGACATTCCACGCGACATCTTCGGCGAGCAGCGCGTAGCTGTCCGGCCGATCGGATGTGTTCTGCACACCGAGAAACGCGGAGACGACATCACCCGCCCCGCCTTCGATCTCCTGCATCTGAGGCGTCACGACGATCCCCGCCTCGAACTGCGTCTCGACCAGCGGATCATCATCCAGTTCCGGCCCCCACACGACACGCCAGAGATCCTGCGCATCTTTCAGGTGGAGATTGAAGAACTCCGTGAGCAGCCGCCGAGTGATGGCGAGTTGCTCCTCGCGCGTGAGATCGCCGCTGTCGCAGAACCAGAACCACTCATCGACGAAGCCGCAGTGGAAGCCGCCCTGGATGATCTGGTGCTGTTTGGGCGCATGGCCGTTGTCGTACATGAGCTGACCGTGCTGGTCGGGCGGGACGATCGCATCATCGCTGCCGCTGATGAGCCGCACGGGAATCATGATCTGGTCCATCGCGTCGATCGCGGACGGGTTCGTCTCGGCCGCGGCAAGGTTGGCAAGCGCGACGATACGCGAATCCATCGCGGTCGCGAGAATGCTCGCTCCGCCTCCCATCGAGTGGCCGGACAGACCGAAGCACGTGACGGCGACCTGCTCGTACAGCGGCGATCCGGCGTCGGCGTTCTGTTCCTCCAGCCACGTCAGGCAGAGATTGAGATCGCCGGCGAACTGCTCGTGATCGGGAAAGAGACCGCCGTTGGACTGGGAGGCGATGGCGAAGTACCCCCACGTCGCGAGATGGCTGAGCGTGGAGTGATACTGCGAGACCGGCTGGAGGAATCCGTGCCCGAAGGAGACGGCCGGATAGGGCGCGCCGGCGCCGTCATAGGGCGCCTCCGCGCTGCCGGTCGTGGCGGGATAGTACAGCGTGGCGTCGAAGGTGGAGTTATCCGGCCGCGTGACCTGCACCCGCGTCCAGCCCGCCTCGAACGGACCGGGGGCGGAGAGATCATCGCCCGCCGCGGCGGACGTCAGGATCGCGGCTGCAGTCAGCGCAAACATGCCTGTCGCGTTCATGGTGGTTCTCCTCGCCTCACGTTCGACGCCATCATTGTAACCGCGGCCAGGACTCTGGAGACAGGATCAACATCGCATTCCCGCCGGCTTTGCGACGACCGGCCTCGCAGGCGCGACGGAGGTCCGCGCATGGGGCATTTCGCGGCCTATTCCTCGTCTTCCCCGCCGAGGTAGCCGAGGCTCTCGAGCTGGCGACGGAGATCTTCGGGGATGTCGGACGTGGCCGTCGCCTGCGGCATCGACGCGCGGAACTCGCGCAGCCACTGCCGTCCCAGGCGGGCATCATCGAGCATGTCGCGCACCCATTGCAGCGGCGCGCCGGCGTCACGCAGCGGGTTCTCCTCCCCCGGGTCCTCGACGAGATCGAAGAGGTAGATGTTGTCGTTCAGCTCATCCTCGAGCATCTTCCGCTCGTTGCGGCGGAAGGATCGCAGCTCGATGCCGATCGAATAGAGTTCGCTGATGGCGAGATTGTCGCGCGGAAGCGTTCCGCCGCTGAGCAGGGGCCGCAGGCTCTGGCCCATCACGTCACCCGGCGCCGGCGCGCCCGCGAAATCGAGCACGGTCGGCAGGACATCGATGATCCGCGCCTGTTCGGAGAACCGCTGGCCGGGCTCGATCACGCCGGGGAAGCGGACCATCATCGGGATGCGGATGACCTCTTCGTACAGCGTCTGGCGGTGTCCCTTGTTGTTGTGCTCGAAGAACTCGGTGCCGTGATCGGAGAGAATGATGACGAGGGTCGAGTCGGCGAGGCCGAGCGCTTCGAGATCATCGAGGATCTTTCCCACGTGCATGTCCGTCCAGGCAATCTCGCCGTCGTAGAGGGCGAGCACGTGCTCGAGATCGCGCGGCGCCATGTCGGGATTGATGCGCTCGGAGAAGAAGAAGTTCCGGCCGTCCACGACGCCGTCGTAGTCGGGGTCGAACATCGTGTCGTACGGCGGCGGGGGGATGAAATCGAAATGCACGTCCCACATGTGGATGAACAGGAAGAACGGCCGCCGCTCGTTGGCGGCGAGCCACGCGCTGACGTTTTCGTACACGGTGGGGTTGGTGATGTCGGCGTGGGAGGCGAGCATGAGATCCCGCCCTTCCGTCGTGCCGCGCTCGGCCACGATCTTCATCGTGCGACCCGCGTACGAACTGCAGTCGACGTAGGTGTCGAATCCCTGGGCGAGCCCGAAGACGGGATGAAGGTAGGGGCCGGAGAAGAAACCGGCGGTCGCGTAGCCCGCCGCGTTCAGGCGCTCGGCGAGCGTGTGGCGGGTCGGATCGAGCCGCTTGTCGGTGTCCGTGCAGCCGTGCACCGAATCGGCGAGCCCGGTGAAGAGGGCCGCATGCGCGGGCAGCGTCCAGGACGTGCTGCTGATCGCGTGCTCGAAGAGCGCGCCCTCGGCGGCGAACGCGTCGAGCCGCGGGCTCGTCGGACTGTCATGGCCGTAGCAGGAAAGATGATCGGGCCGCAACATATCGATCGAGATGACGAGAATGTTGGGCGACGACGCATCGGCGGTGAAGGTCGGCTCGGGGCCGGAGCCATCGTCGGACCGCCCGCAGCCGGCGAGGAGGATCGCGACGAGAAGGGCCGAACCCGGCAGGATTGCGCGCAGGTGCCGCACCGGCAGTCTCCGTGGATGATTCAACGCCCGTTTCGGAGCGTCGGCATTTGTTCGGGTAGAATGATACACTTCATCGGTTCCAGCGGCCAGATCGCCGTGATGCCGATGACGCCATTGCGAAGGATGGCTTGGTTCGATGGGGGATCGGAGCGTTCCGCGGTTCCTTCGGCGGCGCGCGGCGGGGCGGCGCGGTGCGTCACCGCGAGAGGACGGCTGAGGAGGCTGAAGCGCGTGTCGGAAACAACGCTCAGCGAGATAAGGACCGGATCGAGGCGGGAAGCCGCGCGGGGGTCTCGCGGCGCCGCGCCGCCTGCGGAGCGGCTTCGCCGCGGCGGGGGCGTGGTCGTCCTGATCGTGCTCGCTCTGGTCTGGGCGCGGCAGGGGGCGATCGAGGGGGCCGATGATCTCGCGCTCCCGCAGGCATACATCGGGCCCGGGGCGGGGATCGCGCTGCTCGGCTCGTTCTTCGCCGTCTTCTCCGGCTTCATCTCCGCCATCTTCTTCGCCATCACGTATCCCATTCGGCTGATCTGGCGCACCCTGCGCGGGGGGCGGGCGCTGCGCCGGGCGAAGGCCAGGCGCGTCATCGTCCTCGGGCTGGACGGCCTGGAGCCGACGCTGACCGAGCGGTTCATGGACGAGGGGCAGATGCCGAACCTTCGTCGGATGCGCGATGAGGGATGCTACGGCCGGCTGGGCACGACCTGCCCGCCGCTGTCTCCGGTCGCGTGGTCGTCGTTTGCGACGGGGGCGAACCCGGGAAAACATAATATCTTCGACTTCATCGCGCGGCATCCGCGGACGTATCAGCCGCGTCAATCGTCAATTTCGCTCCGCCCGCCGCGGCGCACACTTAATATCGGCCGGTTGGTGGTGCCGCTTTCCAGGCCCGACATCCGCGGGTTGCGCCGAAGCAAGCCGTTCTGGACCGTGCTGGGGGAGCGGGGGATCTTCAGCGCGGTGCTGCGGGTCCCGATCACGTTCCCGCCCGATCGTTTTCGCGGCGTGCAGCTTTCGGCGATGTGCGTGCCGGACCTGCGCGGAACGCACGGCACGTTCTCGTACATCGCCGATCACGACGTGGCCCCGCCGGCGCAGGACGGTGAGGTGGGCGGCGACGTGATCCGCGCCGAGCGGGACGGGGACACCGTGCGCGCGTTTCTGCGCGGCCCGCACGATCCGCTCCGCCGCAACGGGCACGATCTTCGCGCGCCGCTCCGCGTCGATCGCCGCGCGGACGGCTCGGCGCTCCTGCGCATCAACGGCCGGTCCGTGCCGCTGAGGGTCGGCGAATACAGCGACTGGATCGAGGTCGCGTTCCGTGCCGGCGGGATCGTCAAGGTGCGCGGGCTCTGCCGGTTCCTGCTGCGCCGCTTCGACGAGGCGTTCGAGCTCTATGCGACGCCGATCCAGATCCACCCCGGCCGGCCGGTCATGACCATCTCGCATCCGAGGCGATACTCGATCTACCTGTCGCGCCTGCTCGGGTCGTTCGCCACCGCGGGACTGGCCGAGGATACCTGGGCGCTGTCCGAGCAGCGCGTGGATGAGACGGCGTTTCTCGACCAGGCGTATGACATCCACGCCGAGCGGGAGGCGATGTTCTTTGACGCCGTCAGCCGCGTGCGGCGCGGGCTCGTGGCCTGCGTGTTCGACGGCCCGGACCGCATCCAGCACATGTTCTGGCGCTTCCTCGATGCCGATCATCCCGCCGGCGACGAGGCCGGGCGCGCGGCGCACGGCCACGTGATCCGCGACATGTATCGACGGATGGATGCTCTCGTCGGACGCACCATGAAGACGCTGGACGAGAAGACGGTGCTGCTCGTGATGTCCGATCACGGATTCAAGCCGTTCCGACGATGCGTGGACCTGAACGCGTGGCTGCGCGAGCACGGCTACCTGCATCTGAAACCCGGGGCCTCGATGCCCGGCGCGCCGTACCTGGCCGATGTCGACTGGTCGCGCACGAGGGTGTACGCGCTCGGCCTGGCCGGGATGTATCTCAATCTGAAGGGGCGCGAGGGGGAGGGGATCGTCGAGCGCGACGAGATCCCATCGCTCGTGCACGGATTGTGCGAAGAGCTCACCGGCCTGGAGGATCCGGAGACGGGACAGGAGGCGATCCACGAGGCGATGCCGCGGAAGGCAGTCTACAACGGACCGTATGTTGATGCCGCGCCGGATATCATCGTCGGTTATAACGTCGGCTACCGCGTGTCCTGGGATTCGGTCATCGGCACGTGCGGCCCGACGGTGTTCTTGGACAACACGAAGGCCTGGAGCGGAGATCATTGCATTCACCCCGCGCTGGCGCCGGGTATATTCGCCTGCAATCGCCCCCTGAACACGGAGAAAGCCGAGATCATCGACATTGCGCCGACGGTGCTGGAACTGCTGGGCGTGGACAAGCCCGGTTACATGGATGGAAAGTCGCTGCTATGCGTCGACGAACGTTCCTGAAAACGCTGGTGTCGGCCGGGGGGGCGACGGTGCTCTGCTCGTGCGGGCGCCGCGCGCACCGGGGCGGCCGGCCGCGGCGCGTGATCATCCTCGCCTTCGACGGGCTCGATCCCGGCCTGACGCGGCAGTTGATGGATGCGGGGCGCATGCCCAACTTCAGGCGCGTCGCGCGGCGCGGCGGGTTCGCCCCGATCGCCACCACCACGCCGCCCATCACGCCGGTTGCATTTTCGAGCATCATAAGCGGCACCGATCCCGGCACACATAATATCTATGATTTTATCCACCGCGATCCCGATCCGAAGGGTTCCGCGCTGGCGGTGGAGCCGTATTTCTCGTTGTCCGCGGCGGTGCCGCCCGAGCATGACTGGTCGATTCCGCTCGGGGACTGGCGGCTGCCGCTGACGGGCGGCTCCGTGAAGAGCCTGCGGCGCGGTCCGACGTTCTGGGATGCGCTCCTCGCAAGCGGCGAAAACGTGGACTTGTATCACGTGCCGGCCACGTACCCGCCGCCGGAGGCGGAACAGATCGGGCGCTTCCGGTGCCTGAGCGGGATGGGGACGCCCGATCTGCTGGGGACCTACGGCGAGTTCACGCTCTTCGCGTCCGACCTGCTCGTGAAGGAGCGCCGCGTGGGCGGCGGGCGCTTTGTCCAGCTTGACATGAAGGACAACGCGGCGAATGCGGAGCTCGAGGGACCGCAGAACTTCCTTCGCCGGCCGGACGCTTCGGGAGCGCGCGACAGAATGAGACTCCCGATCCGGATCGTGCGCGACCCGCAGGGGAGCGTGCTGAAGATCGAGATCGATGACCGGATCGTCATCCTGAAGGCGGGCGAGTGGAGCGCGTGGGTCGACGTTCGATTTCAGACCCGCATCCCCGCCAGCGCGGTCTTGTCGGCGATGCAGGCGCCGACGTCGGTTCCCGGAATGGTGCGCTTCTGCGCGAAGGAGGTGCATCCTCACATTAAGTTATACGTGAGCCCGATCAACATCGATCCGAAGCGGCCGGCGAATCCCCTCAGCGAGCCGCCGGACTTCGCGTCGGAACTGGCCCGCGCCCACGGACGGTTCTACACGACCGGCATTCCCGAGGACACCAAGGCACTGAGCCGGGGCGCGCTCAACGAGGACGAGTTCCTCGCCCAGACCGACCTGGTGCTCGAGGAGAAGATCGCCGAGTATTATGATTCGATCCGCGACTTCAGGCGCGGCTGCCTGTTCTCCTACTTCGGAACGACCGATCTCGTTCAGCACATGTTCTGGCGCGACCGCGACCCGACCCACCCGGGCCGGCTTCCGGAACAGGGCGACCGATATGCCGGCGTCATCGAGGATCTGTACGAGCGCGCCGACGCGATCGTGGGGGAGACGCTCAGCCGTCTCGTTGACGACGACGTGCTGCTCGTTCTTTCCGATCACGGGTTCGCGTCCTTCCGGCGGGAAGTGGATATCAACACCTGGCTGGTCGATCACGGCTACATGACGCTGATCGACGCGTCGAATCGAAGCGGCGGCGACTGGCTGACGAACGTTGACTGGTCGCGCACCCGCGCCTACGCGCTCGGGCTGAACGGGATCTATTTCAATCTGCGCGGTCGGGAGAAGCACGGCATCGTCTATGCCTCGGAGCACGATGCGCTGGCCCGGCGCATCAGTCTCGACCTGCCACAGCTCAGGGAGGAGGACGGGACGCCCGCGATTGAAGGAGTCTTCGATCGCCGCGCGCTGTACCCCGGCGCGGATGGGAGCGTCGCGCCGGATCTGATCGTCGGCTACCGCGAGGGGTACCGGGCAAGCTGGAAGACGGTGCAGGGCGGGCTGTCTGAAGAGGTTCTGTCGGACAATCACGATCGCTGGAGCGGGACGCACTGCATCGCGCCGCGCTTCATGCCCGGCGTGCTGTTCTCCACGCAGCCCATCCGGATGACGGCGCCGGCGCTGACGGACATCGCGCCGACGATTCTCGGCGCATTCGGCGCGCCGCGGCCTGCCGAAATGACGGGGCGGAACGTGCTGGCGGCGACGTAGACCTGCGGCAGTGAAGGGAGTTCATCATGTTCGGATCGAAGATCAGGATCGACAAAGCGCTTTACGAACGGCTCAAAGAGGCCGCGGAGCGCGCCGGATACGCCTCGACCGATGAATTCATCCGCCACGTGCTCGAGCGCGAGGCGGATCGCATCGGCGAGGCCGACGAGGATGAACAGGTCGAGCAGCAGCTTCGCGGCCTGGGATACATCGAGTAGCGCCTGACACGGGATCGGTACGCATCGTGCAGAGCTTCAACGCCGCCATCACGTCCGCGATTGACCGGCTGCTGACGCCGGTGGCGGGGTCACCGCCGGCCGCGCTGCTCATCGTGTCCGTCGTGACCGGGATCGTCATGACGATCGTGTTCCGGTTCACGTCGCGGCAGGCGGCGTTGCGCGCGGCGTCGGATCGCACGAAGGCGATGCTGCTGGGGATGCGACTGTTCAACAACGACCTTCGCACGGCGCTGCGGTACCAGGGCGGGCTGCTGAAGGCGACGGGCGCGCGGCTGGTGCATTCTCTGCCGCCGATGATCGTTCTGATCATTCCGATCCTGCTGCTGCTGGTGCAGCTGGCGCACCGGTTCGAGTGGCGGGCGCTGGAGATCGGCGAACAGGCGGTGGCGTCGATCGAGATCGCCGAAGACGCGTGGGATGAATGGCGGGAGGCCACGATCGAACCGCCCGGCGGCGTCGTCGTCGAGACGCCGGCCCTGCGCGACGAGCAGCGACATTCGATGCACTGGCGGTTGCGCGTCGACGCAGCGCCGGCAAGCTCGATCCGCTGGCGGGTCGGCGACGTTGTCGTCGCCAAGCGGATCGTGGCCGCCGCGGAGACGGCGCGCCTCGTCGCGGTGAGCCCCGAGCGCACGAGCGCCGGCTTCATCGGGGCGGCGTTGCATCCGGTTGAGGGCGGTCTCGCCGGCGATTCGCCGGTGAAGCGCATCGAGATCACTTATCCGGCGCGCGAGACGCCGATGCTGGGGATGTCGATCCCGTGGTGGGCGACGTTCCTCATCGTCTCGCTCGTGACGGCGCTGATCGTGCGGCCGATCTTCCGCGTGCAGTTTTGACTGGGAGATGCGATCACCGGAAGCCCGCGGGGACGGGCGGCAGATCGTCGACGAGGCGCGCCGCCTCGACGCAGCCCGCATCATCGAAATCCCACGGCTCGAAGCCGAGTCCCAGCGCGGGGCTGCCATCGCTCAGCTCGTAGTCGGCGTGCATCGGATCGCGGAACATGGGATCGGCGACGATCGAATGAGAATCGTGACCGCGTTCCGTGCGCCATTGTTCGAGCGTCCGGTCGCCCGGGAAGCGGATTTCGGGGTGATCGGGGTTCCAGTAGACGTTGAAAGCCATCGAGAAGTTATCATCGCGCCAGTTGCCGCCGAGCAGGGGACTTTCGCCGGTCCAGTAGACAATATTATGATCAAAGGTGAACGAAAGATGCTCTTCGGTCCGCGTGCGCTGGAGCTGCTGAATCCGCGCCTCCGCGAAGATGTTGTTGCGGATGATGTTCTCTTTTCCGTAGTGCTGGTGGAAGCCGCCGGTCTTGGTGCGATAGACGAGATTATGCGACATAACAATGTCTGAAGAGCCTTCGTCGGTGTAGAGCCCCCAGCCGCCGTAATCGAAGGCGTCAATGTCATGGATGATGTTATGATGCGCGGTCGTGCCGGGCGAGACACCGAGCGTATAGACGCCGGCCATGTCGGAGAGCACGCCCCGGCCGATGGCATGGATGCGGTTATGAGCGATCTCGTTATGATGCGCGCGGCTGGGCGTGGCGTATCCCCAGGTCCAGCCGACACTGACGCCGGTGTAGTAGAAGTCGAAGATGTCGTTGTACTCGATGGTGGAATGCGCGGCGTGTCCGATCCACACGCCGACGGCGGCGGGGTGGAGCCGTCCGCCGTGCGCGATGAGGCAGTGCGCGACGGTATTGTGGAGGACGGCGGACTGGGGATCCTCGCCGTCGAAGCGGCCGACCATCCAGGATTGACGCCCGCCGCCGGTGCCGAGCTTCACGCCGCCCCCGCCGAGATCGATCAGCGCGCACCGCATCAGCGCGTTCTCCCGGCAGCCGGCGCCGAGCGCAACGGCGTACTGCCCGACGTGCCGAACGACGCACCGGTCGATCGTGACATGCCGGGCGCCGATCGCCTCGATCGCCGCGCCGAGGTTCACTTCCGCCTGCGGGAAGGACTGACCCCGGGGAGGGAGATTCCAGTTCGCGTGCGCGAACGTGAGGCCCTCGAGGCGCACGTGCCGGACGAAGCGCCGGGCGGAGACATCGCCCGCGAAGCGCACGAGCGTCTCGAGGCGCGGGGCGATCACCACCGCATCATCCGGCGTCTCGCCGGCCCGGGGGATGTACGTCAGCTCGCCCGTCGGTCGGTCGAGATACCACGCCCCGGGTGCATCAAGCGCTTCGCGGACATTGATGACCAGATACCGGTGATCGGATCGGAAGGCGCCCCAGCGGCTCATCGTGCGCGTGGGGGCGGTGAACGTCACGATGTGATCGACCGGATCGATCTCCGCGATGCGCATGCGCGAAGCGGACCAGATGTGGAAGGCGAGAAGCTCGACGTCATCGAGGTTGTGCCAGTTCGGATCGATCTCTCCCTCGGCAAAGCGGAAGCGATCATGGCCGCGCCCGGCGGCCGCCTCCGACGGGCCGATCTCGCCGGCGATGCGGCGGTATCCACGCGCGGGCAGACGGGGGCGGAATCGGCGCTGATCGTCGACCCAGAGTTGTGAGAACGTCCATTCGCGGTCGGCGGCGCGGGGGAGGGTGAGGCGCCAGCGGCCGTCGCGGGCGATGCGCCATCCTCCCAGCCGCCGCCCGCCCGAAAGGATGGGTTGTTCGCCGCGGTAGGCGCGGTAGGAGACGGGGGCGCGGGGCGCGCCGGAGTCGTCGGGCGTGAAGACGATCGGTCGGGCGAGTTCATAGAAGCCGCCGCGGAGGGCGACGACGATCGGCCGATCGGGCGGGCCGTCCGCGAGGAGCTCACGGACGGCGGCCCGGGCGCGTTCGAGCGTGGCAAACGGGCCGTCGGAGCCGTCGCGGGCGGGATCGGCGGCGGTTCCCGACCAGGCGTCGTCTCCGGCGGGCGAGACGAAGAAGGCGGCGGCCGGGGCCGGGGCGGCCGGGGCCGTCTCCGCCCGGGCCGGGCCGAGCAGGCCCAGCACGAGCAGGCCGGCGGCGAGAAGCTGCTGAATGCTCATGATGATTCTCCCTGGCGGGGCGGGCCGAGGCGGGGCGCAGGATAGCAGGCGACGCCGCCGGCTCGACGGGCCCGGCACGGGCGACGATGACTTATCGGAAAGAGACGATTCCCGGTCAGGTCGCGCCGGGGGGATGCCGACAAAATCATGAGGAGCGCGCGACCGGGGCTGGCGTCGGCGCCGACCCGCCCGTACGCTGACGGCCGCGACGTTCTCGGACGGAGGCGCAGGCCATGCCCCAGGGCGCGGAGAAGCTTCAGCAGGAGACGCTGCACCGGGTGCTCGCCGTCGCACGGCAGTTGAGCGCTTCGGCGGATCTGCGCCAGATCCTCTCGGTGATCATCGACGCGATGCGCGATCTGCTGGATGCCGAGCGGGCGACGGTGTACGAGTACGATCCGGCGCGCGACGAGCTGTTCACGACGGTCGCGCACGGCGTGGCGGCCGGCCCCGGCGCCGCCGAGGCGGAGATTGCCGAGATCAGGGTCCCGACGAGCAAGGGGCTGTGCGGCGAGAGTGCGCGGACGAAGAAGATCATCAACGTTCCCGACGCCCACGCCGACGCGCGTTTCAACCCGGAGATCGACCGGCAGACAGGCTTCCGGACGCGGTCGCTGCTGACGATTCCCCTGCTGGGTCACGACGGCGAGCTGGTGGGGATGGCGCAGGTGCTGAATCGGCGCGGCGGGCCGTTTGACGAGAACGATGAGGAGATCGCCGCCGCGCTGGCCGCGCAGGCGGCGGTGGCGCTGAAGCGTGGCCGGCTCATCGAGGATCGCGTCATCCGCGAGAAACTCGAACATGACCTGGACCTGGCGCGGCGGATCCAGCAGAACAGCTTCCCCAGCACGCTGCCCGTGCTGAAGGGGTTCGAGATCGAAGCGTGGAGCGAGCCGGCCGAGGAGACCGGCGGCGACACCTACGACGTCATCGGATTCGCCACCGAGTGCGCCGAGGCGCTGCTCGTGGACGAGCCGGGGCGGGCGGATCGCGCGGTGATGCTCATGGCCGACGCGACCGGGCACGGCGTGGGGCCGGCCCTTTCCGTCACCCAGGTCCGATCCATGTTGCGGATGGCGGTGCGGATGGATGCCGATCTGGAGCAGATCGCGCTGCACATGAACGAGCAGCTCTGTCACGATCTGCCGGAGGGCCGGTTCATCACGGCCTGGCTGGGCGAGCTGGACGCGAATCGCCAGGCGCTGACGAGCTTCTCGGCCGGGCAGGCGCCGATCCTGCGTTACGTGGCGGTGGAAGGCTGCTTTCGCAACCTCGACGCCGACACCATTCCGCTGGGGATCATGCCGCAGGCGAAGATCGTGATCGAGCAGGAGTTCTCGATGAACCCGGGCGACATCTTCGCCGTCATCTCCGATGGCATCTTCGAAGCGGAAAGCCCGGACGGCGAGCCGTTCGGCGAACAGCGCGTGCAGGAGGTCATCACCGCGCTGAAGGACGCCTCGGCGGGTCGGATCGTCCAGGCCCTGCGCAAGGCCGTCGACGACTTCACCCGGGGAATGCCGGCCAAGGACGACCGGACGGTGATCCTCATCAAGCGGCTGAGAGACTCGTAAGATCGGCGGACCGGAAGTCGCGGTGCGGAGCTGGGATGGGCATTCCGCCCGTCCGTCGCGCGGCGTGGAGCCGACGGCTACCTGCTTCTCGAACGGTCTGATCGCGCCGTCGAAGACACCGCCTGCGCCGGCCGTCGGCTTGCCGGTTCAATCCAGGGTCAGCGATTCGGCGAAGCGGGCCAGCAGGTCGGCGGCCTGGTCGATGTCGTCGAGGGCAATCATCTCGACCGGGCTGTGCATGTAGCGGTTGGGGATGCTCACGAGCGCGGTGGCCACGCCGGCGCGGGTGACCTGGATGGCGGCGGCGTCGGTCCCGCCCACGCGCCCCTCGGCCGCGAGCTGATACGGGATGTTGCCCGCCTTGGCCGCGGCAAGGAGCTGATCCACGACCAGCGGCGTCATGTTCGGGCCGCGATAGATGACCGGGCCCCTGCCCAGCCGGATATCGCCGCTCTCCTTCTTCTCGATGGTGGGGCAGTCGCTGGCGAAGGTGACGTCGACGGCGATGCCGACATGCGGGTCGATGCCGAACGAACTCGTCTGGGCCCCGCGGAGCCCGACTTCCTCCTGCACGGTGGAGACGGCGTAGAGGCTGCAATCGAGCCTGCTCCTGTCCACGCGTCGGAAGGCCTCGACGACCACCCACGCCCCGGCCTTGTCGTCCATGGCCGGCGAGACCGCCCGGCCGTTCGCCGCCTCGTTGTATCCCAGCTCGGCGGTGACGGCGTCGCCGATGCGGACCCGCGCTTCGGCCTCCTCACGGCTGGAGGTTCCGATGTCCAGCCAGAGGTCGGTGATCTTCGGGACCTTCTCCTTCTCCGCATCTTTCAGCAGGTGTATCGGCTTGCGGGCGATCACGCCGAACACGGGCCCGCCCTCGGTCCAGACGGTCATCCGCTGGCCGATCAACTGCAGCGGGTCCCATCCCCCGATCGCCTGGACGTACAGGAAGCCGTGCTCGTCGATGTGCCGCACGATGAGTCCGATCTGGTCGCAATGACCGGCGAGCATCAGCCGCCGCGGCGCGCCCGGGTTGACGACGGCGATCAGGTTGCCGTGCACATCGATCGAGACGTCATCGGCGAACGCGCCCACGTAGTTCCCGATGATTTCCTGCAACGGACCCTCGTAGCCGGAGGGACTGGGGGTCTCGAGGATGCGCTTGAAGAAGTCGAGTGCGGTTGGTTCCACGGGAGTTCCCTTTCTGAACTGCGCCGCTGTGCGGGCGCGGGTCCGGGCCCGGCGGGGCGGCCGTTTACTTCTCGCCCAGCCGGATCACGCCGTCGAAGTCTTCGCTCAGCTCGACCATCGTCCGCCGGTAGACGTCGACGAGGGGGTCCGATCGGGATTGTTCCATCAGTTCATCGAGCGCTGCGATGGCGCGATCGAATCGTTGCGCGGCGAAGGCCTCGGTCAGGCGACGCCACAGCTCGATCATCTCCTCCGACGCATCGTCGGGCAGCACCTCGAAGACCTCGACGGGCTCGGCGCGGCCGACGACGGCGATGCGGCCGATCGGGCGCAGGCACGTGCCGTCCCCCAGAAGCGATTTCGTGCGGTTGTCGATGAGGATGCGCGTGCCGAAGTGACGGTTGGCCGATTCGAGGCGCGAGGCGAGGTTCACCGGATCGCCGATGACGGTGTAGTCGTTGAGGGCGGGGGGCGCGCCGCAGTCGCCGACGATGACCCGGCCGGTGGCGATGCCGATGCGCAGCCCGAGCTTCGGCCGGTTCTCGCCCGCCGCCTGCTCGTTCAGTTCGCCGATCGCGTCCTGGCAGTGCAGGGCGGCGCGGCAGGCCTTCGTCGCCTGATCGGAATCCGGGGCGAACGCCGACCAGAACGCCATCAGCCCGTCGCCGAGAAACTTGTTGAGATAGGCATCGTGCTCGACGAGGACATCGGCGAGTCGCCCCAAATAGCGATTGAGGGTGGAGACGGTGGCGGGCCCGCCCAGCCGTTCGCTGATGGTGGTGAAGCCGGCGATGTCGGCAAAGAGGACGGTGATCTCGCGCGCCTCGCCGCTCATCGAGACGGCCTGGGGATTGTCGACGAGATAATCGACGAGCTGGGTGGAGACGCGGGCCTTGAACTGGCGGGTGATGCGCTGCCGCTCGCGTCGTGAGATCGCCGCCTGGAGGGCGGTGCAGGCGATCCAGCTCGCCCCGCCCGCGGTGGCGGGGGCGGCCAGCGGCATGAGCAGAGCGTCGGCGACGAACAGCCACACTCCGCCCACGCCGACGTAGGCGGCGACCAGCAGCACCGCGGCCACCGCCGAGGGCAGGGGCGGCAACCGCTCGGCGGCGAGCGTGCACAGCAGCCCGAGCACGACGATCATCACCAGGCCGCTCCAGGCGGGGGGGAAGCGCACGCCCCGGCCGGTCAGCGCCATGTGTGCGATGGTGGCGTGGACGATCACGCCGGGCGTGCGGGGATCGAGTGCGGTGGGGACGAAGTCCGCCGCCGCCCCCGTCGCCGTCCAGCCGAGGAACACCAGCTTCCCCTCCACCTTCTCGTGCAGGAGGCTGCCGGCTTCGTCGATCTTCTCCGCGCCTTCGCGCACCGCGTCGCGGGCGGCGAGCCAGATGCGGCAGTTGTGGACGTGATCCAGGTACGCACGATCCTCGGCGGTCATCTCCTCCGTCAACGCCGTGTCCTCGGGCGCATCGACGAGGGTGAAGTCGACCTCGTCGGCCGCGGCGCGGAGCGATGCATCGTCGAGTTCCGCGCCTTCCTCGCAGGGCACGGCGGCGAACTGGAGAATCAGCTTCGTCACCTCGGCGAGCTTGGCGCGGTTCTCATCGTGCGTTCGCCGCGATTCGGCGAGATCGACGAGTTCGCGGATCGAGAGGTGTCCCTCGGCCGGGTCGTCGCCCGGCTCGTCGCGGAGCAGGCCTTCCCAGCGCGGGCGGGTCTGGCTCGTCGGCCAGTTCACCCACAGACGGCGGTCACGAAGCGGCAGCTCGGTGTCGTTGAACGCGAGGCGGCGGTCGGTGATCTCGACCAGGCCCGGCGGGACGTCCCGATGCAGGAGGGCCGCCGCGAGACCGAACTGCAACGCCTCGCCCCCCGGCGCCGCCAGGCTCACCGCCAGCGATCGGACGCTCCCGTCGGGGTCCTTCTGCTGCGCGACGTTCACGAACCCCACGGCATCGACGTGGAAGACGAAGGCCGGCAGGGGGGCCTGATCACGCGCCGTGCCGGAATTGTCCGCGGGGCGGAGGTGAGGCCGGGCGAGCTGCCAGGCCCGGTGCTGATCCCAGACGGCCTTCAGCATTCGCCGCTCGGGATAGGACGCGACCAGCGCGCTGCGATTCGGCGCGACCAGGCGCTCGAACATCTCGAAGGAGGAAGGCGGCTCGGGCGCCTCGCGCAGCGCCCGCCACGCCGCGGCCCGCTTGAACCGCAGCGGTCGTTCGCGGAAGGACGCGCGACGGGTGCCGGTGACGTCGGCGGCCTCGAGGGCGGCCAGTTCGTCCATCTGGATGTCCTTCGCGAGCACATCGAGCAGGCGTTCCAGCTCCGCCTCGCCCTGCGGTGTCTGCCAGGCCGTCTCGAGCGTCGTCTCCTGCGGCACGATGACGGGGAGGACGCAGCGCACGCGGCCGAGCGCCTCGGCGAACCGGGCGTCGTGGCCGGCTTCCGCGTCAACGGACGACTCGCTGAGCACGAGATCGACGGCGATGGTGCCGGCTTCGGCCCGCCGCAGCTCGTCGATCACCGCCGCCAGTCGGCTGCGCTCCCAGGGCCAGCGCCCGAGCCGATCCAGGGCGCCGTCGTCGATGTCGACATGCGCGATCTCGTCGGTCATCGGCTGGAGCGGCCGCGGGGCGGCGACGAAACGCAGATCGATCGTGCCCCGCTCCCAGGCGGCGAAAGCCCCGGCGCGATCGAGGACGAGCACGACGATGGTGACCGCCAGACCGAGGAGGATCGTGAGGGTGGTGGTGGAGCGGTTCACGACGGCCCCATCGTAGCGGGGGAACGATGCGGCGCGTTCTCCGGGTGCCGATCGCGGGCGGGCCGGCGCGGCTCGTCCCCGAATCCGGCGGCGTGTCGGAGGCTCCGGTTACTCCTCCACCCCCTCGTAGTTTTCGATCCACACCTCGCCGAAGGCGGAAACGAAGTCGAGCACGCACAGGCCGGCGTCGTCCGGATCATCGTGTTTGCCGGAGCAGTAGGCGACGACGATGGAGAGGATGTTGATGAGGTCCTGCTCGTCGTAGCCCTGCTCGCCGCCGTAGCAGAGATCGTCGATCTCGCCCCACGGCTCGCTGAGGCCCTCGTCGCCCAGGCCGTCCTCGACAAGGAGCCGGCCATAGAGGGTAAAGATGTCGTTCAGGTAGCGGCAGATGAACTCGGCGACCTGGCCTGCGGTCTCCACCCCCTCGAAGTCGAACTGCGAGAACTCGTAGTCATACTGGAACCCGCCGTCGGGCTCATCGAAGATGTCCAGGTTCTCCGTCTGTTCGAGCCCCGTCAGCCCGAGATCGATCTCGCGCTCCGTGTAGATGGGGTTGCGGGTGAAGCTGTCGGCGAGCAGCTCGGGGGTGGCCTCATCCTCGATGAGGGCGCTGAGAATGCGGGGCGGGCCGAACGTCTTGAACAGCTCCGCCACCACCGGGTTCTTGTGCGTGTCACTGCTCTGCCCGCCGCCGGAGAGGTAATAGGTGAACTGGGCGAGGAAGTAGTTCACCTCGACGGCGAACATCTCGTTCATGCGCGAGGCGAAGACCTCCGTGCCGTTCAGTCCCCCGTAGCGGGCCGCGTAGCCCGTGCCCCGCACGGCGAGGGTGGCCGACGGCGTGACCACCGAGAAGTCGTTGGTCAGCCCCACGCGATCGACCTTGAAGTCCGCCCGTCCGCGGGTGAGCTGCACCGCCGTGCGCAGCGTCTGGCCTTCCTGGATCATCTGGGGCAGGACGAGGCGGGTGTTGGCGTCGACGAGGATCGTCGCGTTCTGGCCCGCGCGAAGCACGAGCGACGAGTTGCGCCCGGTGCGGATCATCGCGCCGGGATCGAGCAGATCATCGACCTCGGCGACCTTCCAGGGTTTCTCCTCGTCGCCGCGCCATTGCGCGCGGCCCTGTTTGGCCATGACCACCGCGCGAAGCGCTCTGGATTCTCCCTCGGGCAGGGGCTCGACGCGCTGTCGGGCCTCTTCGCCCAGCTCCTCCGCCGCGGCGCGGACGGCCTCGATGTCTTCCTGGAGGATGGCCGACGCGATCGCCGCGCGGGCCGGCGGAAACGCCGCGCCGCAGAGCGCGATCAGGATGAGCAGGAGATGCCGGGCGTGGCGGGGCTGTGCACTCATCGTTCGGTCCTTATCCTGGCGGTGCGTCCGCCGTATTCTCCATCCCCGGATCGGGCGGCGGGCGATTCGCCGCCGACTTCCCGCGAGTTTATGGTTATCCGGTCCTTACGTTCCCGTCTCCGCCTCTTCTTCGGGAGCGGGGCGCGTGTCCTCCTCGACCCGGCTGAGCAGGTCGATGAACTCCAGGCCCGAGAGCGACTGGTATTGGGTCCGGCGGGGGATGTACTCGCGGTAGACGAGTTCGCGCGTGCAGTAGCGGCCGGAGGGGCCGAAGACGCGCATGGTCAGGCCGCCCTCGAGGTCGAGGATGTCGCAGACGGCGACGGCGATGAGGCCCACCTCGGCCGACGCGTTCATCGGCGGGGCATCCTCCCCGCCCATCCAGCCGCGTGCCCGGGCCGCGGCGACGCGGCCTTCGTATTCCGCCGGCGGGCTCGCCTCGCCGCTCAGCAGCAGCAGCCCGTACAGCGCATCGCTGTTCGTCACCACCGGCCGCGTGGCGAGTTCGTCCCAGAAGTCCAGCTCGGCCTCGTAGGTCGGGTACACGTCCACCGCCGAATCCTCGAGCACCGTGCGCTCCACGGCGCAGCCGCCCAGGGCGAGGGCGAGCACGGCGGGCGCGGCGATCAGAGCGAAAACATCAGAACGCATAGGTCACTCCTGCATACGCGAAGTGTCGCGGATCATCCTGGCAGTCGGGAACGGCATCGCCGGGCAGAAACAGGCCGTAGCGCAGGCTGGCGCTGAGGTCGGAGGTGATGCGCCAGTCGACGGAGAAGTCGACCTCCCCGCCGATGAACGTCTCGGACGTGGTGCGCACGTTGAGCGGAGCGTCCTCGTCGTTCTTGAAGAAGAGGAAGCCGTTCACGCCCAGGCGAAGCCAGTCGCCGTGCCTGTCGACCTGTCGCGGGGACGTGCTCGCCCCGAGGCGGATCGAGAGCAGGTTGGACACGTCCGGGGCGAGGGCGAGGCCGGTGTTGATGTAGCCGAGGCTGTTGAACGCGTTGTCCGTCGTGCCCGATTCGTTGCCGCCGAAGGTGTCGGAGCTGTCCAGGCGATCGTCATCGCCCGAGCCGCCGACGAGTTCCAGATCCAGCCGGGTGTCGAAGTCGTCGCGGAGGAGGTAGGTGAGGCCGAACACGCCCGCCCAGGCCTCGATGTCCTCCTTCGTCTGCGCGGCGGGGCTGGCGTCGTTGCGATCGAAGGAGCTGCTCAGCCCCTCGCCGGTCTCGTAGACGAGTTCCGCGTGGTAGTAGAGCTTCGGACCCAGGGAGCCCCGCGATCCCAGCGCCCAGTATTCCGAGTCGTACTCGAACTCCGTGGGATAATCGAAGACCGGCGTGCGGAACGTGTGCTCGTCCCGTTCGTTGTGATCGCGCTGCACGAGGGCGAAGAAATACGGCCGATGGGTGTCGAACCCGCGGTACTCGATCCGTCCCCCGAAGTAGGCGCGATCGGTGTCGCTGTCGAAGCCCGGCCGCGAGGCGTCCCAGTCGATCGTGCCGGAGGAGGGGGTGAGGCCGAGGAGGCCGGAGAAGCCGAAGTCGGCGACCTCCGCCTCCAGCAGCCCCGCGTAGAGCACGTTGCTCAGGGTGAGGCCGGACCCCCAGTGCACGAACTGCCGACCCGCCTTGAGGTTGACGTTGTAGTCGATGCGCTCGCCGGTTTCCGCGAGCTTCGCGCCGCGCAGGTCGAATTGGTACCAGTATCGATCGCCGATCGGCTCCTCCCACTCGTCGCCGCGGCCGTCGAAGGAATCGCCGCCGTTGAAGTCGTTGTAGAGGAAGCGGAGTCGGCCGAAGAAGCGATGGGCGCCGTCCAGCTCCGCGCGGAGGTAAAGAACGCCGTCCGTCTGGCGGAGGATACGCGTCTCCCCGCACGGGGCGTCCACCCCCAGCAGGCCGAAGCGGATCGATCCGCCGTAGTCGAACATCAGCCGCTCGGCGATCGGCTGGTCGGAGGGGACGGCGAGGCGATAGGTCGCATCAAGCTGCCGCAACTGGCGCTCGAGTCGGCGCACGACGTCCGAATCCGTCTGCCCGTGCGCCGCGGCGATCGCGCCGCCCGCCGCCGCCAGCGCCAGACCCCGCACGAATCCGTTGCCTGTCATCATCATGACCATCCACCTCATGGGTTTGAAGCTGCATCCCACGCGCCGGGCGACTCCCGTTCGTCAGATGGGAGCATCCACATTCATCGGCGGGCAGGATCGCGCAAGTGGAGAAAGAAATCAAGTGGTCCGACTCGGCGCCCGGCGCTCCCCCCGGCGGGAAGCGGACGGGGCCCGGGGATCGGCCGAGCGTGCCGGGCGGCCGGCGGCGGGCCTTGCGACAGCTTGTCCACATCGCCGGCGGGAGAACGCCGCCGTCCCCCGGCCTGCCCGGTCCCCCCACGGCCCGGTTGCGACGGGCACCAACGCCCCGCCCCGCCACCGGCCGCCGCGCTCGCCGACCCGCTCGCTGTCCGCCGAGCCGGCGACTTCCGTTGCCAAGGCGCCTACGGTGAGCGGCGTGCCGGCGGGCGCGTGCGGTGTCCTGAGCGCCGGCCGGTGCGGCCCAGAAGCGTGAGCCGGGTTTCGCCCCCAACGCCGACGGGGCGCGATCTGGTATTCTGTGCCTTGACCGGGTCAATACATGGAAGGATGAAGCTGTGGCGGCAAAACCCCGAATCATGATGATCTCGATCCACGGCTACGTCGCGGCGGAGCCGGAACTGGGCAAACCCGATACGGGCGGGCAGGTCCTCTACGTGCTGGAGCTGAGCCGCAGCCTCGCCCGCCTCGGCTACCAGGTGGACATCCTCACCCGGCGCTTTGAGAACCAGCCGCGAAGCGAGCACGTGGACACCGGCGTCACCCTCTGGCGCATCCCCTGCGGCGGCGGCGAGTTCATCGCCAAGGAGCACATGCACGAGTCCGTGCCGGAATGGGTGGAGAACGTCAGGCAGTTCATCCGCTCCAAGCGCCGGCGCTACGCGTTCATCAACAGCCATTACTGGGATGCGGGCATCGCCGGCCAGATGCTCGCCCGCGAGCTGGCCATCCCGCATCTGCACACGCCGCACTCCATCGGCGCGTGGAAGCGCGACAACATGGACGGCGATCCGGAGGAGCTCGATCGGCTCTACAACTTCCGCACCCGCGTGCGCGAAGAGAAGGTCATCTACGACGGGTGCGACCTGGTCATCACGACCACCCCCCAGCAGCGCGACCTCGTCGCGGCCAGCGATTACGACACGCCCCGCGAGAAGATTCACGTCATCCCCGCCGGGTATGACGACACGCGGTTCTATCCGGTCGCCCGCGCCAGCCGTACCGCTCTGAAGCAGAACCTGGGCTACGACGGCCGCATCGTCCTCGCCCTCGGGCGCATGGCCACGAACAAGGGCTACGACCTGCTCATCCGGTCGATGAAACCGGTCGTCGAGCGCGTCGACGATGCCCGCCTGCTGTTGGCGATCGGCTCCACCGAGCCTTCGCAGGAGGAGATCAAACAGATCGGCGAGTTGAAGGACATCGTCGCCGAGCTCGGGATGACGGACCGCGTCATCTTCCGCGATTACATCACCGACGAGGAACTGCCCGATCACTACCGGCTCGCCGATGTTTTCGCGCTGAGCAGCCGGTACGAGCCGTTCGGGATGACCGCGGTGGAGGCGATGGCGTGCGGCACGCCGACCGTGATCACCACCGAGGGCGGCTTGTGGGAGCAGGTCGTGTGGGGCGTGGAGGCGCTGTACGCCAATCCCTTCGACACCGAGGCCTTCGGCCACGCCATCTGCTCGATCCTCCAGCATCAGCGGGTGTATGACAATCTCGCCAAGTACGGCTCGCAGAAGGTGCGGGCGCGGTTCACCTGGACGGGCATCGCCCAGCAGATTCTTCGCCTCGCCGACGAGATGCCGAAGGGGCCCAGCGTCGCCAAGCGCGGCGCGAAGCGCACGCCGGGCAAGGCGGCCGTTCCCGCCGACGAGTCGGAGTCGGACGAAGCGATACCAGAGATCGAGGTGGGCGCCGGCCTCGCGGAAACGCTGCCCAGCGCGTGACGCGCCTCGCCCTCCGCCGCCGACAGCGCTGGACCGAAGCAAGCCGGCAAGCCGGGCGGTCCCCCGCCCCGGGTGCGCTCGATCGCCCCGCCGCGCTCACCGGCTGCGCTGCGCGATTCGATGTGCGCGAGATTCGCGTGGGCGCAGCGGAGATCTCGGGGCTCGTCAGCACCCGGGCTCGAGGACGCGCCGGCTTGCGGCGCGAGTCGGCGCGACTCGGACGCGCGAGACGCCCGTTCCGCCAGTCGTCTACGGCTCCGTCCAGTCCGGGGGGCGGATGTGGGTGAGGATGTCGCGCGCGGTGTCGGCGTCGGCGGCCTCGAACGTCTCGCGCTCGGCCGGTGCGCTGAGGACGAAGTCGCCGGCGACCTCGAAGCCGCCCACCAGCCCCTTGCCCGGGGCCGAGGAGCGACGCCGGTCGCGCGGGAAGACGAACAGACTCAGTCCGCGCCCGGTGCTCGCCACCAGCAGGTTGACGGCGCGCTGCTCGCGATCGTCGGCGAGCCAGGACTCGGCGACGGCATGGGCGCGATCGGCGACGTAGGCCGCATCGCCGTCAAACCGCCTCACCACCGTCGGATACTCGCGCTGCCGCAGCGGGGGAAGCTGCTCGACGGGCATCGCCGCCGTCGTGATCTGGAAATGAAAGTGCCAGGGGATCGTCGCCCCCGCGCCCGGGCCGTTGTAAAGCACCCGGAAACGTCCGCCCGTGCGACGGTGCAGTTCGATCATCGCTTCCAGCACGTGCCGGTCGTACGCCTGCGGGACGTGCTCGGCGGTCATGATCGTGAAGTGATTGGGTTCGATCCAGGCGAAGTTGGCGCCGGCGTAATACTCGCGCCCGGCGAGCGTCATGGGCACCAGCACCTCCATCGGGTGGCATTCCTCGATGTTCTGCCGGCAGAGGAAGCAGTGCCGCCCGGTCTGGTCGGCGGGATCGCGAAAGAGCTTGCTCTCGTCGCGGTCGGGGTTGAGGATCCCGCGGCGTTCGAGCTCGGCGACGTCGCCGCGCAGCTCGCGGTGGGGCATCCATACGAAGCGGAAGGCGACGCCGGTCTGCTCGTCGCGCACCTGCCGGGTCTCGGTGCCGGCGCCGGCGGGATCGGTGAGGAGAAAGCCGTCGCGGCCCTGGGCCGCCCACGTCTCCTCCAGAATCGTCGCCAGTGATTGGGACTGGAGGCTGGCTGCGTTCATGAGGCCTTCATCTCGGACTGGCCGTTGGGAGAGAGCCCCAGGTCGTCCAGAAGCGTGGAGACCATGCGATTCCAGGTGAAGTAGGGGATCGTGATCTCGTGGGCGCGCCGTCCCATCTGCCGGCGCATCGGTTCGTCGGCGAGCAGCCGGGTCAGCGCCTCGGCGAAGCCGTCGACGAAGTCGGCGGGGACGACCGCCCCGCCCTCGCCGAACAGGAGCTCGACCGCCTCGCCGTCGTTGTCCATCGACACCCGCTGCACCGATCGGTGATCGAGCAGGTATTCGACGACGAAGGGGACGAGGTCGGAGGCGACGACCGGGGTGCCCACCGCGGCCGCCTCCTGCGCGCTCATGCCGAACCCTTCCATCACGGACGGCGTGCAGTACACGCTCGCCGCGTTGTAGAGCATCGGAAGCTGCTCCCAGACCGAGCCGAGCACGATGACGTCCTGGTCCAGCCCCTTGCGCTCGATGAGATGCCGCAGCTCGCGATAGAGATCCTTGGAGAGCGGGTCCGCGGTCACCGCCAGCAGCGCGTCGGGCACCTGTTCCCTGACCTTCGCGAAGGCCCGAATGAGCACGTCCTTGCGCTTGGTCTTGTCGGTGCGGCTGATCTCGAGGATGAGCGGCCTCTGCCTGATCTCGTCGGCCGTGAGCGGCGAGTGCTCGGCGAGGAACGCCCACACCGGCTCGTACAGATCCGGCGACATCGGCCGGTAACGGTACTCATCCACGCAGGGCGGGAGGAAGTACTTCGGCTCGTGCTTGTAGTGCCGCATGAACGCCTCGCGGATCGCCGCGGACGTCGAGACACACCCGTCCAGTTCGGGGATGATGCCGCGCTCGTGTTCGATGCGTTCATCGACGCGGAGCTGGGCCCAGGAGGCGGGTGGCATGTTCTCCTTCTTCAGCGCCCCGAGGGAGTGGGGGACCCACACGTGGGGCACGCGGGGGCCGGAGGCGCCGTTGATCAGCGTCCCCAGTTTGCCCGCGTCCCAGTAGTGGCTGATGATGAGCTCGTAGGTCTCGTCTTCATCGGCCAGCTTCTGCTTCAGGTCTTCGGCGAGCCCGGGGAGCTGCTCGTTCATGTCCTCCTTGCGCACGAAGTCCGCCCGGCCGTCCTCGATGTAGAGGATGCGGGCGTGCCCGGAGGGATGGAAGACCTCGCCCTGCTGCATCTGGCCCGTGACGGGATGGGGGTACCCGCCCCGGTTGATGATCGTCACGCGGAAGCCGAGGTTGACCAGGGCTTCGGTGAACTGGTTCACGTAGACGTTCTGTCCACCCGTGTCGGGCAGGCCGGGTACGACCTGCCACTGGTGAACGCCGTGGTTCGTGATCTGGAGCACGTGCTTGCGCGAAGGATCGGCGAAGCGCTGGTGCATCTCATGGCTCTGGTGAATCACGGTGCAATCCCCTCCGGCGGTCCGCCTGTCGTCGAGGACGGGTGGGGCGGGTGCCGCCTGCTCGGTCTGTGGTGTTCTCGGACGTGGCGCGCACGGTGCGCCCGACGGCCGTGGTGGACTGTGTGGGTACAATCGTCACAGCCACCCGTAGTACTTCAGCCCCTCCTCGATTCCGGCCGCATAGGAAGCGTCGGCGTGGTACATGTGGTCGCCGCGGTGCTGCCTGAGTTCGGGCGCGGCGTTGCCGACCGCGATGCAGCGGAAGGCCAGCTCGCCCCGCATCATGTCCAGGTCGTTGC
>JAXHTH010000291.1:0-2882 GCA_034211115.1 Planctomycetota bacterium | reverse complement strand
TTCAGAGGCCCGCGCCTCGCTCGCCCGGATCGATCTGCCGCGAGTCGATCTGCTACGATCCCCCTCCACGCACTCAGGGGAAGGAGCTCGATCATGCAGTTTGACATCGAACTGGTTCACGCGAGGCAGGTTCTGGACTCGCGCGGCAACCCGACGCTGGAATGCGAGGTGGCCCTGGAAGGCGGGGCGATCGGGCGCGCCGCCGTCCCCTCCGGCGCCAGCACGGGCGAGAACGAGGCGGTCGAGTTGCGCGACGGCGACAAGGGCCGTTACCTCGGCAAGTCCGTCTTCAACGCGGTGCAGAACGTCAACGAGTCCATCGCCCCCAACCTCATCGGGCTCGATGCACGCGACCAGGAGATGATCGACAACCTGATGAACGGGCTGGACGGGACGGAGAACAAGGCCAGCCTCGGGGCGAACGCGATCCTCGGGGTCTCGCTGGCCGTCGCTTACGCGGCCGCCGACGCGACGAACCAGCCCCTCTATCGCTACCTGGGCGGGACCGGGGCGAAGGTCCTTCCTGTCCCGATGATGAACATCCTCAACGGCGGCAAGCACGCGGACAACACCGTCGACTTCCAGGAGTTCATGATACAACCGTGGGGGTTCGACGACTTCAACGAGGCGGTCCGCGCGTGCGTGGAGATTTACCACACCCTCAGGGGCGTGCTCAAGAGCGAAGGGATGTCCACCGCGGTCGGCGATGAGGGCGGATTCGCGCCCAACCTGAAGGACAACGAGGATGCGCTGCGGGTGATCGAGCAGGCGGTGGACAAGGCCGGCTACGCGTTCGGCGAGCAGATCTTCGTCGCCCTCGATCCCGCCGCCAGCGAGATGGTCAACGCAGCACGTGAGAAAGGCGAGGAGGGGTACTGCTTCTTCTCAAGCGATCCGGACCGCATCGCCACCGCCGACGAGATGATCGACCTCTGGGCCGACTGGGCGAACAAGTACCCGATCCGCTCGATCGAGGACGGCCTGGGCGAGGACGACTGGGACGGCTGGGCGAAGCTCACGCAGCGCCTGGGCGAGAAGATCCAGCTCGTGGGCGATGACATCTTCGTCACCAACCCGACCTTCCTCCAGCGCGGCATCGACGAGGGCAGCGCCAATTCCATCCTCATCAAGCTCAACCAGATCGGCACGCTGAGCGAGACCTTCGACGCGGTCAATCTCGCCATGCGCCACGGCTTCAGCGCCGTCATCAGCCACCGCTCGGGCGAGACGGAGGACGCGACGATCGCCGATGTCGCCGTCGCGCTGAATACGGGCCAGATCAAGACCGGCGCCCCCTGCCGCAGCGACCGCAACGCGAAGTACAACCAGCTCATCCGCATCGCCGAGGACCTGGGCGACAGCGCCGTCTACGGCGCGGCGACGTGGAACAAGGGGTAGGCGGCTGTCAACGCCTGCGTTGAGCGTGTCCCCGCGGGCGCGACCGGTACGGGTTGGATGGCCGCGGATGCAGATCCGGGGGCCCGCCCCGCGCGGTCCGCCTCGTCGCTGGCGTTTGCCGGCCCATTGACGACAATGCCTCGCCGTGAAGTATGTCATCGTCATTCCGGAAGGGGCGGCGGACGAGGGGCAGGTCGAGCTGGACGGCCTCACGCCGCTGGTGGCGGCGAAGACGCCCGCGCTGGATCGGCTCGCCCTCGCCGGCCGGCTGGGGACGGCGGCGATGACGCCCCGGCCCCTCTCGTGCACCGATGATGTCAGCCTCATGAGCCTGCTGGGCCTGGACCCGACCGCCTTCCCCTGCGGCCCGGCCGTGCTCGAGGCCGCGGGGTGCGGCCAGCCCGTCCGAAAGGGCGCCCCGGCCCTGCGGCTGAGCCTGATCACCGTCCGCGACGGGGAGCTGATCGATCTCACCGCCGGTCGCATCGGCGATGCGGAGGCGGCCGAACTCATCGCGGATCTGGAGGAAGCGATCGGCCGACGGCTCGGCGCGGAAGCCGCCGGCCTGTCGCTCGCCGCCACCGGCGGGCATCGCGGCATCATGATCGACGAGACCGGCCGGTCATACGAGGCATTGACGACCCATCCGCCGTCGCGCATCGTGGACCGACCCATCCGCCGCTACCTTCCTGCGGGCGAGCACGGCGAGCTGATGCGCCGAGTCATCGACGTTTCCGCGGAGCTGTTCGCCGAGCACGAGATCAACCTGACGCGGCAGGAGCTGGGGGAGCTTCCGGCCACGCACGCCTGGCCGTGGGGGCCCGGCTCGCCGCTCCAGCTGCCCCCCTTCGCCTCGCGCTTTGGCGGGCTGCGGGGGCTGATGATCTGCGCCCATCCGCTCCCGGCCGGCCTGGCGCGGCTCGTCGGGTGGGACGTCATCCTGCTCGATGCCGCCTTGCTGCATGTGCAGGCCGGCGAGAAGGCGATCGAGGCGCTGGGCGACCACGACATCGTCTGCGTGCACGATCCTTCGCCCGACGCGGCCGCGCATCAGGGCGATGTGATCGGCAAGGTCGAAGCCCTGGCGGCCCTCGACGAGCAGGTCATCACGCCGATCGCCGATCGGCTGGAGCGATATGATGCCTGGCGGATGCTCGTGATGGGCACGCATTACACGAGTTCGGCGAGCCGGCGTCACGAGGACGGGCCGGTCCCCCTGATGATGACCGGCGCGCGGATCGACGCCGTGCTCAAGGCCACGCTGAGCGAAGACGCGGCCGACGCGGCCGATCTCCACGTCGATGTCGGCAGCGATCTGATCGAGTACTTCCTTTTCGGGTCAGGGATAGGACGACGCCATGACGGCTGAAGAGAACGAGCGCGACGCGAAGGATCGACCGAAGCCGGACGAACAGGACGATCAGGGTGAGGCGGCGGAGCGCGCCGAGCAGGAGCCGGACACGCCGGCCGGCGATGAGGCGCAG
>JAXHTH010000290.1:0-2701 GCA_034211115.1 Planctomycetota bacterium | reverse complement strand
TGGCCGGCCTGCCCCGCGAGGCGGGTGGCTGCTTCGTCTCCGGGGGCTCCGCCGGCAACCTCGCCGCCCTCGTCGCCGCCCGTGAAGCAGCTGGCGGGAAGGAAGGGCGTTGTTTCGATCCGCTCCCGCAATGCGGCCGTCTGCTCGTCGATCTCCGCGAACTGCGCTTCCGTCAGCAGTTCGCGGAGGAGATTGAAATAATTCGGGACAAATAATTCGGGACAGTCACCTATTTCCCTGCCCCACAAATAATTCGGGACAGTCACCTATTTCCCTGCCCCACGAAGAATGCCTGAAATTGGACCTGTCCCGTTTTCGGTTTTCACGAGGACTTCTCGCAGACGCCCGCGCGTCGCGCGACGGCCTCGGCCAGGGCATCGATCATCTCGCGGGGGTAGAGCGGGAACGGCCAGTCGCGGCGGGTGGCGATGGCGGCGTCGGCCTGCCGGCGGACCGCATCCAACGCACGGCGCTGGTACCGCTCGACGGCCCCGGCGTGCACGCCGCGCAGCACCTGCAGCTCGCGGTGCATGGCGAAGAACGCCTCGCGCCGGCGGAGCGAGCCGCGCCGCGCGCCCTCGACCGCCTCGAGCAGCTCGCGCTTGATCGGCCCCGGTCGGCGGGACTCCTCTTCGCTGTCATCGTCGCGCGCCTCGGCCGCTTCCGGATCGTGCCACGCCCGCCGCGCCTCGGCGCGGGCGGCATCAACATCGCGCACCTCGCTCCCTTCCGGGGGCAGGAGCGGGAGATGCAATGTCGCGGTGGCGACGGCGATCGGCGAAGGCCGCACGCCCAGCCAGTCGTCGATCCAGAGCTCCATCGCGCGGTCGTAGTTCGCCCCCCCCGTGCCGTGCACGAACAGGTCGCACATCCCCAGCCGGATGAGCGCGGTCATGAACAGTGCGCGGGGCATCAGCCGCGGTGGGTCGGCCGCGCGCTCCAGCCAGTCCTGCACATCGTTGTCGTAGGCGTGCATCCGCCGACCGTCGCTGCGGATGCGCCACAGGGGCAGCTCGACGTAGTCCTCGCGCACGAGCAGCGGGGCGATGCCGACGTCGGGCCGCGCCGCCACCGCGCGGTTGTACGCCTCGGCGCAGCGCTGGGGGTTGGCGGCCATCTCCGCCAGCAGGGCACGGCTCAGCGACGTCTCGACGAGGTCCGTCGCCGTCACGTTGGGCATCGGCGACACCCACGGCCGCATCAGGTCGGCCAGGGCTGAGGCCATCTGGAGGGCGGCGTTCGGGGCCTCGCGATGCGCGCAGATCGTCTCGTGAATGCGCTGCACGCCCTCGGCGACCGAAGGCAGCGCCGCGGGCAGGTGTACCGGCGGCGCGGGCGGCGTGAAGGCCTCGTGCAGCGCCATCGGCACCTCCGCCGGCGCCGCGGTCAGCTCGATGCGCCGCACGGCCAGCGAATCATCGGATCGCCGAACGGGGATCTCGAAGGCGCCGAAGCCGCCGGCGTGCTGATCGACGATCAGGTTCGCCCTCGCCAGGCCGCAGGCGGACGCGACCGCCTCGCAGAGGAGATATTTTACAAGGATGCCCGGATGCCAGAGCAGCGTCTGGTGCCCGGTGGCGATGACGGGCGTGTCGTTCGGCAGGCCCAGCTCGGTGCGCGTGTTGCGCTGCCACTCTTTCAGCGGATGGCCCAGCAGGATCGCATCACTTCGCCGCTCGGCGCGGTCGCACCAGATGCGGCACTCCGGCTGGATGGTGATGTCGAGGTCCATGACGGGCGCCGATCAGGTGCGGCAGCAGGCGGCCCCGGGCGCAGTCTCCTGCTCCAGACCGGCCAGGGCGGACGCGGGCAGCCGATCGCGGCATCGGTCCAGCTCGCGGTGCAGCGTGCCGCGATAGTGATTCAATCGCGAAGTGGGATTGTCCAGCGGCCCGCCGAAGCTGCGCGAAGGATCGTTGTAGATCAGCCGCACGGGGATCTCCTCGATGCCCAGGCCGTGCGCCACCGCCTGCACCCAGAACTGCATGGGGAACTCGTAGCCGTCCACATCGAGCGCGAGCCGGCTGCACGCCTCGACGCGATAGGCCTTGAAGCCGCAGAAGGCGTCGGTGATATCCAGATCCAGCCGGACGTTGAGCTCATCGGTGATCGTGCGGTTGATGAGCCGCCGATCGCCGGGCGGGGCATCGTCGCCCGGCGCGGAGACGAGGTATCGGCTTCCGGAGATGACATCCGCCTCGTCGCGACGGATGGCCTGGAGGAAGTCGGGGATCGACGCCGGCTCGTGCTGCTCGTCGCAGTCCATGGTGATGAGCCAGTCGAAGCCGTCGAAGTGCGCCCAGCGAAGCATGTCCTGCATCGACCGCCCGTAGCCGCGGTTCTCGGCGTGGCGGATGACCTCCACCGGCTGCTGGGCGAGGAGCATGGGCGTCTGATCGGTCGAGCCGTCATCGACGACGAGGATGTCCCCGGCGTAGCGGCGAACCTCGCTCAGCACCTTCGTGACGTAGCGCTGTTCGCAGTAAACGGGGATTCCGACAAGAACTCGTGGCATGCAGCGCATCAAAGGACCTCGACTGACCGGCGGGTCGGGGTAGGGGTGAGTGTATGCGACGCCCGGGGGGGGCGTGCCGCCATTTCGCCGGGCGGTGCCCGAACAACCACCGGCCTCGGGGGCGGTATTCCGAGCTGCTTCTCCGCGAAGGGGGGCCGGCCGGGGGCGAACCGGGGGCCGGCCGGG
>JAXHTH010000289.1:0-23593 GCA_034211115.1 Planctomycetota bacterium | reverse complement strand
CGATGTGTTTCGATTATGGGTTTGGCCCTTTCCGTTGGGTTTGTACATCGTCAAAATCCGAAGATTTATCCTCGACGACGCGCAGATCGTCGAGGCATTGGCGTTCTTCGCCCGCCTGAAGCGCGCGCCGACCGATCGGGCCGCCGGGGTGCTGGCTGAGGTCAGCCTCCAGGCGCATCGGCGCAAGCGCATCCGTCAGTTGTCGGGTGGGATGAAGCAGCGTCTCGCGCTGGCGATCGCGCTGCTCACCGACCCGCCGCTGCTCGTCCTGGACGAGCTGACAAGTAATCTCGACGCCGCGGCCCAGAGCGGGTTCATGTCGCTTCTGCGCCGGCTCAAGTCGAGGGGAAAGACGATCCTCTTTACCTCCCACCACTTGGGCGAGATCGAGTTTCTCGCCGAACGCGTGATCGTCCTGGACCCCGGCGGGAAGAAGCGCGAATGCACGCCGGAATCGCTGGCGCACACGATCGGCGCGCGATGCGAATTGAAGGTGTTCGTCGCGGCGGACGCGGTGAGCGATGCTGTTGAAGCCCTGCGCCGGGAGGGGTTCGCGGTGACGCCCAACGGTCGGCGCGTGCACGTCGCCGTCTCGCCTCGGGAGAAGGCAGGGCCGATCCAGGCGCTGACACGCGCGGGAATCGCGGTCATGGATTTCGATCTGCTCGAAGGCGCTGCGAGCCGCGCGTTCGGAGAAGGAGACGCCGATGGCTGAGATGACGATCGCGGAATTCACCTCAGCGCGAACGCGGCGCGTACTCGAGCTGAGCAACCTCATCACGCTCACGCGCAAGGAGATCCGCGAAGCGTGGCGCAACCGGTGGTTCGTGCTCTTCACGATCGCTTTCGCCGGTCTTTCGCTGGCGCTCTCGGCGCTGTCGATGGTCGGAACCGGCGCGACGGGTCTGGCCGGCTTCGGACGCACCGCCGCGAGTCTCATCAATCTCGTCATCCTGATTGTCCCGCTGATGGCCTTGACCGCGGGGGCGGGCGCGCTCGCCGGCGAGCGCGAGCGGGGCACGCTCGGCTATCTGCTGGCGCAGCCGGTGAGCCGGTTCGAAGTCATTCTGGGGAAGTACGTCGGCCTGGCCGTGGCGCTCGCTGCCTCGCTGGGACTGGGATTTGGCGCGGCAGCGGCGGTCATCGCATCGCGTGGGAGCACGGACGCCGCGGGCTTTCTGAAGCTTACCGGCTTCGCACTGGTTCTCGCGCTGGCCATGCTCAGCGTTGGTTTTCTGATTTCTGCTCTGACGCGCCGGGCCTCGGTCGCGCTCGGCGCGGCGATCTTCATCTGGCTTCTGCTCGTCTTCGTCGGCGATCTGGGTCTGATGGGCAGCGCCGTCGCCTTCCGCCTCCAGGTGACCGATCTCTTTCACGTATCGCTCATCAATCCGCTTCAGGTCTTCAAGATGGCCGCCCTGGGCGGCATCAACGCATCGCTGGACGTGCTCGGCCCCGCCGGGTTGTACGCGATGCAGACCTACGGCTCCGCGCTGGGCGCGATCTTCGCCGCCGTGCTCGCCGCGTGGGTGATCCTGCCCCTGGCGCTGGCGACGGCCGTCTTCATTCGACGAGGTGCTTCATGATCGGCTCGCATGTGCGACAGATGATGATCCCGTTCATAATCCCCCTCGGCTGCGCGATCGGGTGTGAGCAGCGCGATCCGCTCGCTCCGCCGCAGGTTCACTACGGGCAGGACATCTGCGATGTCTGCGGGATGATCATCAGCGATGAACGGTACGCCGCCGCGGCGATTGTGGGCGATGAGCACCATGAACACCATCCGCTTCTCTTCGACGATATCGGCTGCCTGCTCGTCTATGAAGACGAGCCGCATCGCGCGCCGATCGCCGCGCGATACGTCAAGGGCTACGAGACGCGGCGGTGGCTGGCGCTGGAAGACGCGACGTTCGTGCACAGTGCTGAGCTCCACTCACCGATGGCTTTCGGCGCCGCCGCGTGCGCCTCAAAGGAGGCTGCGGATACGCTGGAAGGCCGCTATGCCGGCGACATCCTCACCGCCGCCGCGCTTCGTGACCGATTCGACGCCGGCATGCTGCACATCGATCCTCACGAGACAGCCGATGGGAAAAGCGGCCACGATCATCGCGATGACGACGAGTCGTTCGCTGTCGTCTTCGATCCGGAACGTGCGCGTCGGGTCGAAGCGGTCGATTCCGGCGAGGCGATCCTGCTCGCGACCTTGAACGGCCCGGAGCGCGCCGTCGGCAGGCAGCCGTTCGTGCTGCTGGTCGGCCGCGAGGAGCCGGAAGGCGGGATCAGGCCCGTCGACGATCTGGTAATCCGCATCGAGCCGTCGATGCCGTCGATGGGACACGGCTCACACGGCAATGTGCACCCCCGGCCGACGAAGGCCGGCGTTTACGAGGGGCGCATCAATCTCACCATGCCCGGCCGGTGGGTCGTGCACGTCACGCTGCGGCGCGACGGCGACGATATCGCATATCTCAACTTCGAACTGCAGGCGCAGAGGTCATGACCCTACTGGCGAGGCACCGACAGCACGGCGTCGAGCATGATCCGCACGACGAGACGGCGGGCGCCGTCACACAAGCCGTCCCGCTCGCGCATCACTTCGACACCCCGCAACAGCAGTTCACCGCGGCAAAGCTCGGGATGTGGCTGTTCCTGGCCACCGAACTGTTGCTTTTCGGCGGGCTCTTCTGCGCCTATGCCGTCTACCGGCACAACAAGCCGGAGATATTCGACTACGGAAGCCGGTTCCTCGATGTCACGTACGGCGCGACGAACACCATCATCCTCATCCTCTCGAGCCTGACGATGGCGATGGCGGTCACCGCCGCACAGCTCGGCCGGAAGCGGCTGCTCGTGATACTGCTTTCGCTGTCGCTGCTGGGCGGTGCGTTGTTCATGGGCATCAAGTACATCGAGTACCGGCACAAGTTCCACGAGAACCTCGTCTGGGGGGCAGGCTTCTACGAGACACCTGTCGGGCACGAAGGAGCCGCGACGCACGAAGACGAATCAGCCGCCGTCGCCAACGCGGAGGCTTCCGGCGGCGACATCACGAAAGGCCGGGAGCTCTGGACCGCGACCTGTCGCTCCTGTCACGGCGCTGCCGGCGAAGGCATCCCGGGGCAGGGCAAGGATATCAGAGGCAGCCAGTTCATTTCCGATCAAACGGATCAGGAGCTCGTCGACTTCATCAAAATCGGGCGCATGCCGTTCGACCCGGTGAACACGACCGGGATCCAGATGCCGCCCAAGGGGGGGAACCCGCTCCTGGACGATGAAGACCTCCGCGATATCGTGACATACGTCCGCACGTTCAAAGTGTCCGGGGAAGACGGCGCGCCCGCCGACAGTGCCGATGGCGAGCTTGCACAGGGCGGCGACGAGAAAAGAGCGTTCTGGATCCCTCGTTCTTCGATCCCGCCGCCTGCGGAACCCCCACACGGCTTGGTACTCGATGTTCCGTCCGCGACTGGAGAGCCCCGGACTCAAGCACGGTCGGTTCATCACAGTGTCGATCCTCGGCGACCGGCCAACGCGCACATCTTCTTCGGCATCTACTTCTGCCTCACCGGCCTGCACGGCCTGCACGTGCTGGCCGGGATGACCGTGATCGTCTGGCTCATCGCGCGCGCGGCCCGAGGTCATTTCAGCGCTGCCTACTTCACGCCCGTCGATCTCGGCGCCCTCTACTGGCATGTCGTCGACCTGATCTGGATTCTTATATTCCCGCTCCTCTATCTCATCGGCTGAGCAAACTTCTCTCCTCCAAGGTGCTCTTGCCCGTTCGGACCTCGCCGGCGCGAGGGCGCCCAGCGGGCGCGGGGTCGTACCGCCGCGGCCCGACTACGCGGTGGCGTGAACCGACTGCATGACATGTCATGACATCACCGCACCCTTTCTGCGGAGCACAGACATGACCGCACTTGATCTCAACTCCACCGTCGGCGAGCTCGTCACCGAGCGTCCTGCCCGTTCTCGCGTATTCGAGCAACTCGGCATCGACTACTGCTGCGGCGGCGGGAAATCCCTCGCTGACGCCTGTGCCGAAAAGAGGATCCAGCCCACCACCGTTATGCGCATGCTCGCCGACGCCGACACAGGAAGAGATGGCGACGAAGTCGATGCCGGCGCCATGTCGCTCACCGAGCTCTGCGATCACATCGAGCAGACCCATCACGCGTATCTCCGACGCGAGCTGCCTCGCCTCGATCAGATGACCGAGAAGGTGGTGCAGGCGCACGGCGAGCGTGAGCCGCGTATGCGCGAGATCCGCCGTGTCTTCCTCGACTTCATCGCCGACCTGAGCAGCCACATGATGAAGGAAGAGCAGATTCTGTTTCCGATCATCAGGACGCTCGAGCGTGACGAAACCGCCCCGCAGTCCCATTGCGGCTCGATCGCCAATCCGATTCGTCAGATGGAACTGGAACACGACAGCGCAGGCGCTGCTTTGGATCAGTTCCGGAGCCTGACCGATGGCTACGCGCCGGCCGAGTGGGCGTGCAATACGCTCCGGGCGATGCTCGACGCCATGCGTGAGCTGGAGGCCGACATGCATCAGCACGTTCATAAGGAGAACAACGTGCTCTTCCCGCGCGCGGTCGCCTGCGCGGAACCGCATGTCTTCACGCAGGATACGTACATCGGCTGTGATGACTTCCAATGGGACGATCTCGATATCATCATCGATGCCTGTACGGTGACCATCGACTGCACGCACAGCTTCAACAGCGTCGAGATCATCAACGGCGGCAAGGTGACCCATTCGGGGCATCCATCCGAGATCCTGCACCTCATCGTGACGGAGGACATGCTCATCGAAGCCGCAAGCGGCGTGGATCTCCACGGTAAGGGGTACCCCGGCCGTGAAGGACCCGGGGCCGGCGGAAGCGGCGCCTACGGTGCCAGCGGAGGTGGTGCGGCACACGGCGGCGGCGGGAATGGCACAGACCAGGGCGCTCTTGGTGGTGAAACCTACGGCGTGATCTCCTCGGGCAGAGCTGTGTTGTCCGCGGCATCGATGCACGGCGAGTTGGCGATGATGCGATAGTCATCATTGTCCGGGTCGGTGAATCGCGGCAGGGCATCGATGCTCCCCTCGCCCTCCCAGCCGCCTTCGATATCTTCGTATTCACCGGTCGGACGACCGAACGCGATGGCGTTCTGGCCCTTTAGCGGTAGCGCGATGATGTCATCTCGCTTGATGCGCTTTGAGAAGGCCCAGAACTGACTCGTCCACCCATGCGCCGGGCATCGCCATCAGCGTCGCAAGATTGTCCGGATGCGCGAGCACTTCCGTCTCGAAGCGGCCGACCTGACTGGTCGAGGCGGCGCTGCGCGTGATGGCCCGGCTGCCGACAACCTGGCGCATCACCGGATCGACGCTCAGGCGGTCGGCGTCGTTGACATCCTCATACCCGGCGAGGCGGCTGTAGACTGATTGACGCAGCAGCGCGGTCATGCTGTGCTGGACGTTGCGGCCGGTGCGGAAGTCGAGCAGTTCGGCCGCGGCCGATTCGGTCAGCTGCACGGCATCGTCGAGGTCGCGGAACGGGAACAAACCGGCGTCCGAGCTGACGGTCGCCCCGTGGAACTCGAGCTTGACGGTGCGGTCGAAGCCCACCCGCAAGGCGTCCCTGCCTGCTTCACCCATCGGGTGCTCCTTGATCTGCGGGGCCGTCGTCACGAAAAGCCTGGAATTGCAGGCCCAAACGAGTCGTCAGTATACTGCGACATTCGATCCATCTGGGAAATGCGGGATATCGCAGTACCTCACGGCCGGCGAGCCCGAGTACAGGTGGATCTCGCTCGGGTCATCGCCCCACAGGATGCAGTTGGTGAGGATGGGCGAAGAATTGCCGACGAACAGCCCGCCGCCGAGTTGGCCGGCCCAGTTGCCCGAGAACGTGCAGTTGATCAGCTCCGGCATGGACTGGTAGCAGCAGACGGCCCCGCCGAGCGTACCGCCCTCGTTGCCGTCGAAGAGGCAGTTGGTGAGCGTCGGCCAGGCGCTGTTGCAGTACAGACCGCCACCTTCGCTATTCCCCGAGCAGTCCACAATGCTGCAGTTCCGGATCGTGGGCGAGGAGCCGTTACAGTAGAGCCCGCCGCCGGTATTGGCCGAGCCGTTCACGATCGTCACGCCCTCCAGCACGGAGTCGGCATCCTCCCCTGAATCGAACGCGAATCCGCGCCCCGCCCACAGGCAAGGCCTGCTCCTGCGGCGCCGTGGCCAGGTCCAGCAACCCCAGGTCGCGGGTCGTCGACGCGACGGTCTGGAGGAGGCTGGCACGGATAAGCGGCTGATTCTCGAAGTGCCGATCGATCGCTTCCAGCGCCGGCTCGAAGATCTGCGTCTCGAGGGTCTCCAGCGCCAGACCCGTCAGGTCCGCCCCTGCGATCATCGCGTCGTAGCTGGCGAGCTTCGCCTCGGTCGCCTCCGGGCCGAGCCCGCGCCGCTCACCGCCGGAGCGGAGCGTTACGAATCGCCAGCTACTGCGACCATCAAACCATGAGATGAGTGCACCTGGTTTCCTGAATCCCGCCCTTTCCGGTTCACAGGCGTGACCGGAATGGGCCTCTCGGATGAGAGGAGCATGCCATGATCCAGTCCCATCTCAACACGGCAGTGACATCGAGCCTTCAACTCGAGGCGATCATTCCAGTCGCCGCCAGTCCGCACCTTTCGACCAGTGGAATCGTGACCGGGGTGTCGACAATGCTGTCCGAGTGCCTTGACGTCAAGATCGTGACGTGCGTGGTTCCTCTTCTGCTGGCTCCCATCATCGCCTTTGCGTTGCGACCGATCTTCGCTCTCTTTGCCCGTCAGGGCGCCCAGCTCTTCTGCGCTCTGGACATGTCTGCCTCACTCGCGGAAGCGCTCGGACACTACGTGGCGATCTTCGACGCCGTCACGCTCGCGACTGCCTCGTCCGGCGTGGTTGCGTGTGTGATATGGGGCGCACCATGGCCTGTGACGATCGCCGTCGTCGCGGGCGGCGTCCTCATCGCCCTGTTTGTCACTGTATCCGTGGTCCGCGTGATTCCCGGCATCGAAGGTCGTACGGCACTTGCAGTGGGACTCCTCACCTTCGCGGGGGGGAACCTGCCGCTCTTCCTTGCTGCCGCACTGACATGCGTTGTGTTGTAGTGCGACAGCGCTGCCGCTGCGCCAATCGAGCCATCGCAGTGGCCGAATCCACCCGGCTCCCGCAGAAGTCGTCCGAAGACATGCTCCCTTCCGCGACAGCAACGGAGAAAGCGACACGATGACGATGAGCGAGCATCAACAGAAAATCTGCATTCTCTGCGGTCAAGACTGCTCGACACGCCCGCGTGTCAAAGACCGATTTGGACGGTACTACTGCCGCACGTGCTATCTGCGCGTGCGCGGCGCGAAGCCGTTCGGGCGATCTCGCGTCCCGCCTTCAACGTCTCGGCATGCCGACGACTCGCCTCCCGCACCGTGAGCTGGCGGGAGGACTCGGTGCCCTGCGTGAGCAAGCACCGCTCCTGGACATTCCGAGAACGCCACGCGTTACGCCGGACCCCTTGTCGCGACAAGTTGGAGAGATGCCATCAAACGAAACACGGCGGCCATCCTCCGAGGAAGCTGACTGGCCCGCCTCGAAGCCGCCTCACAACTCACACGGCGTCAACCGGAAGTCGACGGTGCGGATCAAGGCCGGCAGACTCCGGCGCAGAGATGGATGCACGTTCGCCGAGGATCACCATCCCGAGCCCGAGGGAGGATTCAATGAGTACGCGTTCCCGGCCCCCCGCCCGTGAGGGCAACAACACGAAGAACGATCGGGCGGATCTCGACGGTCGCCTCCTGGAGTACCTGCTTCGGAACTCCATTCACCACAAAGCCCGGCAATCTCCCAAGACGATCGCCGCCGAACTCGCTGTGCCATACTCAACGGTGACAGCCCATCTTCGCCAGTTGGTCCGGGTCGGCGTCCTCTCCGAGGGATACCGCGTCGACCCCTACCGGACCCGCTTCTGCCACGAGTTCCGGATCGACCTCGGTGTGGATGCGCGCCGGATGTGGAAGCAGCGCGGGATCACGCAGCCTGAATCGGCGCCGACAGACCCACCATCAGGCAAAGCCCGTTGCTCGCGCGAGTGCTTCTTCTCACGACTAATCCAGGAGGTTCAGAGAACCGAGTGGCTGGCCGAGCATCTGATCGTCGTCGACCTGGTCATCCTCCACGGCGTTCCGCGCTGCGATGTCCAGCTCACGATTCTGACGGATGACGGCATCCACACTGCCGGACGTTTTGTTCGTGACTTCGTCGCGTGGCGACCCGGCATCCGCGCAGTCGCTCTTCACACGGTGGCCTGGAGGTACTCATTCGACGGCTATTCGGGGTGTTCGCCAGACCATCCGATTGACAAGGGTGAACCCACCGCTCTCCCCGGTGCCTCCAGGCGCGCTGACTGTATCCCCGTCGTCGATGTTCTGTCAACCGCCGCTGGCGCCCTCGCTTACGGAACCCAACCTAAGGCGGCGCGTTGACAACAAGAGCTCCGCAGCAGCGGCTCATGCGCCGCCAGGAATCCCTACTATGCACGGAAGGAGCAGACTTATGAAGGCTGCAATACAGAGAACAACAACAGCACAAATCGGTTGCTGCCGAACTACCGCGCAGCACAGCGCTTTGCACTTCCATTACCTTGGGGCAATCGCTGGCGCTCTTTCGCTCCTGGCACTTGCATCATTCGCATTCGCCGACGATGCGCTGTACGTATTCGAGCCACAGTACGACGCCGAATGTGAAGCCGAGACTTGGCCCGACAATGACCCTGACCGGGCATGGATCGATTGCGACACAGGACTCGCGCACATCTACGCGGTTGGCCCTCCCGGCGGTCACGAAGGCGCACGAATCAAGCTACAGCTTGCGCGATTTGAAGTCACCGGCCCTTCCTGCTGGGGCATGTTCGGAGAGAAGATGGATATTCAGTACGGATACACTGTCGAGCATACCGGTTACCTGACTCATGGAATTGACGTGTATGAGTATGATGGCGACGGGAATCCCGTCGAGCACTACTTTGTGACCCCACTGCAACTCGATGGCATCGGCACTGACCAAGAGCCTTGGTCACTTGACGGGTTCTGGCCGGGAAGTGAGATCTTCTGGCAGAACGGTCACTACTACGACATCGTGATCTGGGCTTCGTGTGAAGCGCATTCCGGATCGAACGAGGGGAGTGGCTCAGGGATTGAATGTGATCTCGATCTCGGGGCGATTTACTGTCTCTTCTGGGAAGACATGTATGACGTTGAGATCACGAAGCCCAAGCGCGGGAAGGTCTACATCAATGGCCAGGCGTGGCCACCCGGCGGTTTTAGTCTTCGGTTGCCCTTCGCCACCGTGTTCGGATCGAGCATCCCGGCTCACGCTCAAGACAATAACGAGATGATCCACTCCGTGCAGTTCAAGTGGCGCGATACAGCATGCGAAACTGAAGGCTCAGGCAGCGGCGAATTCAGCTGCGCGCTCGAACCCTCAGACGGGAGCTGGAGACCTCTACCTCTGAAATGCTACGCATACAATGACGCCGGAGAGCAGGTGGCCGCCGCGGATCCGGTCCCGGTGCGATTCCTCAAGACCGGCGGTTCGAATGATGACGGTGGGGGGGCGTGCTGGCTCGCCGGGACGCGCATCACGATGGCGGATGGCACCGAGAAGAACATCGAAGATGTGGTCATCGGTGATGAGGTGCTGGCCTACGACATCCTCCAGGACGATACCATGCCCTCAACCGTGATGAACGTCACGCACCACGGCGAGGAAGACAGCGAAGGGTACCACTATGTGATCAATGATAGCATTCGCGTCACGTCAAACCACTTCCTCTACGCCAACGGCGTGCTCACCCCGGCCGAAGAGCTGCTCATCGGTGATATGCTCCGGAGCGCCGATGGCGGCGAGGTGCCGATCGAGTCCATCGATGTGGTGTACGACCCCGTCGAGACCTACAACATTGAGATCGCCACCGAGGAGCGGACCTGCGATGCCTACCAGGCGTACCTGGCTGAGGAGATCGTGGCCTACCCCAGAAAAGGAAACCGGCTGGAATCGATGATCGCCAGCCTGCTCTACGAGTATGAAATCACCGACATCGTCTTCTCGCAGGATGCATCGGACTGCCATGCCTATGCTTCGAACGACGCGGGGATCATCGTCGGCGAGGCGGGTGGTCATGCATTCATGTGGCAGTACGGTGTTGGTGTGACCGATCTCGGAGCCGGGGCTGCCTATGACATCAACAACGCCGATCCTCCGCAGGTCGCCGGTGGCTTCTGGAACGGCTACTTCTGGGAGGCCGTGGTCTGGGAGGGAGGCGAAATGACGCCGCTCGGCTGGGACGGCGTAGCGCGCGTCATCAACGACTCAGGCGTCGTCGGGGGAGACACGCAAAGCGGCGGACTGATGATGTTCGACCCGGCCTATGGCGAGGACCCCATGGAACTGCCCGGTCGCGGCCGAGAAGGCAACCACATCTGGGGGATCAACAGCGAGGGCGTGCTGGTGGGCGAGCAGGGTGGCCTCGCCAAAAGCTGGGAGTACTTCGCGGGCTTCTGGATCCAACGCTCCTATGGCTCTGGCATTGCCTACGACATCAATGATGCAGGTCTGATCGTCGGGGAATCCAACGGCTCTGCCGTCACGTGGGAGTACGCGCAGCCGGAAGAGATGACCGAGCTCGGTCCCGGTGTCGCCTACAGTCTGAACGAGTCAGGTCAGATCGTGGGCGAAACGGACGGGCACGCCTTTCTGTGGGATTCCCAGAACGGGATGACCCGCCTCAGTGACCTGACTTGGGAATGGTCAGGCTGGGAGCCAACAGCAGCCCGTGACATCAATGAGTCCGGTGAGATCATCGGCTGGGACAGCACCGACCGCGGAACTCGCAGCTTCCAGGCCGTGAGCACGGAATGCTCGGACTCCGGCGGGAATGGCATTCCGGACGAGTGCGATGCGGACTGCAACGGCAACGGATTGCCGGACGACTACGACATCGTGAACGGCCTCAGCGAGGACTGCAACGAGAATGGCGTCCCCGATGAGTGCGACATCGCTGATGGTGACAGCCACGACTGCAACGGGAACGGAGTCCCTGATGAATGCGATATCGCCGATGGCACGAGCCAGGACTGCCAGCCCAACGGTATCCCGGATGAGTGTGACATCGCCAACGGCACGAGTCAGGACAACGATGGCAACGGCGTTCCCGACGAATGTGAATGCCCGGCCGACTTCGACGGTGATGGCGATGTCGATACCGCCGATCTGCTCTTCCTCCTCGGCGCCTGGAGCACGCCCGATGGAGACGTGGACGGAGATGGTGACACGGACACCGCCGATCTGCTCGCCCTCCTCGGCGCGTGGGGCGAGTGCCCGTGAAACATCCGAACATTAAAACGTCACACAGACCAAGGAGAAGCGACATGAGCCACAGATTCACCAGAGTATTGATCCCGATCACGGTAGCGATGTCGTGCGCCGCGCAAGCGGCCGTGGCCCAGGATGAAGCCAGCATCGTCGGCTGCGGGTCACAGGTTGCAGGCGCTGACTTCAGGGGCCGTTTCATCTCCATCGCGGCGGGTGGTTTTCACAGCCTCGGGTTGATGACTGACGGCTCGATCGTCGCGTGGGGATCCAACGGGGACGGCGAGTGCGATGTGCCGGAGCCGAACACCGATTTCATCCGCATCGCGGCGGGCGAAGACCACAATCTCGGTCTGAAGGCTGACGGCTCGATCGTGGCGTGGGGAGGTAACAGCCACGGCCAATGCAACGTGCCGGAGCCGAACAGCGGTTTCGTCGCCCTCGCGGCCGACTATGAGCACAGTCTCGGTCTGAAGGCTGACGGCTCGATCGTGGCGTGGGGAGGCAACAGCCACGGCCAATGCAACGTGCCGGAGCCGAACAGCGGTTTCGTCGCCCTCGCGGCGGGCTTTGGGCACAGCCTCGGCGTGAAGTACGATGGATCAATCGTGGCATGGGGAAACAACAGCATGGGACAATGCGACGTGCCAGACCCGAATACTGATTTCGTCGCCCTCGCGGCGGGCTACGGGCACAGTCTGGGTCTAAGAGGGGACGGATCCATCGTGGCCTGGGGAGACAACTACCACGGACAATGCAACGTGCCGGACCCGAACATCGGGTTTCTGGATGTCGCGGCGTGCTTTGGACACAGTCTGGGGCTGATGGCTGATGGCTCGATCGTGGGCTGGGGATACAACGGGGATGGCCAATGCGATGTGCCGGAGCCGAACAGCGGTTTCGTCGCCGTCGCGGCGGGCTGGCAACACAGTCTCGGTCTGAAGGGCGATGGCTCGATCCTGGCGTGGGGAAGGAATAGCGAGGGACAATGCGATGTGCCAGTCTGGATAAAGGAACAGAAGCTACTTGCCTCCGATGGCGCGCTCGATGATTGGTTCGGCTACTCGGTTTCGATCTCCGGCAACAACGTCGTGATCGGATCCTGGCCAAACGACGACAACGGTGACAATTCCGGAGCCGCCTACGTGTTCCGTTACGATGGCAGAGGCTGGGGTGAACAGGCGAAACTCCTTGCCTCCGATGCTGAGGCGGGCGACCACTTCGGTGAGTCCGTCTCCGTCTGGGGTGACTTCGTGATCATCGGAGCCCCCTACGACGACGACCAAGGCGGCTATTCAGGCTCCGCATACGTGTTCCGCCAGGAGGGTACGGACTGGGTGGAAGATGCAAAGCTCTTGGCCTCTGATGGAGTGGCGGGCGACTCCTTTGGCACGTCCGTGTCGATCTGTGGCGACATTGCCGTCGTTGGTGCTCCCGGTGATGACGACGCAGTAGGCTCGGCGTATGTGTTCCGCTATGACGGCTCGGATTGGGTGGAGGAGGCCACGCTGTTGGCCTCGGACGGTGAGTCCGAGGATCTGTTTGGGTATGCACTCTGCATCTCCGGTGACACGGTCGTAATCGGTGCGGATGGTGACGACGACAACGGGGAGGCAGCGGGCGCGGCCTATGTGTTTCGCTACGACGGCGTAGACTGGGTGGAGGAAGCCAAACTCTCGGCCTCTGACGGCGAACCAATGGAGTTCTTCGGTTCCTCCGTTTCGATCTCGGGCGACGCTGCCGTGATCGGCGCCCATGCCGACGACGGGAGTGGTCCTTATTCCGGATCAGCGTACGTGTTCCGCTACAACGGAGGGGAGTGGGTCGAGGAGGCCAAGCTGGTGGCCTCAGACGGTGCGACAAGTGATCTCTTCGGCTACTCCGTCTCCATTTCCGGCGACACGGCACTGATCGGGGCCTACGGGGACGATGACAACGGTTGGCTCTCCGGCTCGGTGTATGTGTTCCGCTATGACGGCTCGGATTGGGTGGAGGAGGCGAAGCTCCAGACCTCCGATGGCGAAGAAGCAGATGCCCTCGGTTTCTCAGTCTCGATCTCCGACGGCGCCACCGTGGTTGGAGCCTGCTGGGACGATGATAATGGTGATGACTCAGGATCCGCGTATATCTTCAGATGGACGGGAGACTCATGCCCGGCCGACTTTGATGGTGATGGCGTTGTGAACACCGCCGATCTGCTGTTCCTGCTCGGGGCATGGGGCACGCCGGATGGCGATGTGGACGGAGATGGCGACACGGACACGGTCGATCTGCTCGAACTTCTCGGCGCGTGGGGGGAGTGTCCTTGACGACACGTCGGAGCATCCGCGGAACATGAGTTACATATCTCGCAACCAACCATGCTCTCGAGTGCATTCCGTGATGTTGTGTGTCTGGCTGGAATGATAAACCCTCGCACCAGCCGCCGCCATCGCATCCATCATCAATGCTACCCTCAGCCACATTCCGGCCAGGAGAACACGAGAATCCTCATGATCCGTCAATCAAGCCGCGTTCGTCACCGTATCCTCATCGCGCTCACAAGGACAATCTGGCCTGACCTGCGAGCCCACGGCGCCAGGTTTCTTTCGGAGCGTAGCGGTCTGCCTGAGCTCGATTGTCCAGAGTACATCCAAGCAATCTACACCCGGAGGCGCGTTCTGAAATGGGTTCCCCCCGCAGCAGCTGCCCTTGCCTTTTTCGGCTGGATGTTTGCCTTTGGGCGAATCACTGACATTCTCGAAAACACGAACTGGGATCTGCTGGCGTTCCTATATCAGTTGGGTCTCCCCGGATGGACGATTGTAGTTGTGCTTGGATATGGCATTGCTACGGCCCTTGCGATCGTTCTCGCTGCCGTGATTCCACGTACGGTTCTAAGGCACGAGGTGCGCCGATGTCTACATTCACCTGCGTGCTTCTGGTGTGCCTACTCTCTGCGCGGGCTCGAAATCCGCGATTCACGAGTCCGCTGTCCTGAGTGCGGCCGGTCGTCGCCTGTCGCGCTTCTCCGACACCCGTGACTACTGCGCATTCAGCGTTCGCACTCCGTGGCAGTGGCCCGACCTGCACAGGAGGTGGTTGCGGCAGGGAACCGAGTTGCCCCGTGCCTGCCGCAAAGATCCGTACGTGAGGAACGACGTCATACGGGTTTTGCTTCCCATCCTGTTCCAATACTGAGCCGAGTTGGAGATTGGGCCGACGCCGGGGTTCGCCTTGGTCGAACCAGCGGCGTTTCGGCCAAGATGCCGGTTTTGAACGGCAGGACCCCTCGCCTGAACCCGCCTGGCGCTGCCGGGAAGGCCCATTCGGCGGGTCAGACCCGGGGGGCGCTTTGGCCGGTTTTGACTGCTGCGGTGCCTCCTCCTCCGCCCGCCGCACGTAGCGGGCCACCGTCTCCCGGTGCACCCCCAGCTCGCGGGCGATGCGGCGGTGAGACCATCCCCTCGATGTCAGAGCCTGAATTGCCATCGCGTCGGCCATCTTGATCTGGTTCGCCATCCCCGGATGCTCGGGCGATCCCCTCGCCTCTGCACCTGGGACTTGCTCCTCTCAAGTGGCCGGTTTTCAAGCGCCCCTCACTGGCCGGTTTTCAGCGCCCACTGACAGCTGTCACCGGGCGCTTGAAAACCGTCCACGAATGGGCGCTTTGAACCGGCCACCCTGCAAGCCATCGTTTCTTCGCCGCAGAGCCCTTCATCCTCAGCAACGAGAGGGGTTTGCGGCGAAGGGACGATGGCGTCTCCCCCCCTATGGACTGGTACACTCGAAACGCCCATCGGTGGCCGGATTGAAGCGCCCCTTGACAGCTTTGCTCTCCTCATCTTCCGCCGCCTGATCCTGTTCGAGCCTCGCGCGCCACTCGTGCGCCTTGCGGCGTAGCCCGTGTCCCGCTCCGTTTCGTGCCACGCGTCGCGCAGATCGACGAGATGCTTGGGCGACCCTGATTGTCCCAGAGTGCTCAGGCCTGCGTGTGGATTCGAGGGGCTTGTCTTCATCGGACCGCCCAGCGCAAGAAAAGACCGCAACCTCAGGCAGAATGAATCATCGCTCCTGATCACTTCCCGCACCCCCATCACGAAGTGGGGTCGGGGCACCGGCGCAGGCGCATTTTTTCGCGCTGACAGCGTTACGGCTTCACGCTGTCTGCGACTTAATTCAAAGAACGGACATCGCCGCTCGAAAACGTCATGCACGACGATCGTCCGGACTGAAGCACTGACCGCTTCGTCGACTTTCTTTTGGAGAAACACCATGAATCAGAGACTATTACAACTCGCAATCGGACCCGCGGCACTTGTCCTCCTGGGCTGCGCCGGCCGTGCTGCGGCGGATCTGGTCACATTGTATCCCACCGACGACTCGATGATCAAGATGTCAGCACCCGACAACAACTACGGCGCGAACGGTGCCATCTGTCTCAGAAACAGGTACGGGAGTCCACAGCACCCCGACCACTTCGAGCGTGACGGGCTGATTCGATTCGATCTCTCCGAGCTGCCGCCGGACTCCGTTGTGACGTCGGCCGTCATGAGCCTGTACTATTACAAATGGAAAGACAACAATCCGGTCGGGCGGCTCCTCACCTGCTACCGGTTGACCAGCGACTGGGACGAGGACACTGTGACCTGGAACACGCGGCCCTCCAAGATGGATGAACCGACCTGTGAGTCGGCGGTGCCGGGTCAGCCGGGGCAGTGGATGGATTGGGATGTAACGAGCGATGTTGACGCGTTCCTCGCCGATCCCGACATCAGGAACTTCGGCTGGGAGATCATGGATGAAGAGCCATGGGGACAGTATAACATACCGATGACCTACTTCTACACGAAGGAGTACTCGGACGACTACGGGAACTACATGCCGCACCTGACGGTCGATGTCGTACCGGGGCCGGCGACGCTGACGCTGCTCGCGGCCGGTGCCCTGAAGCTGCGTCGCCGTCGTTAGCGCTGATGCTGATGCTGATCTTCCGCTTTTCCGGCAGGGAGCGTCAGCAGATGGCTGTTCTTCTCTTCTCCCGTCCGTCTCCAAGGTACGCGAGCACCGTCCCACGGGCGGTGCTCGCTTGCTTGTGTCAGGTCGGTCACGCTGGCGTTCAGGAATCGCCCGTCGGCGCGGGTTCGCTCTCCTCATCCTCTGACGGCTGATCGTGTTCGAGCTTCGCGCGCCACTCGGCGGCCTTGGCGTCGTGGCCCTTGTCCGGCTCGGCTTCGTCCCAGGCGTCGTACAGATCCACCAGGGCTCGGGCCATGCCTACCGTTCGCTTGTGCTCAAGCCCGAGTGTGGATTCGAACCCCGTGAAGGACTCCAGGAGGAGCGGCTCAGCTTCTTCGTATTGTCCCATTTGCGTCCGCAGCGCGCCGAGGGCTCCGATCGTGAGGAGGCGGACCAGGTGGGTTTCGGGCAAATGGCCTCGGGCGCCAGCGACGGACTCGGCGAAGAGTGCTTCGGCACGCACCAGGTCGCCCTGATCGCGGACCAGCCCAGCGAGGTTGTGGATGAGTATGAGCGTGTTGGGGTGTTCATCGCCGAGGATCCGGCGGCTGGCCTCCAGCGCCTCGCGGTAGTAGGGTTCGGCCTCGGCCAGGCGGCCCTGGGAGTGCAGCAGGAAGCCCATGTTGTTGATCGAGCCGAGCGTGTCCGGGTGTTCATCGCCGAGGATCCGGCGGCGGCCCTCCAGCGCCTCGCGGTAGTAGGGTTCGGCCTCGGCCAGGCGGCTCTGGGAATCGAGCAGGGCGCCCATGTTGTTGATCGAGGTGAGCGTGTTGGGGTGATCGTCGCCGAGGATCCGGCGGCTGGCCTCCAGCGCCTCGCGAAAGTAGGGTTCGGCCTCGGCCAGGCGGCCCAGGGAATCGAGCAGGGCGCCCATGTTGCTGATCGAGACGAGCGTGTCCGGGTGTTCGTCGCCGAGGATCCGGCGGCGGGCCTCCAGCGCCTCGCGAAAGTAGGGTTCGGCCTCGGACAGGCGGCCCTGCGACCGCAGCAGCGCGCCCATGTTGTTGATCGAGTCGAGCGTGTTGGGGTGATCGTCGCCGAGGATCCGGCGTTTGGCCTCCAGCGCCTCGCGGTAGTAGGGTTCGGCCTCGGCCAGGCGGCCCTGGAAACCCAGCAGCTCGCCCATGTTGTTGATCGAGCCGAGCGTGTCCGGGTGATCATCGCCGAGGATCCGGCGGCGGGCCTCCAGCGCCTCGCGAAAGTAGGGTTCGGCCTCGGCCAGGCGGCCCTGGGACTTCAGCAGGAATCCCATGTTGTTGATCGAGGTGAGCGTGTCCGGGTGTTCATCGCCGAGGATCCGGCGGCGGGCCTCCAGCGCCTCGCGGTAGTACGGTTCGGCCAGGCGGCCCTGGGACTTCAGCAGGAATCCCATGTTGTTGATCGAGGTGAGCGTGTCCGGGTGTTCATCGCCAAGTTCGTCGCGGCGAATGGCCAAGGCCTGCTCTTGCGGCGCCGTGGCAAGATCCAGCAACCCCGACTCACGGGCCGTCGACGCAACGGTCTGGAGCAGGCTGGCACGAATCAGCGGCTGGCCCTCGAACTGCCGGCCGATCGCCTCCAGCGCCGGCTCGAAGATCTGCGTCTCGAGCGTCTCCAGCGCCAGACCCGTCAGGTCCGCCCCTGCGATCATCGCGTCGTAGCTGGCGAGCTTCGCCTCGGTCTCCTCCGAGCCGAGCCCGCGCCGCTCGGCGACGGCCGCGAGCTTCTCACGCAGCCCATCGCGGAGGGCCAGGCCCATCGAAGCCGCATCGACACTGCCGAGCTGCTCCTCCTGGAACTCGGCGACCTGCTCCAGCTCATCGGCGCGTTGCGCCTCGGCCGCCAGCGCCTCGTCCCGCTCGACCAGCAGGGCCTCGGCCCGAACCCGCTGTGCGTTGGCCTCCTCGGCGCGCTGCGCCTCGGCGGCCAGGGCGGCGTCCCGCTCGACCAGCAGGGCCTCGGCCCGGGCCCGCTGCGCGTTGGCCACCACGGCGAAGGCCACACTCACGCCCGTCGCCACCACCAGCGACACCGCGACCAGCGTCGCCGCGACCACCGCCGCACGGTTCCGACGCGCGAACATCTTCACGTGGTACATCACGCTCGGCGGGCGCGCCACTATCGGCTCGCTCCGCAGGTACCGGCCGATGTCATCGCCGAGGTCCGCCGCCGACCGATAGCGTCGATCGCGCTCCTTCTCCAATGCCTTCAACGCGATCGTCTCGATGTCCCCTCTGAGCGTCCGGTTCAGCGTGCTCGGCCTCGTCGGCGTCTCCTCCCGGATCAGCTTCATCGCCTCGTACACCGCCACCTTCGCCACGTCGTACGGCAACTGCTCCGTCAGCAGCTCGTACAGCACCACCCCCAGCGAATACACATCGCTCCGCACATCCAGATCGTGCGGGTCCGCCTCGCACTGCTCCGGGCTCATGTATTGGAGCGTTCCGATGAGCTGCCCGAGGTCCGTCTGCAGCGTCGTCACCGCCAGGTCGCTGTCCGTCGACCTCGCCACCCCGAAGTCGATGATCTTCGGCTCCCCGGAAGAGTCGATCAGGATGTTGCCCGGCTTCAGGTCGCGGTGGATAATCCCTTTCTGGTGGCCGTGATGCACCGCATCACACACCTTCTCGAACAGCTCCAGACGCTGCTGCGTGCTCAGCTTCTTCACCCGGGCGTAGTCCGTGATCGGCCTCGCGTTCGGGATGTACTCCATCGCAAAGTACGGAGCCCCCGCCCCCGGAACTGCCCCCGGAAGGTCCGCATCCTCGCTCTCCTTGTGCGTGCCCGCCTCGTAGACCTGCGCGATGTTCGGGTGACGAAGCCGGGCCAGGATCTGGGACTCGTACTCGAATCGCCGCAGGGCCGAACGCGAGGCGATCCCTGACTTCATCACCTTCAGGGCCACCGTACGCCGGGGATGCTCCTGCACGGCCAGGTACACCGTGCCCATGCCCCCGCGTCCCAGCACGCTACGGATCGAGTACTCGCCGATCTTCCGCGCCTCGCCCGGTCTCAGGCTGGTCTCCGCCGTCTCCTCTCCGGGGATGCCCAGCATCTCACCCAGGCCCGGCGTGTCGGAATCCGTCTCGCCCAGAAGACGCTCCAACTCTCCGCTGTCGCCTTCACGCAGCGCCTCAAGGGCATCATCGACCTTGCTGGCAAGGTCCTCTGTCGACTTCTCGTCCGGTTCATGGCTCATCGTCGCCTCACCCCACGCTCGTTGGTGTCTTCATCCTCCGCCGCAATGCTCGAGTCGCGCGCAGAAGCAGCATCGACGCCGCGTTCCGGGACAGGCCCAACCGCTGGCCGATCTCCGCCGTGGACAGACCGTCGAAGTACGCCAGGATGAGCACCTCACGCTGCTCCTGCTTTAGAGAGCTCAGTTCCTCCACGACTCGGGCCGCCTGCTCGGCCCGCTCGGCCGCCGTGGCCGGCGAGGCCATGCTCACCGAGAGGAACTGCCAGAGCGGGCCGGACTGCGAGGTCGAGCCGATCGTCCTGTCCAGCGACCGCAATGGCGGGCCGCCCCGCGGCGAGGCGCCTTTTCCCTGCAGATAATCGCTCACCTTGTGGGCCACGATCTTCGAGGTGAAGGCCCGCAGCCCCGCCCCGGTACGGATCTCCAGGCGTCCGATGCCCTCGGTGACGGCCGTAAGCGCCTGCTGGACAAGGTCTTCCGCCGCCTCGTACTGCGCCCGCGTCGGACTGAGCCGAGCCGCCACCATCAGCCGCACCTGCCCCTCCAGGGCCTCGAGCAGCCGGTGCAGGTCCTCCCGCGAGCCACCCGCGGCCCTCGCCACGACCTCATCGCTCACATGCGCCGCTCCGAGCATGATGGCGACCATTGTATCAACGAATCCTGTTCTGCCCCCACCTTCGTTGACATCCGGAGCACCACCAAGAATCGGACCCGAAGGTCGGAAAGGGCAGGGCCCGAACCCCTCACCCATTCGCGCCAGCCTCTGGGGACGACCAACGTCCGCGTCGCGCTCTGCGGAAGCGGACCGTTACGGAGGCCACCGATCTGCGACTTCAAGTCATAGAAGAGACTTCGCCGCCCAAGGCGCCGGCCACAGGGCAACGCTGAATCCTCTTCCCACTCTGATGGAAACTTCCTGGCAGGAGAAGATCAATGAACGACACAACAGAACCTCAGATCCTCCTCAGATGGAAAACGACCAGGATGCTTCTCATCCTCTGGCTGGCAGCAGCGTCGAGCGGCATCGCACCCGCTGCCACCGGTGAGCAAGCAGAACATGGCCGTGCTTCTGACGGTCTTTATGAGGCGATTGATCTCGGGAAGCCCTCCGGCTACACGGAGCACAATGTCTATGCCTACGGCATCAATAGCACGAGCCAGATCGTGGGCGCCCTTCAGATCCCTACAGCCATTCCCGAAGTCGCCAGCGCCTTTGTCTGGGAGGACGGCGAGATGACGATCCTCCCGACGCTGCCCAACAGCCCGGCGAACGTCGCCATCGCTCGTGCGATCAACGACGCGGGTCAGATCGTCGGCTGGGCCGATGCCTATCCCGAGCCTCCGGAGGGATACATCGGACACAACTCGCACGCTGTGATGTGGGAGAAGATCGACGGGCAGTGGCAGATCTTCGACCTGGACCCCGATGGGGATTATCACAGGGCCGAGGACGTCAACAACCTGAGTCAGGTAGCCGTGTGGTACGACGGCTCTCCGGACAACTACGCAACCGCGTACATCTGGTTGCCCGAACCTGCCTGCGATCTCCCCGAGCCCGGAATGCACGCGATCGAGCCGGATGATCCCAAGGAGAGCAAGTCGTGGGCGATCAACGATCACGGCAATGTCGCCGGCCGGTCGGATTTCCAATCTCCCCCCGTTGTCTGGAACGCCTGGCTCTGGGAATGTGACGGCCAATACGATTCGATCTTATCGTTGTACGCCGAACCGCGCGACATCAACAACGACAATATCATAGTCGGGGCCGAAGGGATCGGCGTTTACGAGGCTTCTGTCTTCTCTTACGACCCCTACCAAGGATGGCAGAGCATCACGCTTCCGACGCCGGATTCAGGAATGTCCCGCGCCAATGCGCTCAATGACCCTGGCGATGTCGTCGGGTGGTTCAGCGCGGATCAGATTGAGAGACAAGCCTGCCTGTGGCGCGACCAGGGCGATCTCGAGTACGAGTATTTCGATCTCAACGAGCTGGTTCCGCCGCCGACGAGCTGGGTGTTCTCTGAGGCCACAGATATCAACGTGGCAGATGAGATTGTCGGATACGGCCTGCACTTCGGGCATGGTCGCGCGTTTCTGCTGAAGCCCGCTCCCGACTGCCCGGCCGACTTCGACGGTGATGGCTGGGTGGGCAGCTTTGACCTGCTGCATCTGCTCGGATGCTGGGGGCAAGCATGCGGCGATGTGGACGGCGATGGCGATACGGACACCGCCGATCTGTTGGCGCTGCTCGGCGCGTGGGGTGAATGTCCGTGATTCATAGCTGAACGATTCATTGGAGGCATGCCATGTCTTACCACCGAAAAGCAATGTCACCTGCTTACATCCTCGCCGCGGCTCTCGGCCTGATCATGATCGGCACGCCAAGAGCTCGCGCCGAGATCATCAACGTCCCCGCGGACTACCCAACGATCCAGCAGGCAATTGATGCCGCAGACCCGGGTGATGAGGTCATCGTCGCCGAAGGCGAGTATATCGAGAATATCGACTTCCTCGGCAAGGCCATCACCGTGCGCAGCACCGATCCCGAAAACCCCGATGTGGTGGAGGCAACCATCATCAATGGCGACGCCGCGGGAAGCGTCGTGACGTGTGACAGTGGCGAGACACTGGACACGGTCCTGACCGGCTTCACCATCACCAACGGCGATGCGTTCTGGGGCGGTGGGATGTACAACGAGAACAGCAGCCCGACGGTAGCACACTGCATATTCCGTGAGAATGTCGGATACGATATGGGAGGCGGGATGCGCAACAAGAACGCGAGTCCGAGCATCAGTGATTGCGCATTCATCATGAACTCGTCTGGCTCCGGTGGCGGCATGAACAACTTCGACGGCAGCAACCCGACCGTGATTGACTGCAAGTTCAGCGACAACGTAGCCCGCGTCGCCGGCGGCGGCATGATCAACGGGATGGATTGCAGTCCCTTGGTGGTTGGCTGTACATTCAGCGGCAATGCCGCGGTCAACGACAACGGCGACGGCGGCGCGATCTATAATAGCTCAGACAGTTACCCCATGATCGCTGAATGCTCCTTCGTCGGGAACACCGCCATGTCCTTTGGCGGCGCTGTATTCAATATCTGGAGCGGCCCGATGATGCTGGACTCTACGTTCGTGGGCAACTATGCGCCCCGTGGCGGTGCCCTGCTCGAGGGCGAGACTACGTCCACCACGCTGAATTGCACGTTTATCGGGAACTGGGCTGATTACGATGGGGGAGCGATCGATATTCGGGACTGCGGCGAGTTCACGATCGCGAACTGCACCCTGACAGACAACTGGGCCCCCAGTGGGGCGGGAGTCTACAACTGGAACAGCAGTTCGATCGTGGCAAACTGCACATTCAGCGCCAATGCCGCGCTCCATGGCATCATCTACAACAGCCACAGTGATTCCGTGATATCGAACTGCATCGTGTGGGGCAACGACGGCAGCGCAATCTACAACTCTGACAGCGCCCCTATCGTCACCTACAGCAATGTCGAGGGTGGCTATGCGGGCGAAGGGAACATCGACGCCAACCCGCTCTTCGTCGATCCGGACAATGGCGATTTCCGTCTCGCGCCCGGTTCTCCCTGCATCGATGCAGCCGACAACACGGCCGTGCCGCCCGATGAGCTGGACATGGACGGGGACGGCGACACCGATGAGCCCATTCCCTTCGACCTCGATGGGAATCTGCGCTTCGTCGATGACCCCGATACCGAAGACACCGGTCATGGCGAAGCGCCCATCGTCGACATGGGCGCCTACGAGTTCCAGTACGACTGGTGTCCCGCCGACTTTGATGACGATGGCGATGTGGACACCGCCGATCTCCTGATGCTGCTTGGCGCCTGGGGCGAGTGCCCGCACCTGCCGTGCCCGTGGGATTTCAACGGCGACGGGGTGGTCGACGATCTCGATCGCGACATCCTGATGGAGCATTGGGGTGACTGCCCCGATCCCCCGGAAGAATGTCCTTGGGACCTCAACGGCGACGGCGTAGTGGA
>JAXHTH010000288.1:0-5156 GCA_034211115.1 Planctomycetota bacterium | reverse complement strand
GGGCGGGCGGGGCGTGGGTGGCGCGCTTCGACCTGTTCCATGCGGCCCTGTACTGGCTGCCGTTCCTGTTCATCGGCCTGCTGGTGACGCTGGCCCTGGCCGTGCTCGCCCCGCCGCGGCGCCCGTACCGCACGCCGCCGCGCGTCGAGGGAACCGAGCTGGCCGGGCAGAAGAACAAGGCGTTCACCGGCATCCTCTGGGTGCTCATCTTCGTCTCGGCCGTCCTCATCGCCTTCGCGTACCTCGCGTGAAGGGAACAGCGACGGGGAGACGAAGTCACGAAGAGACGGAGTGCAGCCGCGAGCCCGGCTGTCCCCAGCCCGGGCGCCGCCGGTGGCACGACGCTCCGCGGGTGGCACGACGCTCCGCGTCGTGCGCAGCGTGCCGTGGAAGGTGGCACGACGCTCCGCGTCGTGCGGACATCCGCCGGCCTGACCGCGCGAACGAAACGCCCCCCGCGGATATACATCCGCGGCGACCAGGGGCGCTCTTGAGAATGTTGGCGCGCACATCGCCGCAACGACAGCGGTGCGGCAATCATCAGCGCAGGGATCGGCAAACATGGCCTGCCCCGTCCGCGGTCTCGGCGCCTCTGCGAGGCCGCACGACGCGGAGCGTCGTGCCACCCGCCACCCGCGGAGCGTCGCGCCACCCGCAGCGCTCCCCTCCCTGCGGTCAGGTCGCGGCTGAACAGAGCGCGCCGCTTGCCGCCCTTTCTGCTCTTCTGTGTTCTCGGCGCCTCTGCGGTGAATGCGCTCATCCGGCCCCGTCGGCGGGGACGGGGAGGACGAGGCGGAAGCACGCGCCGCCCGTCGTCGAGCGGGCGATCTCCAGCCGGCCCTGCAACGCCTCCAGACGCTCGCGGATGTTGAACAGCCCGTAGCTGTCCGGCTGGCGGAGGCGGACCTCGACGGCCTCGGGATCGAAGCCCTCGCCGGAATCCTCGACCTGCACCGCCAGGCACTTCCCGTCACAGTCGAGACTGATCGACGCCTCGAGCCTGCCCGAGTGCTTGATGGCGTTGAGCAGCAGTTCGCGCACGGCATGGAAAACGAACACGCGCAGGTGCTCCGGCGCCGGCGGCATGTCGCCGTCCGCTCTGATCGCGATCGCCATGCCGTGCTTTTCGTTGAACCAGTCGCGCAGCCAGTGAACGACCTCGGGCAGGGTGCCGCTGTGGAGGACGGGCGGGCTGAGCTCGCGGGTCAGGTGGCGCGAGGTGCGCATGCTCTCCTGGAGCAGCTCATCGAGCTTCTTCACCTCCTCGCCGAGCAGGTCACGTTCGCAGCGCTCCAGGCGCTTCAGCCCCATCTGGGCCCCAAGGAGCAGTTGCTGGAGGTCATCGTGGAGGATCCGGGCCAGGCGTTTGCGTTCGCGATGCTCGGCCTCGCTGAGTTCGGCGGCGAGGCGTCGGAGGCTCTCGGCGCGCCGCTCGGCCACCGCGGTGCGGGCCGCGACCTGGTCCTCCAGCGTCTCGTTGAGCGTGCGCAGGTCTTCTTCCGCCTGCTTGCGCTCAGTGATGTCTGCAAACGTGACGACGCCGGCGACGATCCTGCCCTCTGCATCGCGGATCGGCGCGGAGTTGATCGTCAGCCAGCCGAACGATCCGTCACCGCGCTGAAACCTGATCTCCTCCTGTTCGACGACTTCTCCGCGCGCAATGCTCCGCGCCAGAGGCCATTCGTCGGGGAGATATGGTCGCCCGTCCGGGTGAAACCCCTTGTAATCCCCGTACTGCCGGATCTCTTCCGACGGGAAAAAGTCGTGCCTCCAGATGCGTTGCACCTGCTCGTTGCCGAGAATCAGCTTCCCGGACGGAGCTTCGGCGACGATCACGCCCGCCGGCAGTTGCTGGAGGATGGTCACGAGTCGCGCGCGTTCCTGCTCCAGGCTTGCCTCGGCCCGCGCGCGGGCCCGAAGCTCATCGCGGATCTGGTACTGCTTGCGGCGCGACTCGACGCCGGCGCGGACGGCGGTGACGAGCGTCGCCGTCCGCAGGGGGCGCTCCAGCAAGGTCAGGTGCCCCGTCCCCTCCAGGCCGCGGAGGGCGCGCCAGCCGTCCTCATCCTCCCGGCCACGCGCCAGCATGATGATGAGCGGAAGATCCGACCAGTCCGGCTGACGTGCGAGCAGGTCGGCGAGGCGTCCGCGCGTGGCGCCGTTGAGCGCTTCTTCGGCGATGAGGGCCGTCGCGGCGCCCTCGTCGATCCGCGCGCACAGATCGTCCCCGTCGGCGCAGGGCTGCGACTCCAGGCCCGCCTCGCGCAGGACACGGCCGATCTCCCGCGCATCGCGGCCGAAGGGGGCGAGGATGAGCACGCGCCGCTCCAGCCGCCTTTCCTCCCCGGCGGGAGGCGACTCAGCCTTCGACCTGGGTGCGATCGTCGACATCGGACAATGAACTCCCGGTGTAATGCGGCGTGCCGGTGAGAATCCCCTCGAACTCCCGCAGGGGCCGGCCGATGTGGATCCCCTCCGGGCCGAACTGCAACTCGCGGATCTTATTCTCGTGCCCCCCGCCACGTCGCTTGTAGACGGAAACCGCCTTGCGCAACTCGCCGGCGTGCTCGAAGAGATGGAACAGGAGCACCGAATCGGAGACATAGCTGAGATCGACCGGGGCCCGCCGGTTCATGCCGTCCAGACCGTGCTGGGCCATGATCAGGATGGTCGTGACGCCCTGCTGGCTCAGGAAGCTGAGCAGCTCGTGCAAATGGAGGGCGAGGAATTTCTCGCTGGGCATCGCGCTCATGTAGCCGGTGAGGCTGTCGATGACTATGAGGCGGACGCCGCGGCCGCCGACGGCGTGGTGGACGCGATGGGCGAACTCGCCGGCAGTGAGCTCCGCGGGATCCACCTGCTGGATCTCGACCCGCCCACCCTGGACCTGCTCATGAAGCCCCAGGCCGAGGCTGGCGGTGCGGGTGAGGAGGGTCTGGACGCGTTCGTCGAATATATACATGGCCGCGCGTTCGCCGGCCTTCGCGGCGGCGGCGGCGAACTGGGCGGCGACGTTGGACTTGCCCGTCCCCGCCGGCCCCAGGAGCAGGAGGGATGCGCCGCGGTCCGCCCCGCCCCCGAACATCGCGTCCAGCTCCGCCACCCCGCTGGACATGGTGCCCGCCTCGACCGGCTCGCGGTGCTCGGCGGCGACGAGGCGCGGAAAGACCTCCAGACCCCCCGTGCGGATCTTGAAATCGTGATAGCCGGTGGCAAAGGGGCTGCCGCGGAGCTTGAGCACACGCAGGCGCCTCCGGTCCGGGCCGTAGTCGGCCGCGACCTGCTCCAAGCGGATGATCCCGCGCACGCTGCTCTCCACCGGCTGATCGGTCGTGCGCAGGTCATCGCAGAGCAGCATCGTGCGATGGTTGGTCGTCAACTCATCCTTCAAAGCGATCATCTGCCGGCGATACCACCGCTGGTTCTCGGCGATGAGCCGGATCTCCGAGAGGGAGTCGATGACCATCCGCTGCGGATTGATCCGCTCGACGACCGCGAGCAGCTCCTCGATCGTCCGGGGCAACTCGACTTCGGCGGGGATAAAGACGGACTGCTCGGGTGTGTCCGCCACTTCCTCGTGAGCGGCGTGGTAATGGATGTTCAGGCCGTCCAGCGACCAGTCGTGGGAGCGGGCGATGGACTGAAGCTCCGTTTCGGACTCGACGGTGCTGATGAACAGGACGCGTTCGCCCTGCTCGATGCCGTCGAGGCAGAACTGGAGGGCGAGTGTGGTCTTTCCCGCGCCGGGGTGGCCCTGCACGAGGTAGGCGTGGTTGCGGGGCAGCCCGCCGCCGAGGACGGCATCGAGGCCCGCCACGCCCGTGGCGGCGCGGGGGACCTCATCGCTCGCAGGCGGTGGGGACGCGGCGATGCCCGCGGCTCCCGTTTCAACATCTGATCGTTCGTCCATCGGACCTCCTCGGGCCCCCTCGGCGTCGGGCAGGTCCTCCGGCAAGTCCCCTGCTCAGATGCGCAGGCTACCAGAGGCCGGGGTCGATGCAAGTGTTATCTTCGGGCTTCGTTCGGGCGGCCCCGGGTCAGCGGCTCCAGGATATCGCCGGCAGCGGTCGGCATTGGCCCTCAGTGGCTCAGGAGAAGAGGGATCGGCGACGTTTCGATCATCCGCTGGGTGACCGAGCCGAGGAAGAACTCCAGCACCCGCGGCCGGCCGTAGGCGCCCATCACGATGAGCTGCGCTTCCATCTCCCGGGCGCGATCGAGGATGACTTCATCGATCGGATCGTCGGTGATGATCGCGTTGAGCTTCGCATCGGCGCCGTGGCTGCCGAGATAGCGCAGGGCCGGCTCGGCGCAGCGCTCGGCCTCCTCGCGCGAGTCGCGGTCGACGCACAGCAGCTCGAGGGGGCTCAGGCGCTGGAGGCCGAGGGCGATGCACGCCCCGATCGCGCGGGCGGACTGGAAGCTGCCATCGCAGGCGATGAGCACGCCTTCGCCGTTCGTCTGCTCGGGGGATGTGACAATAACCGGCCGGGGCGAGTTCTCGAGCAGGTGGGTGAGACGGCGCGCGGGGGGGCTTCCCTTGTCGATGCCGAACGTCGGCTCGCGGGCGAGGATGGTGACGTCATGGGCGCGCGCCTCGGCGACGAGTTCGCCGGCGAAGTCGCCGCGCCGCCGGCAGGTCTCGCACCGCACGCCCAACTCGCGGCACCGGTCGCCGAAGGAGTCGATGAGGGCGTCGAGGTCGCGCTCCATCTGCTCGAGGTCGGTCTCGGCCCGCTCCCGCCTGAACGCCTCGCCGCCGATGGGGACCGCTTCGGGGGGATCGACGGCGTCTTCGGCGAGGACGCCGATGCCGCGCACGGAGGCGTCGAACCGCGCGCCCCAGCGGAGGGCGAGGTCCACCGCCCGCGCGGCGGCGGGAGATTCATCGAGGGCGACGAGGATCGATCGCATCATGGCAAGGGGTCTTTCTCGCGCCGACCGGGCGCGATGCGTCCGAATACGCAGGCCGTTGAATGCCTTATCCAACCGCGCCCGGCGCGGTCTGCGCATGGGGTTTTCGCCCTGCGCCGGACTCCGGTGATCCCTGAGCAGAATCGGCATGAGTGGGCGGGCGTATCAGTCGCCGACCTTCGGCGGCGGCGGCTTGCGGTCCTGCTGCCGGGCGGTGCGGCGCCGCCTGTGTTCTTCTTCGC
>JAXHTH010000287.1:0-6012 GCA_034211115.1 Planctomycetota bacterium | reverse complement strand
GGCTCGTGCGCGTCCTCTGCGAATCGTGCAAGAAGGGCGTCAAGCCCACGCCGACCCAGAATCTGAGGATGGGCCATCAACTCGACGGCGTGCCGCAGATCTACGCCCCCACCGGCTGCCGACGCTGTCTCCGCACCGGCTTCATCGGCCGGCGGGCGCTGTTCGAGCTGCTCGAGATCAACGACCCGACGCGCGATGTGATCCTCAAGCGGCCGACGATCCAGGGCATCCGGGAGATCGCCAACCAGGGCCTGTTCATGACCCTCCAGCAGTTCGGCTTCCACCTCGTCGCCCAGGGCGTCACGAGCATGGACGAGATCGAGCGCGTCAGCGGATCGGATTAGCACGCGGAACAACCCCCGGATCGCTTCCCTGGCCGCTCCCGGGGCCGCCTGCGGCATAGCACGCCTGCGAAGACGCAAGCGGCGACCGGAGACCACGGGCTGACTCCACGGGCTTCCGAGGGGATGATCGACACGGGGAGCCCGCCACGCGTTTGGCTCCGACCCCGCCGCCGGGTACAATGGCCGATTCGCATCGATCCGCACTCACCCGCAGCGTCCGCCGGAGCCCCGCCATGAGCGACCTTCTCGCACCCCGGAACGTGGTCACCTTCACCATCACGAAGCTGCCGCGACGTGAGGCCCAGCGAAAGACCATCCAGCGCCTCATGCAAACCCAGCCGGAGGTCCGCAAGGGCCTGAAGGCCCTCCAGAAGCAGCGGCGGCAGAAGGACAACCGAACCTACATCCGCGCGGGGCTCCCCTGGACCGATCGCGCCCGGGCCACGCGGCTCACCCGCGTCGAGGAGGGCGCGAGCTTCACCCTGCGGCTCACGCCCCAGATCATCCCGGACATCCGCAGCGTCGAGGCGTTCCTGGAGGCGAAGGCCGCCTCCTGACTGCGGCCTGATCGAAGATCTTCCGCGGCCCGCCGCCCCGCGCGGCGGGCCGTTTCTTTGCGCATCCCGGCGTCACCTCCGCCGCGGGATCAGCACGAGCAGGCGGACGGATTCGCCCGCCGTCGCCGCGGGCAGCTCGATCGTGGCCCCGCCCTGCCGGAAGGGGATCGTCGCCGTGGTCGCGACCGACCGACGATCCTCTCCTTCCGTCGACTCGACGTCGATCTCCAGGCGCAGGATGCCCGTCTCCGGATCGAAGCGCGGGCTCAGGTGCAGGCTCACGGCGACGCCGGCCCGCTCGGACTCGGCCACGAGGGTATCGCCCAGCGCGACCGCCGACATCGCCTGCCACAGCGGCGCCGCCTCATCGGCGGCGAGGAGCGCGCGCCCCAGCGCGCGGCCCGCCGCGTCGTAGCGCCGGTTCAGGCGGGCGAACGTCTCGCACGGCAGGTCGACGATGGCCGCCTCGATCAGCACCGCCGAGGGAGTCGTTCTCCGCAGCCGACGCAGCGCATCTCGGAACTTGCGATGCGTGGTGGGTGGCGCGGTGACGAACAGCACGCCGTCGCGCTCGCTGATGCGGGCCCGGCTCCCGCCGTACTCGATCCACGCCTCCGGATCCACGTGCTCGGCGATCAGGGAAAGCAGCTCCTCGCCGGGCGTGAGCGGCCGGGCGGGCATCGCCTCCGACATCTCCTCGAAGTCCGGCAAGGGCAGCTCGAAGGGCCCGCTCGCTTCGGGCGCCTTCTCATCGTCGGGAGTCTCATCCTCTTCCGCGTCCGCATCGAGGTCCTCATCGTTCCCCGCGGCGGCGCCGGTCTTCGCGCCGACCGCTGACGCATCATCATCATCATCATCATCGTCCGGGATCGGCTCGGCGCCCGCCGGTGCCGGGCGCCGGCGCCGCAGTTCCTCGAGCACGGCCGAATCGCGGAGCAGGTCGCGCACGTCGTAGACATCGGTGAGGCTCATCTCCACCGTCGCCCCAAGGGTGGTCAGCACGATGCGGCCGGCGTGAATCTCGATCGTCGGCCGGCCGAACTCATCGCCAAGCTGGAAGGCAAGGGCCGCGAGCACCGTCGACAGATCCGCCCGCTGAAGCCGCAGCGTGACCCGGTCGCGCTCGTCGAGCCCCATCCCGGCCAGGGCGTCCCAGTCGGCGGCGATGGGGATCGGCGAGACGGCGTTGAGATTCCCGATGACATTGACGACGCGTTCGTCCTGATACTCGACGGAGAGCGTGATCTCATCCATCCTCTCCAGCAGCGCCAGCGCGCGCTCCAGGCCCCCGGAACGTTCGACGCCCCCGGAACGTCCGAGGCCCCCGGCATCCGTGGGCGCACGCTCCCCGGACTGAGCCGGCGCGCCGGACACGGCGGCGAGGAGGACGACAGCGCCGAAACCGAACCGACAAATGCTTCTGACATTCAACATTTCGGGGACCTCGATGGTGTTCACCCGCCCCGGCGGTAGGGCGCTTCATTCCTACCGCGCGAAGCCGGCGACGATGCATGAACGTACGTTCAACGTCGATCCGGAACGCGCCCCCTTCCGGGGTCTCGAGCCGGGGGCCTCGAGCCGGGGGCCTCGAGCCGGGGGCCGGGTGCCGCTTGACCGGTCCGCGGCGCGCGGAAAGGATTGCTCCCCCCGACGCGGGAGACCCGATCAACGACCACGCTTGCCCAGGAGATCCGCGATATGTCCGCCCAGGTGACGATGGACGCACCCGATTTCACCGCCACGGCCGTCATGCCCGACAATACGTTCCAGGAGCTGAAGCTCTCCGCCTACCGCGGCCGGTACGTCATCCTCTTTTTCTATCCCCTCGACTTCACCTTCGTCTGCCCGTCGGAGATCATCGCCTTCGACCGGGAGCTGTCGAAGTTCCAGGAGCGCAACTGCCAGATCATCGGCGCTTCGATCGATTCGCAGTTCACCCACCTGGCGTGGAAGAACACGCCCGTCGAGACGGGCGGGATCGGCAACGTCCGCTTCCCGCTCGTGGCGGGTTTGGACAAGCAGATCGCCCGCGACTACGGCGTGCTGCACAACGAATCCGTCGCCCTCCGCGGACTGTTCCTCATCGACCGCGACGGCATCATCCGCCACGCGGTGGTCAACGACCTCTCGCTGGGGCGGTCGGTCGACGAAGCGCTGCGGGTGCTCGATGCGCTTCAGTTCCACGAGAAGCACGGCGAGGTGTGCCCGGCGAACTGGAAGCCGGGCGAAGAGGCGATGAAGCCGACCGCGGAGGGCGTGGCCGAGTATCTCGCCTCCCACGCCGGCGAATAAGCGACGCCTCGCCTTCGAACACCTCCGGACGGGGCCACGGGTCGCCTTCCCCGAGAAGCCGACCCGTGCTTTCACTGATCGCTGCCGTGCCCGCGGCGACTGCGGGATGGGCCGCGGCACACCCGGCCCGCCGGCCCGAATCACCGAGGCGCGCGGCCTGTGATGATGCGGACGTCGCGCCTCAGCCGTCGCCGCGCCATGCGGCCTTCACCTCGCGCGCCAGGTCGATCATCCGCTCTGCGGTCGAGGTCAGATCATCCGGCAGCGCCGCCACATCGCACCAGCGAAGCTCGGCGTACTCATCCGTGGTCGGCGCGCGATCCGGATGCGCCGCGGCGGGTTCGATCCGGCACACGATCTCCCAACTGCGCAGCACGCCGTCATGCAGGACCGCAATGGAGACCGGCTCCCGGGCGGCGCGCAGACCCGTTTCCTCGGCGAGTTCGGCGAGGATCGTGTCGACCGGCGGGCGATCGACATCGACCACCCCGCCCGGCGCGAATTCCCATCGCCCCGGATGGGAGGCGACCTCCCCTGATCGCCGACCCATCAGCACCTTCCCTTCGCGGACCGTGATGCCGCGCACGCCCAGCGGCCTCACGCCGAGATCGAAACCATCATCCTGCACGGCGTAGAAGCGATAGGCGCACTCGGCCACGTGGAGCACGGCTCCTCCATAACCGTTCCGCGAGACGCCGAGCACGTGAAACAGGCGCCCGTCGAAGTAGCGCGGGTTGCGCAGGCAGAGGTTGGCCCATCGCCGGTCGATCTCATCGAGCATCCGCACCCCGCCCTCCGGCACGAAGGGCTCCTCCAGCACCGACAGCGTCACCGGCCGGCGAAGACGAATCAGACGGGATGGAGCACCGCCGCGCATCGGCATCCTCGCATCATATCGCCCGTGCGGCGCTCCCGGCGCCCGCGAGAAGAAACAGGCCCGCCGCACACCGCGGCAGGCCCGTGACATTCCCCGTTTTGACGTTTCGACGTTTCGATGTTTCGACGTTTACCCGAACTTGATCCCCTGAGCGAGGGGCAGGTCGGCGGACCAGTTGAGGGTGCAGGTCTGGCGTCGCATGTAGGCCTTCCAGGAATCGGATCCGCTCTCGCGCCCGCCGCCGGTCTCCTTCTCGCCGCCGAACGCCCCGCCGATCTCAGCGCCGGAGGTGCCGATGTTGACGTTGGCGATCCCGCAGTCACTGCCGCGATGGCTGAGGAACGTCTCGGCGTGTCGGAAGTTGTTCGTGAAGATCGCGCTGGACAGGCCCTGCACGACGTCGTTGTGATTCCCGATTGCCTCGTCCAGCGTCTTGTATTTCAGCACATACAGGATCGGGGCGAACGTCTCGTCCTGGATCATGGGCAGCGAGTGATCGGCCTCGACGATCGTCGGCTCGACGAAGTAGCCGGGTCGGTCGATGGTGTTGCCGCCGAAGATGACCTTCCCGCCCTGCTGCTTGATGGTGTCCAGGGCCTTCATCATGTCCTGCACGGCGTCGGCGTGGACCATCGGCCCCATGAGCGTGTTTTCATCGAGCGGGTCGCCGATGCGCTCCATGATGCCCTTGTAGGCCCCGAGCAGACGCTTGACGACTTCATCGTGGATCGACTCGTGCAGGAACAGGCGTCGCGTGGAGGTGCAGCGCTGGCCCGTCGTGCCCACCGCGCCGAACACCACCGCGGGCAGGAGCAGATCGAGATCGCACCCCTCGGTGGCGATGATCGCGTTGTTCCCGCCCAGCTCGAGGATGGTGTTGCCCAGCCGCTTGCCCACCGCCTCGGCGATCCGCTTGCCCATCGCGCAGGACCCGGTCGCGGAGATGAGCGGCATCCTTCGATCGTTGTTCATCAGTTCGCCGATGACCGAGCCGCGGCCGATGACCAGCTCGAACACGCCGTCGTGCCCGTGCTCGGAGATGATGCGGTTGCAGATCTCGTGGGTGGCGATAGAGGTGAGCGGGGTGGAGCGCGAGGGCTTCCAGATCATGGTGTCGCCGCAGACGGCGGCGATCATCGCGTTCCACGCCCACACCGCGACGGGGAAGTTGAACGCCGTGATGATCCCGATCGTCCCCAGCGGATGCCATTGCTCGTACATCCGGTGGCCGGGACGTTCCGAGTGCATGGACAGGCCGTAGAGCTGACGGGAGAGGCCGACGGCGAAGTCGGCGATGTCGATGGCCTCCTGGACCTCCCCCATCCCCTCCGCGCGGATCTTGCCCATCTCCAGCGAGACGAGTTCGCCCAGCGGCTGCTGGTACTCGCGGAGCTCCAGGCCGATCTGTCGGACGATCTCGCCGCGCTTGGGGGCGGGGATCATGCGCCACTCATTGAAGCGATCCTGGGCGCGCTGCATCGCCGCCTCGTACTCGTCGGCCGTGGCCTGTTTGATCGCCGCGATGGGCTCGCCCGTGGTGGGGTTCTCCGTGACGGCCCAGCCGTCCTTCGCTTCCGAAGGCGGGGCCACCCGGGGATGCCGATCGAGGCCGAGCCTGGAGAGGATCTCGCCGGCCTTCGTCTCCGTTGCGTTCAGGGTCGCTTGATCAGTCATGGTTGCGTCGCTTTCTTCAATCGGGAACCCCGCCGACGGGATCGAGGCGGGAGAGGCGTGAACGAAAACGGCCGAACGAGGCGGCGAATCAGGAGCCGCTCGTCGGAATCACACATCGTAGGCCACACCGCCGAATGCGGCAGGCTGTCGGATGCGTTTTCCGTTCCGGACGCGGGTGGCCGCGCGGCAATCTCCTCCGCCGGCCAGCGGCACCCCGAAAGCCCCGCCAGCGCCACCGACGCCGACATCACCTGCAGTACCCGGCGGC